>JABMRT010000095.1 GCA_013202295.1 Candidatus Zhuqueibacterota bacterium
GCTAAGGTCGTATCCTGATCGCCGGCAATAAATGAACGACTATCTCCACCCAGTGGATCAACCGGATTTATCGTTCCTTCCCAACCCCAATTGAAAAAAGTATTTGTGCTGGCGTCAAACCCGGTCCAAAATTTATATCGCAGCGTGTCACCGGGAGTCATTTGAAAGGTCGTTTCCCAATAGTCACCGGCAATGTTCTGCAGGACAATCCCTGTAGCATTATCCCAAGTGATGGCTGGCAAATTATCTCCTGTACATTCTCCACGAGCATCTACATAATGATGCTCCATAACCGTATCCGGATTTGTGGATGTGTTCAACCGCATTGTCACATTGACTGTTTGGCCAAATGCCGCGAAACTCGGGATAATAATCATAAGAATGATTATCCCGTAAAAAACTTTACTGATGTCAATTCGACGCATTTCCTAACCCTCCTAATTATTGAGTAGATGTTCAAATAATTGAACACACTGAAAACCTTTACCGCAAAATGCTAATACCACCTCCTCTCCCTGTCCTAAAAATCAATCTCTATGGATATATGATTTACGCTTCCTAAATACTTAAATTCCTGATAGGCATACCCGATGGCCAAATTCACGAAATCAAGTGTATTCAAATTCAGCCCGGCGCCAAATGTTAGGCCCTTCTCTCGATCCTCAAGGAAAAGCTCATTATAACCTCCACGAAGGAGTAAGAATTCCTTGAAAAGTGCGAATTCAGCACCCAGATTTATACTCTGTGCATTGTCATTCGGATTGACACCATCACAGGCAAATGTAAACCGTGTACTTTCACGATTCCATAAATCATAAGCAATGCCTACGCGCATGATAATGGGCAGATCAAATCGATCTGTTTTCAACTCTGCTACGATATTGTCATTGTTTCCTTCCTGTGTTGGAGCCACATCAACATAGGAATTCAGATCCTCCCCACCCATTTGCATTCCGGTTCCAATATTCGACACACACACACCCAATCGAATATTTCGAAACGGAGTCACAAACATTGTTCCTATGTCAAAGGCAAATCCATTGGCAGTGGAATGAAAAATACGCTCCTGCAAGTATTTAATATTTGCGCCGATGGAAAAACGATCCGTGAGACTTTTTGCATAAACCAATCCCACTGCCATACTCGCACCAGTAAATGTCTCACCTGTCCCCATAGGTGCTTCGGGTGTGGTCACGTCCATCTCTTCGGTTTTCAGGGAAACGACATTGATTCCAATGACACCCAGATTTTGTATGGGCACTGAGAAACCGAAGTAATTGAAATCGAGTCCGGGAAGCCAATTCGAATGATGGACATAAAGACTCCGCTTTGGTAAGGCAGCAATATTTCCGGGATTCCAAAACATGGCTGAGCCATCATCTGCAATGGCCGTGAATGCGCTTCCCATTGCAATGCCCTTTGTGCCGACAGGGATTCTTAAGAATGCAGCCGATGAAGTACCGACTTTCTTGATTTCCTGTCCGTAAAGCTGAGAATGCATCAACACCCAAACAAATCCAATCAAGAAATAGGATATCAATTTCATCTGAGGCTTATTCATTTTATTACCCATTTTGTTTACCCTAATTTTATTTTATAATCGCGAATGTTCCTGTTTTTTGCCCAATATCCGGGGCATCGATATGATAGACATAAATTCCATAGGAGATATCCAGATTTTCACTACTCAACACATCCCAAATTTCAGTGCCATTTTCAAGCAGTGATTCATGCTCAAGTTTATCCACCTGTGTACCATTTACATCGTAGATACGAATCGTGCACTTCTGGGGCAGATTGATGAAGTGGATCTCACGGGGACCGCGACCGCTCCGATACGTATTCTTGGGTTCCCACGAAACTGTGGCAATGTAGGGATTGGGAACGACCCGGATATCGTCCAGCTCCTGCCTGGCAAGATCTTTGGATATGCTCGCTTCCTTCATTTGAAAACGATATAAATCATACGAAAGGAATGGCTTGTTTAAATAGATACTAAGTGTGTCTCCTGATTTAGGATTCTCACTATTTGGTTTCAGATTCATAAAAACTTGCCAGGTGTAGACGAGTTTTCCCTGATTGTTTTCTTCTAACAACATGATAATATCGGTATTGTCCGCATTGTTGGGATCTACAGTAAATGCGCCGTCGCTGCCATCCAGCTCGGCAAATCCAAACAGAACCTCACTGTTCTCAGTCAAGTTCATAATTTTGAAATTCACTTCTTTTGAAGGCAATTGGTAGAAGCCAAGCGATGTATCTTTGGAAACACTTATGCCCACATCCCCAACGATGATTTGATAATCATTGGGTCGTTTCTCTCCCTTGACTCCTGGGAACGTCACCGGAGAGAAAGTAAACGAGTAAACCTCATCTCGATTCCAACCGGAGCTTGTTTCATCCAGTGAAACACTTTCTTCGTTCTGAAATACCAGTTGAAGGCCATCAAACACAGGCACCTCATCACCGATTTGGAACAGTGTACTTTGATCGATGATCAGCACATCATCCGTAGTATCGATGACCGTGAAATTTTTAGTTGTCAGCGTGTCGGAATCTTCTCCTGCTATGAGCGTATCTTCAAATGAGATTTCATAGACGTGACCATGTTTAATAGCGGACGGATCAATTATATTAATGGTAATCTCACCTGTGGAACTACCACTCGCATGGTTAAAGTCTATAACTTCAGGAGGTAGATACCCTGCAGACTCAGCACTGGGTCTGACCACTGCGACATTCGATCCGGTTCGTATATTGCCTTCCAGATCGACATCCACACTGATTCCTGTTTCTGAGGGAGCGATGTCTGCGCCAGAAAATCCGAAATCATACGCTGTGACTGCATAGTAATATTGCTGCCCGTTGATCACATCCGTATCTGTAAAAGAATGAACGATTCCAGTATCATCGCCCAGATAAAAATGAACACCCTTGATTCCTACTGGATCAAATCCGGTAATACCATCTATCAAGTCAAACTGGGCAATGGGCTTGTTAAGCCGTGCGACACCATACCCATCTGTGATCTTAAGTGCGTCCAGGAATGCGGGATCAGTCGCCCTGTAGATTCGATATCCTTCGAAATCATCGGCTCGTCCTCCGATGTCTTCGATATACTGATCCACAGAATATTCTGCAATATCGTCCCAGTATAGAGTAACCTTGCCATCTCCGGGTACCGCAGTGAGTGTTGGCTGGATAGGTGCCCTGGCAAATTGATAATCAGCTTCATACGCTTTCTGGGCGTCAGCCAGTTTATCGATCACGCTGGCAATGTCTTCATCTCTGTTTTGGCCACCACCTGCAATTGCAACTGAAATTGCCATGCGCTGTCTCTGACCGGGTTCCATCGGGAAAAATCCTGAAGCCACAAAAGTATCATATTCACCAGTGGGTCTTGGAATATCGAATTGCCCGGGTGTCATGATGTAATCCCAGAAATATTTATCCGGTGTGTTTTGATAGGAGATATCACCAACCGGAAGCTGGACTGCTGAACTCAATCCGATTAAATCGGTTTCGGAGACATCCGTTTTGTCGATATTGGGTTCGCCGGGAAATTCTGTACCAGCACCGGTGGATGACACACCATCCCCTTCACCCGTATCACCGGTTCCCTTGACACCATCCAGCCCCAGATCATCATTGGTCACGTTCCAGTCGCCATCATTATCAAATCCATCATCCCGGGATTCGTCAATCATTGGCGCAAGCGAAGTATACGATTGTGGTGTGCTTTTTCCTGGAGCGATAAAACCGCGTTTTAGCGTATCACCCGGTTCAAATGCCAGATAATTGATATACCGTACAGGTCTCTCGGTTTTGGAGATTTCATCATATCGCCACCGATGGAGTGTATACCGCTCGTCAATCAAACCGTCCAGATCTTCATCCTGCAAATTGGCTATGGAGTCTTCTTCGACGATCACACCTCCGACGGGCAGATCAATCTCTACTCCCATACTGATGACCGTGCCCCCATTTTCTGGATAGGTCATAATTTGACGTTCGAAGGTTTCCAAATCGATCAGCACGATTTTATCGCCCGGACCGATATCTCTCGGTGTAAAATCATCGTCGGAAAAATGAGGCAGCAATTCCTCAGAATCACCCTCTATCATACTTAACAAGTTTGAATATTGATCTGCGTCACCGTCATTATCAATACCATCAACCTCATTGCCCGGTGTTTCAAGGTATTTTATCGCGGCAACTCCAACAGGCTCACCACCAAAAGAGGCCATGCCCGTGCGATCGCTATCTGTGAGAAAAGCAATATCCGACTGGAGATCGATAAAGGGTTCGTCATCCAGACCATCTCCGCCTACATAATCAGCTAAGAATATCATGAAAGACGTCTTAGGAATGCGCTTGGTGCCATCATTTTTAACATCGTGGATAATAAAGACCACATCATTAATCAGAACCTGCGACCAGGCCATGGTCCGCACATCCATCAAGACGCCAAGGCCATTGCGCGTAGGATCTGTATCATCGGGCTGATAATTCACCCGATCATAGAGATCATCAGAACAACGGTAGAATAATTCCTGGTCAGCGCGATAATTATTTTTACCGAAATAGCCGTTCCATGAACCAACCCAGCCAGGATCGACCGGATCATCCCATTTATCCCGCCATCCATTCTCTGATGCAGGAGGCCATGTTTCAGGATCATCACTTTTGGCAATTTGCATCGGATCCAGTTCAGGATTCTGAAATCCCTGGACCGGTTCGAATGTCCATGATTTCTGTTCCGGACTGGTTCGCCAGGCAAACAGATCCACAATATGCGCCAGATCGCCAGATTCCATCACGACCTCACCTCCAATCCATATGCCCACAATGGAGACATAAATTCGATTGGTATTCTTCGGCCATTCATAATTCACGGATTCGGGCACTTCTCGAGGTGCACCGCTGTATCCGGAATTAAAGATCGATGCCCGGATATTATTAACATCCACATTTGTAAATGCTCTGAAATTTTGATTGCCCCGTTGATCAGAAGGTACATGATCCCCGATTTGGGCCAGTCCCTTACCAGCAAAGACGCATAGGAGCAGCACAACTATGAAAGATTTTCTGAATATGAAATCATTGTTTTTCATATGAACGTTCCTTATGTAATCCTTTAGAATGATTGGATCCTATCATTGAAAAGATATCTTAGTACCGATCTGAATTCGTCTCGGTTCTGAATAATAATCGGGTCGGACATACCAGGTGGGATCTGCTTCGATTTCTTGTTCCTGATAAATTGTATAGTCCGGTTTACCGCTATCCGCCCAAACCGTAAGCGGATTCTTGCTGTCAAACACATTATAAATCCTCAAAAAGACTTCGCAGTTGAACTTCTGAAGAGCAAACCGTTTGAACGCATTCAAATCAACTGTGAAACGGTTCGGTCTGCGCCGTGTATTGGTCGCCAGGCCAGGAAGAATGTTCTGGCCGGTTAATGTACCGGCGGGGATATCAGGCGTATACGGTTGACCCGAATTCAAGCGGGCAATCATATTACATCCCACATCGGATTTTCCAACAAAGACATTTAAATTCAGGATGTGCCTTTGATCCCAGTCAAGCGGAGTCATCTGCCTTTTAGGTTCGGCCCCATTATTTAACGCGAGATATTCATCTTCCGGGCTCGAATTGGTGCCCTGAACAACCTGGTAGGTATAGTCCAGATTAAGCAAGAACATGTTAGCCAATCTACGCGTAACCGTAAATACAATCCCTTTCACATTGGCATAGTCCCGATTGATCATTTTGGAATAGGTGACACCCGCCACATAGGTTGGGATCGGCGCGCTGGAAGAAATCCAATCCCGGATATCCCGGTAATATCCGGTAACATCGATGCCGATATTGTCGGAAATTTGCTGTTTCAATCCCAGCTCATACATAGTCGTACGCTGCGGATTCAAATCAGGATTCCCAAAAGGTCCCCAGATGCCCTGACCCTCGGACAACTTGATCTGATCGCTCTCATACAACTGCCTGTATTCCGGAATTTGCTGAAATATACCGTAGGAGAAATGGATGACGCCATTGTCTGTGATTGGATAGGCAATGCCAAACCGTGGGCTGATTTGTGTTTTGGCGGATGCCTCCTGATACCAGAATTCACGTCTCTCATCCAGAGAGTACATATTTTCTTCTACTTGCTCTGCCAGTTCAATCACTCCATCCCCATTGCTGTCCTTGTAAATATGATTCAGTCTTTGTGGATTGTAGATATTGGGATCTTTTGAATCGGCAGGTATCAATCCATTGGGATTGAAATAATCAAAACGCAAACCAATATTCATAATCACATTTTCATACTCGATTTTATCCTGAATATAGACTGCAAATTTATCAGGCTCTCGTTTGAACAAGTTGTGATTGCCAGAGGATAGAGATTCGATGTACGGTTCGAAAGGTTCAATTTGCAGTCCGTTTTCATCACGGACCGGAACCAGTGTAATGTTTTCAAAATCGATCTGATCTTGCTGAACCTCAATACCTGTTTTTACCTGATGCCGCTTGGTGATTTGACTGGTCAAATCGATTTTTCCAATTAAACTTTTCGTAGATCGGTAGGACCGGAATAAATTGGTCCCGGCTTTCAGGAACTCATTCGATCCGGCAGTCAATGAATCCGGATGCACATAGCGTGAATCATAGGGACTGTCATAAAGTTTGGATTGCGCTTCGTTTTCCTTGTAGGATCCGATCAGCTCATAAAACGTCTTACTGCTAAGCACATGTGTGAGCCGCGCAATGACTGTGGTACCAAATCCGGTAAAACCGGATGAACCCGTACTACCGTTGGGGAGCAAACGATAATTATGATTATAGCCACTGCTCTTGTATTGACTTCCCAGAAAATCGAGTTTGAAGGAGAGTTGATCCATGATTTTCCAGTTGAGTCCGCCCTGTCCGCTCCAGCGGTCATTATAATTCATAGCAACCGCGCTACTGTCTCCAATAACACGGACCGTATCCCCGTCGATGAACTGCGACCTGCCTTGAGGACTGTAGGCATTGGGGCCGTAAAGCCAACCATCATCTTTTACTCTTCTACCTGTAAAGAAGTACGTGAGGCGATTTTTGATAATAGGGCCGCTAAACGTACCCTGTAAATTATAATCTGTGACTGGATTGATATCATCGATATTCCAGAAAATATCCTTTCTGCCGCTAACATGATCCCCGGCCCATGCTTCAAATTTTGCGGAGAAATCATTATTGCCCGTTTTTGTGACAATGTTAATCACACCGCTCATTGCATTCCCGTATTCCGCATTGAATGTGCCGCTGACCACTTGCAGTTCCTGAATCGATTCATTGGCGACCGTGAACGCCTGCTGACGCACATAATCATCCGTGATACTGATGCCGTTCACCATATAGGCAATTTCGGATGATCGTCCACCGCGAATGTGCAAGCCGTTCCCAGCGTCTCGAATGATCCCCGCTTGCAGATCGAGCAGGTCGCCGACTTCTTGAACCGGCATGGTTGCAATTTGATCGGCCTGAACCCGGGCCTCAGAAGAGGTAAGGTCTTTTCGTACCAATAGTTTTTCTGCCACAATGACCAACTCTTCACCCTGCAGAACATCCGGTTTCAGATCAAAATTCACGGTTGTTGTCAAACTGGTAAGCACCTCCACACCTTGAACCACAACCCGCCGGTAACCCAGATAACTGGCGACTACCGTATGCTTTCCCGGTGGAACACGAAGTATCATGTATTCGCCATTCATGTCCGCTGCGGTTCCGATTGAGGTGCCCTCGATCATGACATTGGCTCCTTGCAGCACCTCTTCCGTGGATCCGTCTCTGACAACGCCGACGATTTTCCCTCGCGTTTGCGCAAAAGTCGGACTGGATTGCCCTAAAAAGATGAAAAGGAATACGAAAGCCATTGAGATAAAGAATCTTGATTTACGCATACTTATTTTCCTTTTTATCTGTTCAAATGATTTGAATGGATTTTAATTTCTCAGGATACGTCACAATTTTAACCTTTTCCCGAAGTGTTGTCAGAAGAACATTTTTCGCCTTACTTTTCCAGGCTGAATTGAGAATCGCCACAATTTCTGAACGAGCCTCTTCAAACGAAATCGTTCGGTGGAATTGCTTACCCAGACATTTTATAAATGCAAATTGATCGTTGACTTTGATTGGCCCTTTCCACTTACCTTGTTTGAGTTGGAAAATTCGTTCGGCATGAGGACCCAGATCTTGATAGGCAAAGGAACCAATCTCACCATCACGTTCTGCACTTCTCCGATTGACAGAATATGCTTTTGCCAATTTTGCGAAGGGAACGTTTTCATTTAATTTCTTCCGAATAGTGGGAATCATCGACTCATCATCCAGTACGATCTCTGCAAGACGAACGCTTGGAGGCCGAATAAACTGTTGCTGATGATTGTGATAGTAGGCGCGAAGCGTGTCTTCCGGGATGGTGACATCATCGAACAGGGAAGCTTCCATGCGCGTCAGCAGAAAGTCATCCATCTTTTGTCTCATATGGTTCTGGAAGGATTCGGATCGATGCAAATCTATAGCTTCTGCTTTAGCCAGGGAATGCGCACGCACCACAATCCCTGCGATGAAATCTTCCAGATTTTCCTGATTGCCGATCCATTGAAGCTGTTCTTCTGAGCTGTATTTTGCGAAGCTGAGGAATTTCTCTACCGTCCAGTCACCCAAATTGGAATAGACGAGAACTTTATCATTTAATTCATTATTTTGTGGAGTTGGAGTAGCATCTTCTCCAGGATTTAAAACCGGTGTTCTTTTACTCAGGGATTCGAGTACAGCACTGACAACCTCATCATTAAATAAAACATCTAAAGCCTTTCGCATGGAATCCACATAATCCCGGGAGGCTGTCTTTATCTTACGCATGCGCCAGTACTCTTCCAAATTCGCGCGATGTTTTACATATTCAGATTCCGTGAGTAAAGGTTTTGTCACGTGTTTCTGAACCTGAATGATGCTGTACCCCTGGGCAGTACGAACCGGTTTGGAGATCTCACCTATTCCAAGGGTGTATGCAGCCTCTTCAAAATAGGGATCCATTTCATCCACTGTGAAATATCCCACATTGCCGCCTGTATCCCGTAATTGAGGATCTTTGTATATATCGCTCGCCAATTCCTCAAATGACTTGCCTTGCATGAGTTCTGCGCGGATGGAATCCGCCTGTTCTCGGGATTCAGCATACAAATGTCGCGCCTTGACTCGGGTGTTCAGGCGTACATACAATGTTTTCAATTCATCTTCTTCAATTCGGATATCCTTAATCACAACCTGTTTCAGGTAGGCATCCAACAAGCTCTGAATTTTCAGCCGTTCTTTCTCATACTTTCCGGTGGAATCCGCATCAAATCCTCTTTGAATCGCTTCTTCAATCATCAGCTCTTCATCGATCATATTCTGAAACGTCTGGCTGCGCACCTGACCATTATCCGGCAAATTCATTTTGTTTTTGATTTCCTGATATCTTGATTGAAAATCAGACACAGTAATAGCGCGATCACCAATGATTGCAAGGATCGATTCCTGCTTTTTCTGACAATGCATTAGGGTGAGTATTGGAAGGAGAAAAATACATAGGCGGCAAATGGGCCACGTCTTGTATAAAATGGCACGAGTGCTGAAACAGTGATGGCTTGATGATCTTTTCTGATGCATCATCACTCTTTTCGGGATAATGGTAAATGGATTAAATAAATCCATAAAAATAATAATAGAAAATTCTTTAGAACACAACTTAAAAACCGTTGGAAAACCGTTGCAATACCGTTGCAATACCGTTGCAATACCGTTGGATGGTCCATATGAACCATGTAGAATGTATTATATTAATAAATAACCTGAGACTTGCTTTTGTATTTTTATTTTGATATGTTTCAATTTAATTAGTGATATTTAAATAAACTATGACAATTACAGACGATAAGAAAAAATCGATTGTCCAGTCGATTCTCGAGAGTAAGGATTTCAAGGATTCATCGATTTACAGAAGCCTTCTGACCTATCTCGCAGATTCCGCTTTGTCAAATTGCATCCCCAAAGAAATCACTGTTGCCATAGATGTATTTGGCAAGGATGTCACCTTCAATTCGAATAAAGATTCTACGGTTCGATACCATGTGCATACATTACGAAACAAGCTTGAAAAATATTATAAAAATGAAGGCAAGGAAGATAAAGTCCGGCTGGTCATTCCCAAAGGCCATTATGAAATTAAATTCGTTGCCTCGAATGATCGAATGTTTCAGAAATCCGATCGGGTCATCTCCTTTCTCAAGCGATGGGAGATAGTCACCATCATCCTGCTTCTGCTCATTAATTCCTACCTCATCTACCGCACGACCTTTATGAATCCGTTCTCTCCGATTTCGCGCGCCCCGAGCCATGTCGATACTGAGGATAAAATATGGCCTCCCTTCTTCGAAAACGGCAATCCTGTCTCCGTTATTTTAGGCGACGACTTTTTTATGGATGAATTTTGTCCGGATTATGACAGGTATCGCATTATCCGGGATTGGAAAATCGATTCGGAAGAAGAACTCTCCGAATTTCTTGTCAAACATCCTGATGCGAATCTGTGGAAATCCGAAATAACCGGGATCCCGTTCGGCGGCACCAGCAATTTAATGGATATCCTACCCATCGTATATCGCTTTCAGGACAATGTTTCGCTTCATATATCTTCTACACTTTCGTTGGACGACATTCAGAATCACAACATCATTTATATCGGCGAGTTCAAGAATCTACGTATCCTGAATCAGATCATCTACAAAACACCGATTCGATACCAGTATCTCCCGGAAGAAAAATTACATATTGTAGAGAATGGAGATACGGTCGAGACGTTTATCCGGATCGAGGCCCCCTACGAACAGCAGGATAAATAC
>JABMRT010000096.1 GCA_013202295.1 Candidatus Zhuqueibacterota bacterium
ACATCATGAGAATGGTTTTGTGATGCTCCCAGCAGGTGAGTACAAGAATCAGGAAGGTGAGCGGATAATAGACCGTACCCCATGTGTGCCGCTCGGTGCCGTGCATGCCTTTTAATTTGCCGGATTGAATCCCGAGAAAGTTCACGACGATAAAAATTCCTGCCATATAGATCAGGGGGATCTGTGATTCAAAGAGAAAGGCACAAAAGAAGATGAGCACACCCGTAGCGATGTGCACGAGTTTTCTGGTGACTTCAGCGGGCCATCCCAGCGCGGAACGGGTTTTTTCCGCGATGAAAATAAAGAGGAAGATTCCTAAAAAGAATCCAGCGAACTTGATCCAGTCGGATGCGGGTGCGCCGAAAAAGAATTCAAGAAGGTTCATGGTTTTGTCCTATCATATTTAATGATGAGCAGACCTCAAGGGTTTTGAAAACCTTTGAGGTCTATCTTTATTTCAAGCCGTGCAACTCGTTCGAAAATCAAACTTTTATATGCTTCTTTTGTTTCAGGCAGAATCATCCCGTGATCTATGAAATCAATTGCAGAGGAGAGTGCGCGTGTAAATCGCTTCCAGATATTCTCGATTTGTTTGGGATTCAATCCCAGATACATTGCAAAGATTTCAAAATCCTCTGTTTTAAAATTGGATTTTTTTCCGTTCAATGTCAATGCCAGCTCTTCAGAATCTTTTTCCATTGGAATCAAAAGCCGTGTGGATAGGAGGTCGTAGGCCGGAGCAAGCTGTATCATCCCGTTCTCTAAATATATTAATGAAAAATTCTTCAGGTGCATGTCTGCATTACCGGTAAGGAATGAGAAAAGTGTGACCTCCACAAAGCGAATCACATCAAACAGCGGATTGGATGTGTGTTTTAATATCGCTTTGCCCACTTGTTCCATGGATCCCCGATATTTCTGCTCAGTGAGCCGTTCGGTGAGCTGACACATGTCTTCCATGTGATTGGCCCGACCATTCTCCTGCCTGTCGATACGACGGGTGAGATAAGCCAATTCTCCGGATTGAAGCGGTATCAGACAGTGGGGTACGGTTTGGATGCCGAATAGTTGTGCCAAATGCATGGTCAGATCTTCATTTTCCGGCATGCCGGGATACTGCTTCACAGGCGGTTTCAGGATGTAATTTCCCCACAAACCCACAATGGTAAAGCGGGATTCAGACTGACGTATTTTTTCAAGATTCAATGAGAGTTTTGCCTGTACTCCCGGCACTGTGATGTGACTGTGCACAACCTCCCTTGCCAAATCGGTGATTTCATCCAGTTTATAGGGCAATTCAGGCGGTTCCGGGCAACCGAACCATCTCTGGCGACAGGCCGGATGGGTGTGGCGCTCCGTTGCATCCAGTACTTCATAGCATATCAGGCAGCGGGTCATGATTCAGTCTCCGTATCCATCAGAATGATGCTGACAGCACCAATACAATCTTTGCAGCAGGCAAGTAGTAAGCCCATGCGGTCACGGGGATCAAGTTTCCATGTGCGATGGGCCACATCCAATAACCAACCTTCAGGAATGAGGCCGTCAAAAAAAGAAAAGAGGGTGGGGTTTGTATAGGCTTTCTCTGTTAGTGGCAGCGTGAGACTTATGGCTTGTGTATCCGGATTCTCAAGATACTCTGCGTCGTATTGAAAGACATAGCCATCAGGCGTTTCTTCCAATTCACCGGCTTTATAACCATACATGAGCACAATGGCTTTTCTATTCATGAGGGTCCCGCTTTATTGGAATCGGACCTGTTTCATGTCCGAAGAGTGACAATACTTGATTGACTTTATCCAAGCGTACGGTATCCTTGCCTTGTTCAACTTCGCGGATAAATCGCAGACCCACGCCAGCACGATCGGCGAGTTCGGGCTGTGTCAGACCGAGCAGTTTACGACGGTCTTTAATAAATTGTGAAAGTATATCGGACATCCTATACCTCATCGGGTATAAATTATTGTGTTATGGTGAAATTATACCTTTTCGGGTATAATGTCAAGTTATTTCTGCGGAATTATACCTGATCGGGTATGGAATTAGGTATTGTCACGTAAACTATACCCGAAGGGGTATAGTTTGGAGGAGAATTAAAGGAAACCTCAAAGGTTTTAAAACCTTTGAGGTCTTTTTACTAAATTATAAGTTCAACTCCTTCTTTAAAAACTTACCGGTATACGATCCCTTAATCATTGCGACCTGTTCGGGTGTGCCTTCGGCGATGATCTGGCCGCCGTCATCGCCGCCTTCGGGGCCGAGATCGATGATCCAGTCCGCAGTTTTGATGACGTCCGGATTGTGTTCGATTACAAGCACGGTGTTGCCTTTCTCCACCAGCCGGTTCAGTACACCCAACAGCATGTGAATATCTTCAAAATGCAGTCCAGTCGTGGGTTCATCCAGAATATATATTGTCCTGCCTGTCGAGATTTTGGAAAGTTCCGTGGATAACTTCACACGCTGTGCTTCACCTCCAGAAAGCGTTGTGGCCTGCTGCCCCAGATGGATATAGCTCAATCCCACATCATTCAGGGTTTTAAGTTTGCGATTGATCGAGGGAATGCGTTCGAAGAATTCCAGCGCCTCCTCAACGGTCATGTCCAGTACATCCGCGATGGATTTGCCACGATACTTCACCTCCAAAGTCTCCCGATTGTACCGCTTGCCTTTGCACACTTCGCATTGCACATAGACATCCGGCAGAAAATGCATTTCAATTTTAATAATGCCGTCGCCCTGACAGGCTTCGCAGCGGCCGCCCCTGACGTTGAAACTAAACCGGCCCGGTTTGTATCCGCGAATCTTGGCTTCGGGTAATTGCGAAAAGAGATCCCGAATATGTGTGAACACACCCGTATAGGTGGCAGGATTGGAACGCGGTGTGCGTCCAATTGGTGATTGATCTATGTCAATGACCTTGTCCACATGCTCTAACCCCTCCACTGCTTGATGTGCGAGGGGCAC
Organism: Candidatus Zhuqueibacterota bacterium; assembly: GCA_013202295.1. Classification (GTDB taxonomy): domain Bacteria; phylum Zhuqueibacterota; class QNDG01; order QNDG01; family JABMRT01; genus JABMRT01. Next base: position 2,968 of record JABMRT010000096.1, read on the forward strand.
GCTGCGGCTTTGATAAAATTTCCTCATTAGAATGGGATAGAGCGTTTCATTCACGAGCGTGGATTTTCCCGATCCGGAAACGCCGGTAATGCATGTGAATACGCCAATGGGGAAACGCACATCGATTTCTTTCAGATTATTTCCCGATGCACCCTTTAGAATGATTGATTGTCCCCCCGGATCTCTCCTTTTCTCCGGCACAGCGATTTCTTTCTTTCCAGATAAATACTGTCCCGTAATCGATTCAGGACAGGCCATCAAGTCCTCCGCTGTACCCGCACACACAACTTCGCCGCCGTGCTCACCCGCACCGGGACCAAGATCGATGACATAATCCGCCGCAAAAATGGTATCGCGGTCATGCTCCACAATCACAACAGTATTGCCCAAATCCCGCAATGTGGTCAGGGTTTCGATGAGGCGGTTGTTGTCCCTTTGATGTAAACCGATAGACGGTTCATCCAGAATATAGAGGACACCCACGAGTTGCGATCCAATTTGCGTGGCCAGGCGAATGCGCTGGGCTTCACCGCCGGAGAGTGTGCCTGCAGTGCGATCCACAGTTAAATAATCCAGCCCCACGTTTTTCAGAAACTTGAACCGTGCCTGAATTTCATTCAGAATTTGATGTGCGATCTGCTGATCCCTCTTGGACAATTTCAGATTGGTAAAGAACTGTTCCGATTGTTTAATCGAAAGGTGGGTGATGTCCGAGATAGACTGATCCGCGATTTTCACGGCAAGACTCTCTTTTTTTAAACGCGCCCCTTTACAGTCCGGGCAGGACAAAACGCTCATGAATCCTTCAATCCAGTTTCGCACGCTCTGGGACGTTGTCTGTTTGTAACGGCGTTCCAGATTGTTGATGATCCCTTCGAATTTGTGAATGAAGACACCTTCCGCTTTGCGGTTGGCGGCCTTATATTCAAAACGCATCTCCTTGTCGCCTGTACCATAGAAGATGACATTCTGAAGTTCTTCCGACAACTTATGGAACGGGACATCTGTCTCAAAACCATACTCCTTCGCGACCTGCCGCAGCATGCTGAAATACCAGCCTTCGCGAGCCTCGCCCCAAGGCACAGCTGCGCCTTCGTCCAGGCTTTTTAATGGATCGGGCACCACAAGCCGCGGATCAACTTTCATGATGGAACCCAGGCCATTGCAGGTCTCGCACGCACCATACGGCGAATTGAATGAGAAGGATCTCGGTGAGGGTTCCTCATAACTGATATTGCAGTGCACGCATGCGAAGTGTTCCGAGTAGAGGATTTCTTCACCTCCGGACACACTGATCAACACGGTGCCGGAACTCAGCTTCAGAGCGGTTTCCAGAGAATCGGTCAATCGCGTGGCAATCGCAGGACCGGCCTGCAGTCGGTCCACCACGACTTCGATGCTGTGTTTCTTGTTTTTATCCAGTTGGATTGACTGATCGAGTTCTTTGCTGTCGCCATCCACGCGCACGCGGAGAAAGCCATCCTGCCGGATCTGTTCAAAGACTTCGCGGTACTCGCCTTTGCGTCCGCTTATGACCGGCGCGAGAATCTGAAAACGCGCACCCTCTTTCAATCCTAAAATCGAATCAACCATTTGCTGAATCGTCTGCCGCTCAATCTTCCGTCCACAATTATAACAGTAAGGCACACCGATGCGCGCGTACAGAAGTCTCAGATAATCGTAAATTTCAGTGACTGTTCCCACAGTCGATCGCGGATTCTTGGTCGTGGTTTTCTGCTCAATGGAGATGGCGGGCGAGAGCCCTTCGATTGTGTCCACGTCGGGTTTTTCCATGAGCCCGAGAAACTGGCGGGCATAGGCCGAAAGGGATTCGACGTAACGCCGCTGACCCTCAGCATAGATGGTATCAAATGCCAGCGAGGATTTGCCCGATCCGGAAAGACCGGTGATTACGACCAGTGTGTCACGGGGCATCTCGACATGAATATTTTTTAAATTGTGCTCTCGTGCACCCCTGACAATCAATTTGTTTCGAATAGATTCACTCAAGAAAATGGCTCCGTAAATTAAAAGTACTTGCTATTTATCTGTAATCTCATTAAATAAAAAGAAATCCTATTACTTCCAAACAAAAAATGACTGGAGCCTTAAATGAAACGATTACTATTGTGCTGTACCCTGCTAATTGCCGTGATGTTTTCGGCCAATTTAATTGCTGGTTCTGTTGATACTCCTTGTGCGAATATCGTGCTTGGTGATTCACTTTCTGAGAAGTGGGATCATGAAGGTGCGGCAAAAGCTTATCTGAAAGCGATAGAGGAGGATTCAACAAATTATGAAGCTTTTTGGAAAGCGGCCGATGAAGTAACCGAAGTGGCCAATGACATCTCCGATAAAGAGAAGGACAAAAAGGAAGAACTTTATGCCAAGGCAGACGCACTCTGCGACAAGGCCATTGCAGTTGATCCCTATGGATGGGAAGGGCATTTCTATAAGTCCGTTGCGGGCGGACGACTCGCTCTTTTTCTGGGTGGTAAGAAGAAAATCAACATGTCCAAGCAGATCAAGGTCGAAGTAGACAGAGCCATCACATTGAATCCCGAAGCGGATTTGGCCTATCATGTGCTTGGCCGCTGGCATCAGAATCTGGCCAATTTGAGCTGGATGCTCAGAGCAGCTGCGAAAGTGATTTATGGCGGCGTTCCCCCTGGCTCAAATGAAGAAGCGGTTGACGCGTTCAAGAAAGCCATTGCGATTGATCCTTTGCACATTGAGCATCATCTTGAGCTGGGTCGAACATATAAAATGATGGGCAAGAAGGATCTTGCAGTGATTCCTCTTGAAACTGTGCTCAAGTTGCCCAACACGGATGAGGATGATGATGCGTTTAAGAAAGAGGCGGAGGAGCTGCTAAAGAAGGTGAAGTAGGAAATTTTCAAGTTATAAAAAATAAAACCTCCGGAAAGTTATGCCTTCCGGAGGTTTATTATGTTCGTTTTCTTGTTTATTATTTTTCGGTCAGATCTCCTTCAACATAGCGATGGATCATTCCTGATATCAATGTTTGATAAGGGATGCCTTTTTCCATGGCTTTTTTCTGTATGCCTTTGAAATCATGATCATATAATCGAATCGTGATTCGTTTATCTTTTCTTGTGGTATTTCGTGCTGCTGCTTTGATTTCGGTTATCTCATGTTTTGAAGGCGTTCTCGTTTTTAGTTTGCCCTTCTCATATGCGTCAAGGATTGATTTTTCTTCATTAATTATTTTCATCACTTTAATCTCCAAATTCTGAATTATACTCTTTTGTTGCCTTTCTGCTGGGAATAATTGTTTTTAAAAATAGTCCGTCATCCGTTTTTATGAAAGGCACTAAATATACATACCTGTCCACGATGACGAAATAGATTTGCTGCCCGGGATATTTCTCCTGATCAGGATGGTCGGCGATTTTCCAGACATCGCCTTGCTGCAGATGAAAGATGATTTGTTCGAAGGAAATGTCGCGTTCTTTTTTCAGTGATTCGTTTTTATCAGGATTCCAATCAAATTTCAGCATGAATAAATGTACATCGATTGAATGTACATGTCAAGTACTTTTAGAATGGATATGTGAATATGAAAATTTGTTGGCTTAAGCCAACCTTATGGCTAATTCATCCGCGAGCAAGAATCCTTTTACAGTCAGGATGAATCGATCTTTCTGGATTTTGCCGAGGCCCTTCGTTTCGAGTTGGTAAAGTTCGTCCATTTTATCTTTCACAATCGAAAGTGAGATACCCGTGTAATGGCGCAAACCGAGAGAGATGGATTCCAATCGCTTTTGTTCAGGCGTCAGGATTTCTTCACTTTCACGGGGCAGTTCTCCAACTTTTAGCTTTTCCATGTATTGATCAATGGATGACACATTCCAGAACCGTTTCCCATCCAAATATGAATGCGCGGAGGGGCCGAGGCCGAGGTAGGGGGTGCCGTTCCAATATGACTCATTGTGCTGACAGGTGAAGCCGGATTTTGCAAAATTCGAAATTTCGTAATGAAGGTATCCAACTTCAGTTAAGATTTCATCCGTCCATAAAAACATTTCAGAAATGACATCTTCCTCTGGTTTCGGAAGTGTACCGGATTCAATGTCGCGCCCCGTTTGTGTCGCGTTGCTCCACGTCAGCGCATAGGTCGAGATATGATCCGGCTCCAGCTCCAACGCTCTGTGAATGCTCACCTGCCAGTCCTCCAATGTTTGACCGGGAAGGCCGAAAATCAGATCCAGACCGATGTTGTTGAAACCGGCAGAACGGGCTCCCTTTACTGTTGTGGTGATGTCATCCCGGGAATGAATCCTGCCTAGTAATTCCAACTCATCAGACACAAATGATTGCGCACCGATGCTGAGACGGTTGATTCCCGCCCTGCTAAATCCTTTAAGATGTTCAATCGAGATTGTGCCGGGATTGGCTTCGAGCGATATTTCGGCATTAACATCCAGTTCGAAATATTTTTGAATCCCATTTAGAATCGCTGATATATCCAATTCAGAGAGCAACGAAGGCGTGCCGCCGCCAAAAAAGACTGTTCTGATTTTCTTTGGGAATATTGGCAATTGCTGTGAGTAAAATCTAATTTCATTCAACACCGATTGAATAAAAAATGGCAGGTGCTTTTCAGCATCTGCCACAGAATAGAAATCGCAGTAATTACATTTTTGAACACAGAAGGGAATGTGAATATAGATCCCGGACATATCAATGGATGAGTTTAAGGATTCGATTCCATCTGATTTTGTGAAGCAATCGATAGAATGGAATCTCATTGTCCCAAGACCAATAAATGATTAGTGGTTCTCCAACAACTAATTTCTCAGGTAAAAATCCCCAGTATCGGCTGTCCAAACTTTCGTCCCTGTTGTCACCCATGAGAAAGTAATGACGATTCTTGACCGTGTAGAGGCGGTTTTTGATTGGATCTCTATCAATGAAAAAGGCGTCAATGGGATAGCTGTCTGTATATCGATTCCATTGGTCAATGTTTTTTTCGCTGAGAATGATTGTTTGTCCACGATGTGTTAACTCTAAATAGAAGCCTTCATAAAAGGCAATCGTTAACCATTTGGACCAATCCATTCTCGACTCGTCGGTGAAACGGAAAGTATCCCCCGGAGCAGGGACACGAACGGGGCCGTAATTGTCTCGATTTCCAGCACCACGAGGAAACATGCCAGACTGCTGTTGATCAATCGAGATGGTTCCCGGTTTGAATAACGTCCTGGGTGCATTTGGAAATGGAATGCCATTGATCGTCGTCAACTTGTCCCGGATTTCTAAAGTATCTCCGCTGACAGCGATGCAACGTTTGATATAATTAAGGGATTGGTCTTTTGGATATTTAAAGATAACTATATCGCCACTTTTGGGTTTACGAAAACCGGGCGTTCGGAAATAGGGTATTCTGAATCCAATCTTTGTATAAGGGATACCGATCCAATCGGGAGAGCGGAGGCCATAGACAAATTTGTTTGCAAGCAGAAAGTCGCCAACAAGAAGGGAGTCTTTCATGGAACCGGTTGGAATACGAAATGGATAAATAACTAGAGCCCGGATAACAAGCGCAATCAGAAGTGCGACAATGAATGATTGTGTGTATTCACGAAATCCGGATATTTTGGATTTGGATTTTTGGGATTTCGTTAGCTTTTCAGGTTTGGCCATCGCTTGACTGAAAATCCTTAAATGATTTTATAGCTTATAGAATTTAATATAGCTTTAGTCAATTAATGAATCAACTTCAATATTCGGCTCCAGCGGATTTTATTGAGAATTCGGTACAGCGGCGTGGTGTTGTCCCAAGACCAGTAGATGATCAGAGCCTCGCCTACCACGAGCCGTTCGGGCAGGAAACCCCAATAACGGCTGTCAAGGCTGTTGTCACGATTGTCACCCATCATAAAGTAATGACGATTTTTAACGGTATAAAGCGTGTTTTCGAGAGATTGGTTATCCAGATAATAAGCTTCAAGGGGGTACTGACGGATATATCGGCTCCACTGTGCAAGATTTTTCTCGTCCAGTTCAATCTCCTGTCCATGATATTTCAGTAGAAGATCATGACCCTCGTATAGCGCGACAACCATCCACTCTTCCCACTTGTCGATATTGCTCTGCGTGAATCGGAGCGTATCACCTGGAGCCGGTACACGGACCGGGCCGTAATTGTCCCGGTTTCCCGCACCGGGCGGGAAACTGTGCCGCTCCTGTGCGCCTTGAGGATAAATCGTGCTGTGTACAAATTTGGTTTTTGGTGCGTTCTGAAATGGCACGCCGTTCACGTTTACGACCTTGTCTCGAATCAAAACAGTATCACCACTCTGTGCGATGCAGCGCTTGATGTAATTGAGTGACTGATCCTTCGGATATTTAAAGATTACCACATCCCCGGGATGGGGATCACGGAATCCCGGTGTGCGGATAAAGGGAATCTTGAATCCGATTTTAGTATAGGGAATGCCGATCCAGTCGGGGGAGCGCAGGCCGTATACAAATTTATTGGCCAGCAGAAAGTCTCCTTCCAGCAAGGAATCCTTCATGCTGCCGGTTGGGATCCTGAACGGATAAATGACCAGCGCACGGATGACCAGTGCAATGATTAATGCAACAAAAAAGGATTCGGAATATTCGCGAAAACTGCTTTTGTTGTTTTCAGGAGATTTCTTTTTGGATTCCTTCGCCATGAAAAGATCCTCTATTCTTGTTGGATTTTAAGTACGGCCAGAAATGCTTCTTGCGGGATTTCAACTCGCCCGACCTGCTTCATACGTTTTTTACCAGCCTTTTGTTTTTCCAGCAATTTACGTTTTCTGGAGATGTCGCCCCCATAACATTTGGCTGTTACATTCTTACGCAACGCCTTGACGGTGGTGCGCGCGACGATTTTGGAGCCGATGGCTGCCTGAATGGCCACTTCGTAAAGCTGACGCGGAATCAACTCTTTCAGTTTGGATGTTAACTTGTGACCCCATTCAAATGCCTTGTCTCTGTGTATGATCATTGAAAGCGCATCCACGGGTTCTCCGTTAATGAGAATATCGAGTTTATCCAGATTGGACGGTCTGAATTCCAATAACTCGTAATCGAATGAGGCATATCCCCGTGAACAGGATTTTAATTTATCATAGAAGTCAAAGATGATCTCCCCCAGGGGGAATTCGTAATGCAGGGTCACCCTCTTGGGATCCAGATAAACCGTATCTTTGTATATGCCCCGTCGGTCCTGTGCCAGTTTCATCAGGTTGCCGACATATTCGGTAGGCACCACGATGTTGGCGTCGATGTAAGGTTCTTCGATTTTGTCAATTTTCATAATCGGTGGCAATGCCGTTGGATTGTCCAGCAGCATCACCCGGCCGTCTTTGTGTGTGACCTGGTACTCCACATTGGGAATGGTTGTGATCAGCGATTGTTCGTACTCCCGTTCAAGTCGTTCTTGAACGATCTCCATGTGAAGCAGTCCGAGAAAACCGACGCGGAATCCGAAACCGAGCGCAACCGAACTTTCGGGTTCGTAGATCAATGCCGAGTCGTTGAGCTGTAAACGCTCAAGTGCGTTTCTCAGTTCCGGCAGGTCATTTGAATCCGTTGGAAAAAGCCCTGAAAAGACCATGGGTTTGGGTTCGCGGAATCCGGGTAAAGGTTCCACTGTGGTTTTTCCCTCTAAAGTCAGTGTGTCACCGACCTTGGTATCCTTCAAATTTTTCATACCGGCTATCAGGTATCCCACTTCACCGGCCTGAAGCGTATCCACGGATTTTCGCTGAAGACGAAGTTTGCCGATCTCATCCACTTCAAAAACCTTGCCGTTTGAGAGAAATCGTATATTATCTCCTTGATTGACCTCACCATCAACCACACGGATGAGGGCAATGGCGCCTCGGTAGTAATCAAATATTGAATCGAAAATCAGCGCCCTTAGGGGGCCGTCCGGTTGACCTTTCGGCGAAGGGATTTCATGGACGATTGTTTCCAGCACTTCAGGTATGCCTATGCCCTCTTTTGCGCTAACCTTAAGGATTTCATCTTCTTTTACGCCGAGCAGTTCCATAATCTGATGGGTGACATCTTCAATTTGTGCGCTGGGTAGATCAATCTTATTAATCACAGGAATGATCTGAAGGTCATTCTCCATCGCAAGATAAATATTGCTCATGGTCTGGGCCTCAATGCCTTGAGCTGCGTCCACAATCAATAAAGCACCTTCGCAGGCTGAGAGACTTCGTGAGACTTCATATGAGAAATCGACATGACCAGGGGTATCAATCAGGTTGAGCTGATAGTTGATGCCATCCTTTGCCTTATAATTCATGGTAATGGCATGGGCCTTGATTGTGATGCCGCGCTCGCGCTCCAAATCCATGCTGTCCAACACCTGCTCTTTCATAGCCTTGCCAGAGACAGTGTGGGTCACTTCAAGCAGCCGATCCGCCAACGTAGATTTGCCGTGATCGATATGCGCGATGATTGAAAAATTTCTTATATGCTTCATTTCCATAGCTTATCAATATATCGATTTACTTTTGGAGAGTCAATCCTTAAAAAAGTAGAAAGGTGAAATGGGGAATTATAGCAAGGTACAGCTTGATCGTGAGCGAGATGAGTGAGTAGAGATTATTCTGCCTGATCGGAAGGTGGGTGAAGAGAGAGGTGTTGGAGGTTCTTTAATTATCTATGATATTTGAAAAAGCCCTGCTCGAATGAGCGGGGCTTTTTTTATTTAGTCTTATAATCCTCCGTCTCCGGAAGTTTAGCTATTCCCTTCCTAATTTCCCACGCCTTAACATACCGAAACCAGTTAAACTGCGCCTGCATACAGGCAAAGATAAAACCGATTAGGCCGTCAAGAATCGCACCTTTGGCAAAGTAAACTCTGAGGAATGTGGAAAGGGTGTGCACACCGGCCGAGAAAACGGAGATATGTTTTTTCTTGTGTTGAATCATGTCCGCTGCGTTTGCTGTGGAGTAGGTATTCATCTTCTTTAACACATGATGCAGATTCGGGTCGGTGTAGTGTTCGAGATAGCCCATAGAGTCCACGATCTCACCTTGTACAGTGACACCACAATGAATCTTGGCATCGTTCCATGCGCCATATTCTTTACGATAGAGGCGGAGTTGAAAATCATTGTTCCACATGCGCATGGGCTTACCCAGAAAATAGGAGCGTCTGCGAAGGCGCATTCCATTGACTTCAGAATCAGATGCATTGATCAGGGTTTTGATTTCCTGCCACAATTTCGGGGAGACCCGTTCGTCCGCGTCGAGGGAGAGCACCCATTCATGGGTGGCGAGTTCGGCCAGATCGGCTTTGGTTTGTGCGTGGCCCTTGAATTCCAATTGATGCAGATTAGATGTGAATTTCCGGGCTTTGTCCATCGTGTCATCCGTACTGCCGGTGTCGGCGACAAGAATTTCATCTGCTTGGCTGACCGAAGTGAGGCAATCCTCAATATTATTGGTTTCATTGAGTGTGATCACGCAGACAGAGAGGGGGAGTTTTAACATGGAAAACCTTCCAAGAATATATTTAACACAGTGATGTCATTCTGATCCCGCCGTGGCGGAAGAAGAATCTAATAGCCCAGCCCCACCCCGGAGATACTTCGTCCTGCTGTGCAGGACTCAGTATGACAAAATAATACTGGGTTTTGGACATAAACGCAACCGTTTTTTAAAAAGACAGATAAAAGCTTTTCAGGAGATTTTACGTCGATGCTGTTTTTTTGGCCACTTTTTTCGAAAAAATGTGGCATCCATTACCTCAATATATTCTATATCTTATTCTGTTATGGAAATTGCATTCGACATATATTTCAATAATATTTTGGAACATCTAGAAAAAGATCCTCGTACAAGAAATAACTTACATAGGCGCATGCCTCACTATTAAATCACAGAGAGGTCGTGCATGGTGTTGAAACTCTCCAACTACTAGGAGGCGATCATGAGAAATCAGGATCAGTTCAACACCACGATGGAAGAACAGGCACTTGCAGATATCGAGCAAGTGGAGCAAGAAAATTTTGAACCTGTTGAGGAACTGGAAGCAGACGATCAGACTGTTCTGCGTTCAGAACCCACCGTTGTGGTGAAGAAAGACGACGCGGTAGTTTTCGAAGGAACCCTCGAAGAACTTCCTGTCCAAATCGGACGAAAATCCACCAATCACATTGTACTCGATGAAAAGAATGTTTCGCGTCAGCATGCGCAGATTCTGATGAAAGACGATCAGTATTTCATTCAGGATCAGGGAAGCACAGGCGGCACGAAAGTCAATGGCGAACCGGTTTTGGAGAAAGACATCCACACCGGGGACCGCATTGAAATCGGATCGTTTCAGATTCTCTTCAATTCAGGGATTCCGGAAGACGAACGCACCATTTATGATGCGGACGATCAGACGATGCTCGAAGACGGCACGGAGATGGATGAAGACCGCACCCTGTTTTACGAGGAGCCGGTTGCGAAACTTGTTGTCACGCAATCCGACTCTCTGGAAGGGGAATTTCCCCTTGAGGATGAAGAAATCATTCTAGGCCGGGATGAGGACGCGGGTATCCCGATTGATGACAAGCGCATTTCACGTCATCACTGCAAACTCTGGATCAATGAGGGCGAATACACACTCACGGATCTGGGCAGCTCCAACGGCACATTCGTAAACAATCAGCGTATTACTGAGACCATCCTGAAAAATGGTGATCAGATCACGGTCGGATCCAGCAAGTTCAGCTTCTCGCTCGAAACACCGGGGGCGCCGGGCAAGAAGAGGGTGCCCACTCTGGTCAAGGGCGCAATCGGCGTACTTGCACTGGCAGTGATCGCATTTGTGATCATGCAGATTCTTCCGCGATTCCAAACCCTGGAACCGCAAAAGGTCATACTACAAAAAATGTGGGAACAGCCCACTTTGGCTGCCGTGACTGCTTCACCCAGTCTAGGTGATGTGAACGGCGACGGATACATGGATCTCGTAACCGCCGATATGAGCGGTCGAGTGTATGCCATGGATACACGTCAGGGTGGCGCAATTTGGAATTCCACATTAAATACTGAAGGTGGCGCTTTGCTCTGTTCTCCCTTGCTTGCGGACATCAATAAGAGTGACGGCGAGTTTGACGTGATCATGGCGACCTCCACGCAGGGGGTCTGGGCCGTGGACGGTGCGACCAAACGACGCATCTGGCGCGGCAGCCTGGATTCGGCAGTGCCTTCCACACCCGCGGCTGCGGACATCAATGGCGACGGCACGTCCGATATATTTGTGGGCACGAAAAAAGGCTCGCTGCTCTGCTTTGACGGACGTCAGGGTGGTGTGGTCTGGAACGTGCCTCTGGGTGCGACACTCCAATCCTCTCCGCGATTCGGCGACCTGAACCGCGACGGCCACATGGATGTGGTGATCGGGGCCGAGGATTTCCGAATCCATGCTTTGGACGGACGGAACGGCCATTCGATCTGGATTCATGTGGGTACGCATGTGCCTTCCACGGCAGCGATTGCGGACATGAATAATGATGGTATCCCGGATGTGGCGATCATCACGCCGGCAGAGGTGATCATCCTCGAAGGTAAGACCGGAGCGGCCCTGTGGCGCTGGAGCGTGCCGCAGACCGCGCGTCCCACAACCGCGGATCCCTTCATTCCCGATCCTCCGGCCATTGCGGATCTGAATCGCGACGAGATCCCGGACGTGATCGTTCCAACCGCGGGTGGTCATGTGTACGCCATCGACGGGGCATCCAATGGGTTGGCATATCTTTGGGATTACGGCCTGACGCGATCCCGCAAGACCGCGCCTGCGCTGCATGATATGAATCGTGATGGTGTCACGGATGTGGTGTTCGGCGATACGGACGGCAATCTGACGGTTGTGGACGGTACGACCGGGCATCAGCTGAATCAGATTCAGGTGGGTGGCTCCATCATCGGAGCACCTGCCATTGCAGATATGAACGGCAACGGCACCGCGGATCTGGTCGTCGGCACAAAGAACAAGACGATCATTGCGATTGAAACCGAATCCTCGGTGAAGCCGAATCAAATTGTTTGGAATTCCTTCTAAAATGATTTAAATTTTCGGGGATGGCACGATGTTCCGACTCAAATCCGGGACATCCGTGCTGTCCCTTTTCTTATAAAGGAGCTCACTTTGAAAATAGATGTTGCATTTGACTGCCACGCCATTACAGATAAGGGCATGCGCCGGCGGCTGAATGAGGATGTGTATGTGTGCGATCCGGATCTGGGACTGTTTCTCGTGGCGGACGGTATGGGGGGTGAAAGCTGCGGGGATGTGGCCAGCCAGCTCACGGCTGAAACCTTTAAGGACAGTATCGCTCCCTATATCCTCGATGAAGAGGCCACCGCGCCCTTCGAGCATACCAATGAAGGGGATTTCTTCCTCAACACGCTGGGCCACGCGGCGGAGCAGACCAATCAGACCGTGCTTCAAGCTGTGAAAAATAATCCAACTTGCAAAGGCATGGGATCCACATTGACGGCCGCGCTGATTCAGGATGACTTGCTCTATGTCGTGCATGTGGGGGATTCGCGTCTGTACTGTTATCATGAGGAATTATTGACTCCGCTTACGGAAGATCATACGCGTGTTCAGGAGATGGTGAATAAAAATATCATTTCTGCAGAAGAGGCACGCACTCATCATCAGCGCAACATTATCACACGCTGTGTGGGACGTAAGAAGCAGTTCAAACCGGATCTGTTTAAAGTAGAACTTTTGTCCAATGCCCTGTGTCTGATCTGCAGCGACGGTCTGTACGACATGCTGGATGATTCAGAAATTTCAGAAATCATCCGGGCCAATCCAGATCTGGACCAGCTGGGTGCGCAGCTCGTGGATCGCGCCAACAAGGCCGGCGGCAAGGACAATATCACGGTCGTGCTGTTCCGGCCGACATCCGAAAACTCATCCGGAGTAGAGAGCTGATTTGACTTCCAAGAAGATAAAAAAGAAACTGGGCAAATATCAGATTGAGCGGCAGATTGGCAAAGGCAGCGCGGCCAATATCTATCTGGCCGAGCAGGATTCATTGGGCCGGAAACTCGTCATCAAAGAACTGCTTCCGCTCTATTCATCCAATGAAAAGATTGTGATTCGGTTTCAACGTGAGGCCAAGCTCATCTCCCAGCTTTCTCATGAAGCGATCACACATATTTATGATTACTGGGTCAAGGGCAACTCCTATTACATTGCCATGGAGTACGTGCCCGGGCCACACATCCGTAAAATCCTTTCCACAGTGCATCACGTGCCCGTCCACATTGCGGCACTCATCATTTATCAGATCTGCCGGGGGCTTGATCACGCGCATAAGGCGGGTGTGATTCATCGTGATCTGAAGCCCGCCAATATCATGATTTCCAATTTGGGACAGGTCAAAATTCTCGATTTCGGCGTGGCCCATTTTCAGGCCGAGGAGAATTTGACCGCACTGGGTGCGGTACTCGGCACCTATCATTATATGTCTCCTGAACAGGCTGTGGGTAAGAAGGTCACACCGGCTTCTGATGTCTTCTCCCTCGGCATTCTCGTTTATGAATTGCTCACAGGCATCAAGCCATTTTCCAAGGATGATGACGGCGAGGTGCTCGAGAAGATCGTGAACAAGAAAGTGCGTTCCGTGCGGCGAATTAATCCGGCTGTGCCCCGCTCCTTAGATCGGATTATAAAGAAGTGCCTGAAGAAGAATTCCAAGCGACGTTTTCAGGACGCGGATCAGATCAAACTGAAATTGGAAAAGGTTCTGAAGAAATATTCCCTTGATCACAATGCCATCCTGAAAACCTATCTGGATAATCTAGCACCCACACCGCCTGATCCGCACTGGCCGCCGAATCTGTGGCGAAGGATTCTGTACCGGCTCACGCATCAGAGTATCCGGACGTATTTTATCTGGGTGATGGTTCTTGCGGGTTTTGGATTCGGAGAGTACTATTTACACTCGCGGGGAATTACACTGCAACATCAATGGAATGTAGTCCAAAAAGTTACACTATCCGCGTGGGATAGGGTGATTCCAGCCAAATCTGATACACAGAGAGATCAGGAGATAAATTCCGATGCAAAGCTGGAAAATCCAAAAATCTCTTCACAGGACTCGACATCTGCTGTAAAGTAATTTCTTATATTCATTAAATAACCTCTCTTCTTTATACCGTTAGAAACAGAGTCAGGAACAAGATGGTATTGTCGCCCTATTATTCATTCCTCCTTCACTGTTAATCATTCCCCTTTAGTTATCCTATAATTTATTTGACTCTCAATGGATTATGGTGTATCTTAACCAATGATCCTGTCCAATAATTTTGTCACATGTCCAATGTGATCAAGGAGGGTTTATGAAGATCCTGAACCGTTTTCTGAACATCCTTTTTCTGCTGATTTTTATATTCGCTGGATGTCAAAAATCTCCCGAAATCCAAAGGGAGGGATGGAAGATCCCAAAGAAGGCGGAGGTCTTTCTAACCGCTAAAGATACAGACCACAGGCTTTCGAAACAGAGGAGTATTTCCTTTTTCGGATTTCCGCAGCCAGATGAGGCTGATGCCGCGATCATGATTGATCCCAATAAAACATTTCAGGAAATTGAAGGATTTGGCGGCGCATTGACGGACGCGTCTGCCGAGACCTTTTCCAAACTGCCCGGATCCAAACAGGAGGAACTGCTTGAGGCGTACTTTGATCCTGAAATCGGGATCGGATACACACTTTGCCGAACAAGCATTCACACCTGCGATTTCTCGAGCTTCAGTCAGGCGTATACAGAAGTGAAAGATGATACACTGCTCAACAATTTTACAATCGAGCAAGATCGGACACACCGTATCCCCTTTATCAAACAGGCTTTGGCAGTTTCGGATTATCAGATGAAGATGTTTGCTTCGCCCTGGAGTCCGCCCGCATGGATGAAATCCAATGACAATATGCTGCAGGGCGGTAAACTGAAACCCGAATATCGAAAGGCCTGGGCACGGTATTATGTACGCTTTATCCGAGCATATGAGGCGGAAGGTATCCCCATCTGGGGATTGACTGTGCAGAATGAGCCAATGGCCACACAGACCTGGGAATCCTGCATTTACACCGCTGAAGAAGAACGCGACTTTGTGCGTGATTATTTGGGTCCTGCACTGGAAACTGAGGGTCTGTCCCGCGTGAAACTCATGGTTTGGGATCACAATCGCGGTATTATGTATCAGCGCGCTAAGGTGGTGCTGGACGACTCCCTTGCATCCCAATATGTGTGGGGTACTGGATTTCACTGGTATGTGGGCGATCACTTTGAGAATGTGCGGCTCGTGCATGATGCCTTTCCGGATAAAAAGCTGATCTTCACAGAAGGATGCGTGTTTTCCTATGTGCCTGAACGAATCGACGAATGGCAGTGGGGCGAGCAATATGCAGAATCCGTGCTTATGGATCTGAACAACTGGGCTCATGGCTGGGTGGACTGGAACGTTCTCCTGGATGAACAGGGAGGACCCAATCATGTGGGCAATTTCTGTTTCGCGCCGGTTCATGCTGATACCAAAGAGGGCACACTTCATTATATGAATTCCTATTACTATCTCGGCCATTTTTCCAAGTTTATCCGGCCCGGAGCGAAACGGATTATCGCATCCTCTAACGATGATCAATTATTGACCACGGCCTTTCTCAATCCGGATGGCAAGATTGCGGTGGTGGTTCTCAATATGACAGATGAGGAAATCCCCTTTATGCTCTGGATTGAGGGCCGTGCAGCCAAGAGCGTCAGTCCACAACATTCGATCATTACATTGATTATGGGATAAGAATTCCATCATGAATCTTTCCAAATTGGGGCGCACTGCCTTTGCTTTTGTTTTGCTTTTCTCAATATTACTTTTTGGGGAGGAAAAGAGGGAAATCCAATTGTCTTTGGGCGAGAGTAGTGCGGACAGTTCCAATCCACAGGTTGTTGAAGAACGATCAACTCTATCCGCTACGCACAATAGTGAGAAGATAACCATCGATGGTCTGCTTAGCGAGGAAGTGTGGCTGAAGGCCGAAAAACTGGATATCTTCTACCAGTTCGAACCGCATTACAATGAGCCGGCTTCTTTGCCCACCATCCTTCGGGCCGCCTACGATGAGAAAAATCTCTACTTCGCATTTGACTGCAAAGATCCGGAACCGGCCAGGATCACGGCCCGGGCTACCAAGCGGGACGGAGACGTTCTAGAAGATGACGCCGTGGCCATCGCCCTGGATACCTTCGATGACAACAACAGCGCCTATATGTTTGCCATCAATCCACTGGCCACTCAACAGGATGGACGCTTCGCTGACAACGGCCGTACCACGGATATGAACTGGGACGAAACCTGGTACGCGGCGGCTCATGTCTATGAGGGCGGCTGGACCTGTGAGATTGCCATTCCTTTGAAATCTCTTAAATATAATCAAAACCTGACGAGTTGGGGTTTTAGCGCAGGGCGCTGGATCGCCCGCCTGAAAGAGAAACATTTTATCAGCAAGGATCTGGTGGCCACAACGCGTGTATCCCAATTTGGCACACTGACCAGCTTGCAACTGAAAAACTTTTCCGTGAAAAATTATACAATCATTCCCTACATGCAGGGTGAGTTTGAGCAGGGTGAGGCGCCGGTGAGCAATACAGGTGTGGATGTACGCTATAATCCTGTCAGTAACCTGGGTCTCTCATTCACGATTAATCCTGATTTTGCCACAATCGAAGGGGATGTGGAGCAGGTAAACCTGACCCGCTTCGAATTGAGTTACCCCGAAAAACGCCCCTTCTTCCTGGAAGGTGCGGAGAACTACTCCACACGGATCCGTCAGTTCTACTCCCGCCGCATCGGGGAGATCCCCTGGGGTGCCCAGGTAAACGGCAAGGTGGGCAAGTGGAACCTGAACGGATTGATGACCACGTCTGATCCCTCAACAGCAGGAGCGGAACCTGAATCAGGTCAGGAGGCTCTCTATTCTGTGTTCCGTGTCAATAGCGAGTTGAAGGGCGGCTCCACTATCGGACTTATAGGAGCGAACCGAACTTATAAAGGAAACAACAGTGGCTCGCTGGGACTCTCGGGCACGCTCTTTTTCACAGACGTGCTGGGTATGACCACACAGTTGATCAAATCCCACGGGTCGTCATCGGAGGGCACTTGGACCGGATTCCTTCGGCCGGCCTATGATACCCAAGTCAGCCACTTCCATCTGCGCTACTCCTCCTACGGTACGGGAGTGAAGGAGAACATGAACACGGTGGGATTTATCCGGCACGATGACCGCAAAGAGTTCGACACCAATCTGCGACATACCTTCTGGATTAACCGCCTTGGTTTTGACTCAGTACAACCCTCCGTAAATTATAACCAGTATTGGAGCCAGTCCGGCTATCTACGCTCCTGGACCCTGGACACGGATGTGGAAATTTCTCTATACAAAAGAGTCAGTCTGGAACTGGCTTACGAGACGGATTTCAAGGCTGAGTACGACCCCTATTTTGAGAAGGACTTTAATAATCACGAGTGGGGTTGTGATTTCGGTTACGACAACAACCGGGGATTCTCCACCAGCATCGAATACAAACGGGGAAAGATTTTTGACAGCGACATGGAGGCCATCGAGGGCGGTTTGGAAGTGAAACTTCTAGAGGCCTGGGATCTCTCGTATTTCGCAGAGAAGACCTGGCTCTCGCCTACAGAACCAGGAGAAAACAGCTGGATCCATTACATCCGTTCCAGCTATTATCTGAACACTGATCTTTATTTCAAGGTTTTTTATCAGACCCGCTACGAGCTGAACAGTTTCTGGCGGGATCCCGATTTTGAGCTTCAGCGAAAAACACTGCAGCTCCTTATGGTCTGGCGCTTTCTGCCGCCCTTCGGCTCGTTGCAGCTGGCTTATCAGGAAGGGACGACCCGTTTCACGGAAGATGAGGGCCGGGGAAGAACTCTCTTCACCAAGCTTTCCTGGGTATTTTAAGATCTAAAAAGTGAATAAGACGAATGTGGATCACGAGTGGAGATATTAGAAATTCCTTTTATACTTTGAATCAAGGGCTGAGCAGTATGGAGCATCAGTTCAGCACGTTCAATTATTACTTAGATTTTGGGATAAGGAGCACATCATGAAGCTTTCCAGAATGAATACCATCTTCATCGTCCTTTTTCTGCTGCTTTCTATAACACTTGTTGCGGAGGTACGTCTGCCGCGTGTTTTCTCGAGCCACATGGTGCTGCAGCAGGATCGGGATATACCGGTCTGGGGTTGGGCCGAACCTGGTGAACAGGTGACTGTAAAATTGTTTGATCAGAAAAAATCCACTACTGCGGATGAAGAAGGAACCTGGCGCGTGACTTTAAGCAAGATGGAAGCAGGCGGCCCTTATCAGATGATTGTGGAAGACAGCAGTGTCGTACTCTTCGATGATGTGCTCATCGGCGAGGTGTGGATTTGTTCAGGACAGTCCAATATGGAGTGGCCGCTTTCCATGGTGAATAACGCGGATGAGGAGATGGCAGCCGCGGATTATCCCAACATGCGACTTTTCCAAGTGTCCAATCGGATTGGGGGTAAGCCGGAAACTGATCTCCCCTCTGGTGCGTGGGCTGTGTGTACACCTGAAACCGCGCCGGAATTTTCTGCGGTGGGTTACTTTTTCGGACGGGATCTCCTTAAAACACAGAATGTGCCGGTCGGATTGATCAGTTCGAACTGGGGCGGTACGGATATTGAAACGTGGATCAGTCAGGAAGCCATTCAGACCCATCTTGATTTTGAGGCGCCTGATGAGGCCATGGGGAAAATGTCCATGCAGGAAATCATGGAGAAAGCGGACGAGGAATACGAAGCATGGCTGGTATCCATCCGTGAAAACGATCTGGGTATGAAAGAAGGCAGTCCAATCTGGGCTGATCCTGATCTGGATGCGAGTGAATGGCCGATCATGTCTTTACCAAGTCTCTGGGAGGGATCCGGTCTACCCGGCCTGGACGGTGTGGTTTGGTTCCGCAAGACCTTTGATCTAACCGATCCTGAAGCAAAATCGGATCTTCATTTATCCCTCGGACCAATCGATGATTCGGACGAGACTTTTGTCAACGGCAAGAAAGTCGGCGAAATGTGGGATCAGTACAATGTCCCACGAAAATATACAGTACCATCCGATGTGCTGCAATCCGGTACGAATACATTGGCAGTTCGGGTTGAGGATTATACAGGTGGTGGTGGGCTGTGGGGCAAGCCGGAGCAGCTTTTTATCCAAACCATGACGGAAGAACGCACCTTGGTTGGGGATTGGCAGTATCAGGTGGGGTCGGGCAGTGAGTCCCGGCGTCCCAGGCAACCGGGGCCGAACAGCTATCCCTCATTACTTTTCAACGGCATGATCAATCCGCTCATCCCATACGCCATGCAGGGTGTGATCTGGTATCAGGGTGAGAACAACGCAGGCCGCGCATATCAGTACCGCGACCTGCATCCGCTGATGATTAAAGACTGGCGCAACCGCTGGGACGATGATTTTCCATTCCTTCTCGTCCAGCTTGCCAATTACATGGCTGCTCAGGATGCACCGGCTGAGAGCGACTGGGCCGAACTTCGCGAGGCGCAGCTCATGACTCTGTCCGAAAAGAAAACGGGTATGGCTGTCACGATTGATGTCGGCGAAGCGCAGGATATTCATCCCCGGAACAAGCAGGATGTGGGTCACCGGCTGGCCCTGGCTGCGCGTAAGATCGCGTACGGCGAGGATATTGTCCACTCCGGGCCGATTTATGATTCCATGAAAAAGAAAAAGGATCACATCCAGCTTAAGTTCAAACATGCAGGAAGCGGCCTTGAAGTGAAGGATCGGTACGGTTATTTAAAAGGATTCGCAATCGCAGGATTGGACAGTGTGTTCCATTGGGCCAAAGCAGAGATCGACGGCAAAGACAAGGTGAAAGTCTGGAATCCTAAAATCGAAAAACCGATTGCTGTGCGTTATGGCTGGGCGGCCAATCCGGATGATGTGAATCTCTATAATAAAGAGGGATTGCCCGCGTCTCCGTTCCGCACGGATGACTGGCCGGGAGTGACGCAGAAAGCGAAGTGAGGTTTCATCCAATAATAATTAAAAAGCCCCACTTGGATGAGAGGGGCTTTTTTTAATCCACTACCCGTTATACAGGTTCTCCCTTTTCAAGGGGATATTCTTTCATTTTGAAAGGCATTCCATTTCTTTCGTCTAACCAGACCTATAATCAGGTATGTAATGCCTGTTCCGTACAAGATAAATACACATTCGAATTTGAATTTCATTGTCAGCAGGATTCCGGCGATGAGCAGTCCAACGCCGTAAATGAAGTATTGTTTGTGATTTGATTTGTTTTTATTGCTTGTCATCAAGGGGTGTCACGAAATAGGAGGTTTGACTATTTATTAAAATCCCATGAGTCTTGCACCACTTGCACGTCGCCTTCTTCCTGATTGCCGTAGAATCCCCATTCGGCGGGATCTTTTCGCAGAAAACAGAATCCAAGCGGGTCGAATCCGGGCGTGAATTCAACCGATTCCTCGCCGTTCTCCCACTCCACAGTGATGACGAACGAGCATTCGGCGTAAATCCCCTTTAACTTGATGTGAATGTTCGTGATGTTCAACGCGTTCGGGCCATCGCTCAGAATAATTTCCACGAATTCCTTGTCAATGCCGTTATGCAGAAAGCGAACAGAGAAAAGCTTCATGAGCCGATCCCTATTGCCAGTGTTGTAAAACGATTCGAACTGGCTGTACAGGGCCTTGATCAACTCATGGTCAGTGACGATGGGCCCCGTGATTTTATTAACACAACTGGATGTGATCAACAAAATGCAGATTATTGAAAGGGCGGCTTTCCTCATCATGGATTTCCCCCTGAAAATTCTGATTTAGATAGGTTTTGTTAAAGTTGCCTGATGTGTAATATAGCTTAAAGAGCGTGAAATTGCAAATGGATTTCCTTGATATTCATTCCATGACTTTTAAGAGAATGTGATTTCTGATGTATGAATTTATAACATTCGAATCCGCACAGCTTTCAGATCCATGACAATGTTTCCGGGCCTGGACAGTGCTTTGACTTTGAGTTGGTATTTCCCAGGATTCAGTTGGAGCAATCCAACCGACAGTGTTGCCCAAGTTTTTTCATAAACTTCCTTGCGCGGTACACGGTCGGGGCTGTGAACTGGGGGTGGATTGTGCGGTTTTGATATGCGTCCTGATAGTTTTTGCTCTCCGACTTCGATTTGAAAAGTGGCTCCGATTTCCTTTTTTGGGCAGATGTAGTCGAGTGCAATTTCGTATTGGCCCCCTTCTAGTACCTCGATTTCCCAATAGGGATATGCAGCTTTATCCGTCCATTCCGCGATCCAGTCATTGGCCCAGCCGTGGCCTTCGAAATATTCTATCCCATCACTCGATAGGTAGGCTTCGTGCGCAGGCATGATAACTTCAGCCTCTCCTTTGTACCCAATCGGAATGGGAATGGGATTGAATCCATTCTTCGTCACATCCTCAAACCAGACATCATAAGCGGATTTCATTTGGGCTGCGGTTTCCGGATTCTCCCCCTTGTTATCTTTCGTTTCTCCCGGATCTTTGATCATATCATACAGCTCTACACTTTCGGGGTTGACAATGAGGCGATACTGTTCGGTTCGCATGGCACCCCGACCAGCCCAGTATGAGAAGAGGGCACGGTCCGTCCAGTCTGCCTCCGGATTGCGGATCAGAGGAGTCAGATCCTTGCCATCCAACTCCAACTCTCCGGGTAGTGAAATGTCGCATAATGAGAGCACTGTGGGTAAAATATCGATATGATCCGCAATGGGCAAGACTGTCCGACCTGGCTCAATCCGGCCCGGCCAGCGGATGAAGCAAGGCACACGTATGCCGCCCTCATGCACGGATGCTTTTCGCCCGCGCATGTTCCCATTGAAGCGATCTGAATTGGGGCCGTTGTCTGTAATAAACAGAACGATAGTATTGTCAGCGATTTCCAGATCATCCAGTTTGTCCAACAACCGGCCGATGTTGTCATCCAGGTTTTCGCACATACCGTACACGCAGGCGAGTGTGTCATCCAGCCCCATTTGCTTGTATTTATCAAAGAATTGATCCGGGACCTGAAAGGGACTGTGCGGCGGATTGTAAGGAATATAGCAGAGCCAGGGATTTTCCTTCTGATCCTCCATGAATGTTAACGCCTTGTCCGTAAGCACATCGGCCATGTATCCTTCGGTTTCGATGGTTTGGCCGTTATGTTCCATTTGCGTATCAAAGTAATTGTTCCAATGGCCGGCGCAGAAGCCGACAAACTCGTCAAATCCCTGACCGTTCGGGTGCATTGGGCCATGCGCCCCATTGTGCCATTTTCCAAAACAGCCGGTGCTGTATCCTTTTGATTTTAGAATTTCAGCGAGTGTAACTTCCTCGGCCCGCATGTTTTCTTCGCCGCGGGTTACGCCGTGCACACCGGTTCGCAAATGATACCGGCCAGTCAAGAGACTGGCTCGAGTCGGCGCGCAAACAGGGCTGACATAAAATCGATCAAAACGCACGCCTTCGGCGGCAATGCGATCCATGTTGGGTGTGGACAGGATTTCATTGCCATGAGAGGTGATATCTCCCCAGCCCTGATCATCCGTGAGAATGAGCAGGATATTAGGCCGTTTGCCATTTCCCAAATCACAATTTAATAATGGAAGGGATGCCAAACCAAGACTGGTCATGGTAATGAATTGACGACGGGAGGGGCTGTTTATGTTCATTTCAATATCCTACTCATGATTGATTGGATTTCTCTATTATATAAAGTCTGTATGAAAGAAGCAAGCTGTCATGGGGTGAAAAGTAAAAGAATCTGAGTGGGCTTGTGTCTTGCAATTCACTCGATTAATCTCTATATTTATCCTGATTAAAATTTGGAATCCGAGATGCTCCTGACAAAACCTCTCTCATCGATTCTCATCAAACCGGCCGGTCCGGATTGCAACATGCGTTGTGCGTACTGCTTTTATCTTGAAAAGTCTGCACTTTTTAAAATGAGTAAGACCCATCGCATGAATTTGGATGTGCTTCGTGAGACCGTCCGCCAAGTCATGGAAGGGGGCGGTCAGCAGGTTTCATTTGGCTGGCAGGGTGGTGAGCCTTCACTCATGGGCCTGGATTTCTTTCGTCGGGCCGTGGAATATCAAAAACAGTTTGGTCAGTCCGGTCAAGTGTGCAGCAATGGATTCCAGACCAATGGCACGCTCATGGATGCGGAATGGGCCCGATTTTTCAAGAGTGCACAATTTCTGGTGGGTTTATCTCTGGACGGTCCGGAGCATGTACATGATCATTATCGGAAGCTGGCGGGCGGGCAGTCGAGTTATAAGCAAGTCATTCACGGCCGTGATGTACTGCTCGAACATGAGGTGGACGTGAATGCGTTGGTTGTGGTAAATGACTATTCCGTTCAATTCGCGGAAGAGATTTATACGTATCACAAGGCCAACGGATTAGCCTTTATGCAATTCATCCCATGTGTGGAGCCGGACCCGGAAGACACGAACAAGACTGCGCCTTTTTCCGTATCACCGGAACCATACGGTAAATTCCTTGTTCAATTGTTCGATCTGTGGATCAACGATTTTCAGGATAGTAAGCCGACCACGTTCGTGCGATGGTTTGATTCCCTGTTCTTTTCATATGTGAATTTACCCGCACCGGAATGCACACTCCTCCCTGAATGCGGGATTTATACGGTCGTTGAGCACAACGGCGATGTATATGCTTGCGATTTCTTTGTCGATCCAGAATGGAAGTTGGGCAATATAATGGAGGATTCGCTCCCGGATCTACTGAACAGTCCGAAGCAGAATGAGTTTGGTGCCATTAAATCCAATCGTGCGGAAGAATGTTCGGATTGTCCCTGGCTTATGTATTGCCAGGGGGGATGTCCGAAAGATCGGCAGGGTGAATCGGGGATGCACGGCGGGAATTACTTATGCGCATCCTATAAAAGATTTTTTAAACATGCAGATCCCATATTTCGGGATATGGCAGTGCGATGGAAACGGGAGCAACTCCGTCAGGATGTGGCGTACTGGGAAGCCCAATCCGGCCAAAAGATGGAGCGAAACGCACTCTGTCCGTGCGGTAGCGGGAAAAAGTATAAGCAGTGTTGTGGATCATAATCCAGAATCGGTATATTAATAAATATCCAACCTAATGTATAAAAGGAGACATGATGGGTTCCATATTTGAGACACGCAAAGCCCAACTTGAAAAAGAATGGGATGCTCTTGTTACCCGAAAAAATGAAAAGGTTGAGCCGGGCAATGGTATTGTAACGCGATATAAAAATCCAGTTCTGACAAATGCGCATGCACCATTGTTATGGCGATATGATTATAATCCTCAAACCAATCCCCATTTTATGGAACGCATCGGCGTGAACGCGGCATTCAACGCAGGTGCCATCGAGTTTGACGGCAAGATCATTCTCATGGCTCGTGTCGAAGGCGCGGATCGCAAATCCTTTTTTGCGGTGGCCGAGAGCGAGAATGGTGTGGATAATTTCAAATTCTGGAATAATCCAGTCGTCATGCCTGAGACCGATGATCCCGATATCAATGTGTATGATATGCGGTTGACGAAACATGAAGATGGCTGGATTTATGGCGTGTTCTGCACAGAGCGAAAGGATCCAGACGCGCCCAAAGGGGATCTATCCAGCGCCACTGCGCAGGCCGGGATTGCCCGCACCAAGGATCTCATCACCTGGGAACGGCTTGATGATTTGAAATCGCCCTCTCCCCAGCAACGCAATGCCGTGCTACACACCGAGTTCGTAGATGGCAAGTACGCCTTTTACACCCGTCCGCAAGATGGTTTTATTGACGCGGGGTCGGGTGGTGGTATCGGTTGGGGGCTGGCTGATGACATCACACATGCGGTGATCCAAAAAGAAACCATTGTAGATGACCGGGCTTATCATACCATTAAAGAATCGAAGAACGGGCTTGGACCAGCACCCATCAAAACCGACACCGGATGGCTTCAGTTCGCGCATGGCGTGCGCGGATGCGCGGCCGGCCTTCGCTATACTCTTTACATGTTTATGACCGATTTGGAAAAACCATGGGTGCAGACCCACAAGCCGGGCGGCGCGTTTATGGTGCCTGAAGATGAAGAGCGAATCGGGGATGTTTCCAACGTCCTCTTTACGAATGGATGGGTTGCACGCGACAATGGTGAAGTGCTGATTTATTTCGCATCCTCGGATACCCGCATGCATGTGGCCACTTCCACTATTGATCTGCTAGTGGATTACGTCCAGAATACACCGGAAGATCCGCTTCGGTCTGCGGCTTGTGTGAATCAGAGAATCGAATTGATAGAGAAGAATCTAAAATTTGTAGGAAAATAATCCGTTTTAGTAATTCACGGAATCCATTTTAAAAATATTAGAGATTTTAGCAGGATTAAAAGGAAGCCCTCTCGTGAGTGGTTTCCTTTTTTCTTGCTTTTCAAAACAAGGCGCATTATACTGTACTATCGGAACCTAAGCTTTTTTCCGATGTTATACTATATCAACATGATTAATTGGGGATGTTTGATGTCTAAAGATAAAAAACTGAAAATCAAGAACTTTGATCTCGATTTAAGTGGCCCCCTGGAGGATGAAATCGATTTTATCTTTTCCAATTTCTTTGGGTCCTCATATCCCACACTCTATCGTAAAGAACTGTTGTGGCGGCCGCCTACAGACTCCTACGAAACCGATGAAGAATATGTGGCCATTCTTGAACTGGCCCAGGTGGAGATCAATGATGTGGCTGTGACATTGGCTGAAGGTGTGCTTTCAATCAGGGGGGTTCGCAAGACCACACCACCGGCAGAGCGCAGGCGGTATCACAAAATGGAAATCCATTACGGACCATTTGAGCAAAAGATTGCGATTCCCGGTGAAGTGGATATGGAAAACTTGTCTGCCCATTATAAAGATGGATTTCTTGAAATCCGGCTCCCGAAAAGAATCGCTCCCTCAAAAGATATAATTGATATTAAGGTGGTATAGAATCCTATGAATGATGGCCCGACATTATTGCATCAGCCCAGTGATTTTACAGATATACCGGATATTCCAACCGAACTGCCCATCCTGCCCATGAGCAATATTCTGGTCTTTCCCTATGTGGTGGCGCCGATCATTATTTCGGATGAGAAGCGCATGGCAGTAGTCAATGAGGCATTGAGTGAGCGGAAAATAGTGGGTCTGTTTGTTCAGAAAAATAAGGACGATTCAGATGAATCCATCGATTTGCATGAGGTGGGTACCGCTGTCTTTCTCCTTAAAATGTTTCGCATCCCGGATGGCAGCATGGGACTCATGGTTCAGGGACTCAGCCGGATTCAACTGAAGGAAGTGACTCAATCCGATCCCTATCTGAAAGGAAAGGTGCAAGCCATTCCTGAAGACACATCGCAAACCGTGAAGATTGAGGCTTTGCGTAGAGAGGTGGTTGAAGTCTATCAGGAAATCATCAATCTTTCACCCTTTTTGCCTGAAGAGCTGGGGCAGGCCATTTCAAGTTTGGAGCATCCCGGTCGTCTTGCGGATTTGATCGTCTCGAATCTAAAAACCGATATCGCGGATCGGCAGAAAATTCTCAGTGCCCTGAACGTTGAGAAGAGGTTGACCATACTTCTCAAATACCTCAATCGCGAGCTCGAACTCCTGAAATTAGGAAACAAAATCCAGTCTGAAGTCAAAAACAAGATTGAAGATAGCCAGCGTGAGTATTTTCTGCGTGAGCAGATGAAAGCCATCCAAAAGGAACTGGGTGACAAGGATGAGCGCACGGTTGAGATTGATGAGCTGAAAGAGAAGATTGAGAAAGCCGGGATGTCGGAGGAGGCCAAAGAATCTGCTGAAAAAGAGTTGGATCGGCTTACGAAAATGCCTCCCCAGGCGGCGGAGTATACGGTTTCCCGCACCTATCTTGATTGGCTTGTCAGTTTGCCGTGGCAAACGAATACTGTCGACCAACTCGATGTGCTCAAGGCCAAAGAGATCCTTGATGAGGACCATTATGATCTGAAAGATGTGAAGGATCGGATTCTCGAATTTCTCGCTGTACGCAAACTCAAGGCGGATTCTAAAGGGCCGATTCTCTGTTTCGTGGGCCCGCCCGGAGTGGGAAAAACGTCCCTCGGCAAATCAATCGCTCGGGCCATGGGCCGCAAGTTTGTGCGCTACTCCTTAGGTGGAATGCGGGATGAAGCGGAAATTCGGGGGCACCGGCGCACCTACATCGGATCTTTACCCGGACGCATCATCCAGGGTCTGAAGCGAAGCGGCTCCAACAATCCCGTCTTCATGCTCGATGAGATCGACAAGGTCGGTATGGATTTTCGCGGTGATCCGGCATCCGCATTACTCGAAGTGCTTGATCCCGAACAGAACACCGCGTTTTCCGATCATTATCTCGAAGTTTCCTTCGACCTTTCTAAGGTCATGTTTATCACCACGGCCAATATGCTCGACACCATCCCAAGACCTCTTTTAGACCGCATGGAGGTGCTTCGCCTGCCCGGATACATTGATCAGGAAAAACTGGAGATTGCCAAAACTTATCTTGTGCCGAGGCAGCAGGTTGAGAATGGATTGAAGAAATCCCAAATCAGGTTTACGGATAAAAGCATTCGGAAAATTATCAGCGATTACACCCGTGAGGCCGGACTTCGAAATCTCGAACGTGAAATCGGATCGTGCTGCCGCAAGGTCGCGCGCATGATCGCCGAAGAGAAAATCTCCAAATATTCAGTCAAAGACAGCAATTTATCAGATCTGCTCGGACCGCGTAAATTCTTTCCTGAAGTGGCGCAGAGAAATGATGAGGTGGGTGTTGCCACGGGCCTGGCCTGGACGCAGGTGGGTGGTGTGATCCTCTTCGTGGAGGCCACGGCCATGAAGGGCGGAAAAGGCCTTGTTCTGACGGGGCAGCTTGGCGATGTGATGAAAGAATCGGCACAGGCTGCACTTTCATATATCAGAGCGCACGCGGATGCATTTAATATCCCGGAAGATTATTTTCAAAATCATGACATTCACATTCATATCCCCGAAGGGGCCACTCCTAAAGACGGTCCTTCTGCGGGTGTCACATTGGCGACTGCGCTGGTGTCCCTGCTCACTAAAAAACCGGTCAAGCACGATGTGGCCATGACCGGTGAGATCACATTAAGAGGCAAAGTCCTTCCTGTTGGCGGTGTGAAGGAAAAGGTGCTTGCTGCAAAGCGATCCGGCATAGATCATGTGATTCTGCCGAAACTGAATGAAAAAGATCTCGAAGAGATCCCCGAAGAAATTCGCAAAACCATGAAGTTCACATTCGCGGAATGGCTTGATGATGTGCTGGCTGTGACGTTAAATTCCACACCCCAAAAACAGCCCCGTTCGCGAAAGAAGAAAGCATGATTGATTGGATTAGAAAACAGTTGTACACACGCTGGAGACAAGGCTTTCATTAAACACATTCTCCCTATCCTGAGTTGAAGGTTCACATCAAACCAAGGTAAAGGAGGATTTTATGGCCAGGAAGCGTGTATTGATTATGGGCGCCGCAGGGCGCGATTTTCATAATTTTAATGTTTTCTACAGAAACTATCCTGATGTAGAAGTGGTCGCGTTCACAGCGACACAAATCCCCGATATTGAAGGACGCACCTATCCGGCAGAACTTGCGGGACCGCAATATCCAAACGGCATTCCGATTTATCCTGAAGAATCACTGGTAGCATTAATTCAATCCGAAAAAGTGGATGAAGTCGTGTTCGCATACAGCGACGTTGCCCATTCGTATGTGATGCACAAAGCAGCGATTGTGAACGGAGCCGGTGCGGACTTTGTCCTCTTAGGAAGCAAACATACTTTTTTAAAATCCACCAAACCGGTGATCGCCATTTGTGCCGTCCGGACCGGTGCGGGCAAGAGCCAGACCACGCGGCGTGTGAGTGAAATTCTCCGGGCCAAAGGGAAGCAGGTTGTGGCGATCCGGCATCCGATGCCATACGGAGATCTTGTCCGCCAAAAAGTGCAACGGTTCGCGGAGTATGCAGATTTGGAGAAACACGACTGCACTATTGAGGAACGCGAAGAATACGAGCCCCATATTGATATGGGCACTATTGTGTACGCGGGCGTGGATTACGAGGCCATCCTGAGACAAGCCGAACAAGAGGCGGATGTGATTCTCTGGGACGGCGGCAACAATGACATGCCGTTTTACAAGCCTGATCTCTGGATCACGGTGGCCGATCCCCATCGACCGGGGCATGAGACGACCTATTATCCCGGTGAAACAAATTTCCGAAAAGCGGATGTCCTGATCATCAACAAAGTGGATACCGCCGATCCCGAAAACGTCACGTCCATCCGGAATCAGGCAAAAGCGCTTAATCCAAATGCCATTATCATTGAAGCGGATTCGCCGATTGATGTGGAAGATCCCTCCCTCATCAAAGGCAAGCGTGTCCTCGTTATAGAAGATGGCCCAACTTTGACGCATGGAGGCATGAAATACGGCGCAGGCGTCGTGGCCGCGAAACAGTTCGGCGCGTCCGAGATCATTGATCCCCGGCCATGGGCCACCGGGCGGATCCAGGAGACGTTTGACAAGTATCCTGACATCGGTCATCTGTTACCTGCCATGGGGTATGGGGATGATCAAATCCGCGATCTTGAGACAACCATCCGCGACGTGGATTGCGACACCGTGATTATTGGCACGCCCATTGATCTGACCAAGATTGTCCAAATTGACAAACCGGCAGTGCGGGTGAGGTACAGTCTCAGGGAAAAGGGTAATCTGACTTTAGATGATGTCCTCGCCCAATTCTAAAGCACCCACAGCGGTTGTTGCTCTTGGGGGCAACGCCATTACACGCGAATCTGAGGATGGCAACATCACTCAGCAGTTCGCCAATACACGCCGAAGTTTGGTCGGCGTGGTTGACTTGATCCGGGATGGAGTTCACGTGGTGCTGACCCATGGGAATGGACCGCAAATCGGTAACTATCTGATCCGTGTCGAAGCGGCGCGTGATCAAGTGCCGCCCATTCCACTGGGCGTCGCTGTGGCTGATACTGAAGGCGGTATGGGCTACATGATCGAGCAGTCATTGCAGAACATGCTGCACCGCTCGGGCATGCCCAGGAAAGTGGCCACGCTGCTGACTCAGGTTATTGTGGATCGCAACGATCCTTCCATTCTCAAACCGGATAAATTTATCGGGCCATTTTACAGTGCGTCTCAAGCCAAAAGGCTGGCGAAAGAGCGTGGATGGCAGGTTCAAGAAGATGCCGGGCGTGGATGGCGCCGTGTCGTACCCTCCCCAAAGCCGATCGAGATCATTGAAAAAGAGTTTATCCGAAAGCTGACGCTGGATGGTGTGATCATGATCGCATGCGGTGGTGGGGGCATTCCTGTGTATATTGAGGATGACGGCACATATGAAGGGGTGGATGGTGTCATTGATAAAGATCTCGCTTCTGCTGTGCTCGCACGGGACGTGGCTGCGGAGGACCTATACATCCTGACGAGCGTAGAGAAAGTTGCCTTGCGGTACAAACAGCCCGATCAATTGGATCTGGATCACCTCACTGTCCGCGAAGCAAAAACTTATCTGGAACAAGGTGAATTCCCTGCAGGAAGTATGGGACCGAAGATTCAGGCCGCTGTCAATTTTCTGGAATGGGGCGGACAGCAGGTGATTATCACATCTATTGAAAAACTGACCGATGCACGGCAAGGTCAAACAGGTACGCGTATAGTAATTGAATAATATCATGTAGGGGCGGGTCCAGAACCCACCTCTATATAACTCCATGGTAAGAGGTGATTTCTTAATATTTAGTTGATTATACAATAGTAATTATATAATGGACGACACAAATTTAAAAAATCACAGCCAAGATGAATTTATGATTTGCTTTTCGAAATTTGATTTTTTATGTTTACATATGGGCATCGAGAAAAGCTGTCAATTCATGATGAGGTGTTTATACCAAATATAATGCGATTGAAGTGGATCCTGGCTTTACAGTGCCTGAACAACATCCTGTGCTATAGCAGAGTTGAGCTCTTCAAACTGATCATGCAGTTTTATTCATGAAGGATAGAGTCTATGCCCGTTGAATTTATTACACAGCATAAGAAACCGATATCACCCACGGAGCGCAAGTTTTCCTTCCTTTTCCGGCTCGCAGAAGATGCATTTAAAGTTCCTGTATTCAGATGTAAGCATTGTGGTGAATGCATCCTGTCATCGACCGGATTCACTTGCAGCCAGCGCTGCCCGAAACGGCTGCGCAACGGTCCATGCGGTGGCACGGGAGAGAATGGAACCTGTGAGGTCTATCCCGACCGGAAATGCATCTGGTACCTGATTCACAAGCGATCAAAGTTGACGAGACGTCTCTCCATGCTCTATTCAATAAAGAAAATCCACAATTGGCAACTTGAGGGAACTTCGGCCTGGCTCAATGTGTTCTTAAGGCGTATCGATCCACCGGCCTTTTTCCCGCCCAAAAAGAAAGCGACGGATACGGATGACACTTAAAGAAAAAATACAATCCGGTCGTTTCATTGTATGCGGCGAACTGGGTCCCCCCCAGAGCGCCAATGGCAACATGATCCGCAAAAAATCCTGTCATTTTAAAGAAATTGTGGATGTGGTTAATATCACGGACAATCAGACCGCGATTGTACGGCTTTCAAGTATTGCCGCGTCCAAGATTCTGATGGATGAGGGTGTAGAGCCCATCATACAGATGACCTGCCGCGACCGCAACCGAATTGCCATTCAAAGCGATCTGCTCGGTGCATGGGCACTGGGGATTGAGAATGTGCTTTGTCTTACCGGCGACTATCAGAAGTTTGGCGATCATCCTGAAGCTCGGCCTGTTTTTGACCTCGATTCAGTTCAATTGATCGCAACAGTCACAAAGTTGAATGCTGGAACCATGTTATCCGGATATGAAATGAAAACACCGCCTTCTTTTTGCATTGGTGCAGCGGCCAATCCATTTGCAGATCCCTTTGAGATGCGATTGATCAGGCTGGAAAAGAAAATCCAAGCGGGTGCGCACTTCATACAGACTCAGCCAGTGTTTGACATGGAGCGGTTCGTGCAATGGATGGGGGAAGTAGTCCGGTTGGGTCTGCATGAACAAACAGCCATTCTGGCCGGTGTGATGCCGGTTAAATCCGTGAAAGCTTTAGAGCATATGAAAGAGAATGTGCCCGGCGTGCGCATTGATCAGGTCTATATTGATCGGATGGGCAGTGCAGAAAATCCCAAAGAAGAAGGTGTGCGTATTGCCGTGGAGATCATCCAGCAAATCAGGAAAGTGCCCGGTATAAGGGGTATCCATCTCATGCCCGTCATGTGGGAAAGTATCACACCGACGATTATCGATGAAGCAGGTTTATTAGAGGATCGAATGATAAAGTAAACCAATTCTTATTTATTGATTGGAGATAAACGGACATTGGCAGCATTACAAAAAAGGCGACTTCCACATCTCAACCACGCTCAATGTAATGCTTCTGTAAATCGCAAATCTGCAAGGAGTTCTGCATTTGAAAATAGCCGTTTCCGGTAAAGGCGGAACAGGTAAAACCACATTTTCTGCCTTGATTTCACTTGCTCTTGCTGAGAAAGGGGAGCATGTTATTGCTATCGATGCGGATTCAAACGCGAATCTGGCATACGCTCTCGGTGTTTCCGAACCTGAAAAGATAGTGCCGCTTTCAGATATGAATGATCTGATCGAGGAACGTACCGGTGCAGAAAAAGGGAAGTATGGCGTTTATTTTAAAATGAATCCAAAAGTTGATGATATTCCAGATAAATATCACGTTGAAGCCGGCGGTGTCAAACTTCTGACTATGGGGTCTGTCACCGCAGCTGGCGGCGGCTGTGTTTGTCCTGAATATGTGTTGATCAAGAATCTGGTTGCGCATATGCTCCTCAACCGGAATGATACTCTTATCCTGGACATGGAAGCCGGACTGGAACATTTCGGCCGCGGCGTAACCGCTTCGGTGGATGTGCTGATAATTATTGTCAATCCGGATGTAGTCAGCACAGTCACAGCCGCGCGCGTCAAGGATCTGGCTAAAGATCTCGGCATTAAGAATATTTTAGCTATTGGCAACCGTGTGCAGAATGAGGATGATCGTAACTTCATCAAAGAACGCACGGATGCTGAAGTCGTTGGTTTCATCCCTTTTATTTCCCAATTCAATGATTTACAGCGTAAAGGTCAGAATGTATTTACCCCTGAAGTTAAAACTGATATAGAGTTAATCATGAAGCATTTAGAGGAGATTAAGAATGGCTAAGGAATTAGTGCATGCCGATAGAGCTTCAAAGGAAATGGTGAAGCGGGCGGCAGAGCAGGAGCAGGAAACCGTATGGGACCGCTATGAGAAGATGCAGCCTCAGTGCGGTTTTGGCAATATGGGAATATGTTGTCGTATATGCAGCATGGGCCCTTGCCGCATCGATCCATTCGGGGAAGGAACACAGACAGGTATTTGCGGGGCCAATGCCGATACCATTGTCGCACGCAACCTGATTCGCATGATCGCCGGCGGGGCTGCCGCGCATTCGGATCATGGTCGGGACATAGCTCACACCCTTCTGATGGCGGCCACCGACCCGAACAGCGATTATGAGATCAAGGATCCGGTTAAGCTGCGCAAGGTGGCCGAGGTGTATGATATCGCCATCAAAGGCCGTGACGACAAGGAAATTGCGGTCGATCTGGCCCGGGCCTGCCTAGCCGAATTCGGCAAGAGTGAAGGCGAAGTGACCATGGCCTCTACCGCTCCGGAAGCACGACAAAAGGTATGGCGAGATCTTGGTGTCTTCCCGCGGGCAGTTGACCGTGAGATCGTTGAGATCATGCACCGCACGCATATAGGGGTGGACTGCGATTACAAGAACCTTATCCGTCACGGTATGCGCGCGTCGCTTGCCGATGGCTGGGGTGGTTCCATGGTGGCCACGGAAGTCTCGGACATTCTGTTCGGCTCTCCCAATCCGCTGCGGTCCTGCGCCAATCTCGGTGTGCTCAAAGAGGATACGGTCAATCTCATTGTTCACGGACATGAGCCCACGTTTTCCGATGTTCTCGCACTGGTTTCGCAGAAACAGGAACTGATCGACAAGGCCAAAGCGGCCGGAGCGGCCGGCGGCCTTACGGTGGGCGGCATTTGCTGCACGGCCAATGAAATTCTCATGCGCCATGGCTTTCCCGTGATAGGGAGTTTTCTGCAGCAGGAACTGGCCATTATGACCGGCGCAGTCGAGTTGATGGTCGTGGACGTGCAATGCATTATGCCTTCTCTGAGTGAACTTTCTATGGCTTACCATACCAAGCTCATAACGATTTCGCCCAAGGCCAAGATACCCGGGGCCGAGCACATTGAGTTCAAGGAAGACAAAGCGGTAGAAATAGCCACGCAGATCATTGAACTTTCCATTGAGAATTTCGCCAATCGTAAGAAAAAGGACGTGTATATCCCTGATGACAAAGAGGACATGGTTGCCGGTTTTACGACCGAATCGGTCTTTCAATTCCTGGGCGGAAAATACCGCGGCACCTACCGTCCGCTCAATGACGGTATTATCAGCGGCCGTCTGCGCGGCGCGGCCGGCGTGGTGGGCTGCTCCAATCCCAATATCGATTTCGAAGAAGGCCATATCAAAATGGTCAAGGAACTGCTTGCCAATGACGTTCTTGTAGTCACAACCGGATGCAATGCCGTTTCATGCGGCAAGCATGGGCTTCTGCGCCCGGAAGCGGCGATGAAGTATGCCGGCAAGGGCCTGCAGGAGATCTGTGAGACGGTCGGTATTCCACCGGTCCTTCACCTCGGTTCCTGTGTGGATAACAGCCGCATCCTGCGTGTTCTGGCCAATATTGTGGCTGAAGGCGGCCTGGGCGAAGACATTTCCGACCTGCCCGGTGCCGGTGCGGCCCCCGAATGGATGTCGGAAAAAGCGGTTTCCATCGGCTTCTACTTTGTGGCTTCAGGAGTGTATACCATAATAGGACATCCATTGCCCGTGGAAGGCAGTGAAGCCGTAATGAAATATATCACGGATGAGATCGAAGAGGAAGTGGGTGGCAAATGGGCTTTTGAACTGGATCCTGTTAAGGCAGCTCATAAAATGATTGATCACATTGATAAAAAACGTCAGGCGCTGAAGCTGAAACCCCCAATGTACGAACAGGCATATCCTTTTGCGGTATAGCAAAAGGGCGGATCGAATAGCATTTAAAAACCGTCCTGACGTGTTTGTTCAGAGATGATTTTTATGCGAGAAACCAAACTTGTTTTAGGCGGAAGAGTAATTATATGGCCATAAAGAAACAGAAGACAGTGGTTGTGAAGGTCGAAAGGTGCCTCGGATGCCGGTCGTGCGAATTGGCGTGTGGGGTGGCACACTCCCTGTCCAAGGACCTCAACAGAGCAATCGAGAACAACGAGCGCCCTGGCTACCGCATATCGGTGGAGGCCTACGGTTCTAGGGCAGTGCCCGTGTACTGCAGTCATTGCGAGGAAGCGGCCTGCCTGCTGGTGTGCCCGACAGGCGCAATCAGTCGTGGTGGTAAAGGCGAACCCGTACTCGCCGACGATCGACGCTGCATCGGATGCAAGATGTGTATTCAGGCATGCCCGTTCGGCGTCATTAGCATGAAATCCAGCGGTAAAGGGGTTCTGAAATGCGATTTGTGTATAGAACGCTTAGCCAAAGGACAAGAACCGGCGTGCGTCGTCGCCTGTCCTACGCACGCTCTGGTCTATACCACCGAAGCATACTCATCGAAGACAAAACGAAAAGATGCGGCCAAGAGGATGGCGAAGGCGCAGGAAGCGAAGCCGAAAGAGTGAATGAAGACCTATGACTACGATTACTATATGCGTGGGTAGTTCTTGTCACCTGAAAGGGGCCCGGGAACTCGTTAAGTGTTTCGAAAATCTGCTTAAGGAGCATCACCTTGAAGACAAAGTCGAACTGAAGGGCTCCTTCTGCATGGAACTGTGTGGCAAGGGAGTCAACTGGCAGATTGACAACGAGGCCTTCACCAGCGAGACTGTCAAAGATGCGCTCAAGCTCTTTGACGAAAAAGTCATCCGGCCGCTGACAGGCGCAGAATGAACGACCGTGGGCTGATGTAGCCAGACGCCGCCCTGTGGGAGGAAAGCAGTGGTCCAGATGGACGACAAGATAACTGAGGTACACGAGCGGGCAATACTGCAGCAGACGCCGAACGGTGTCCTGCTTGTTGACAAACAGACGTTGATTCGTTTCGCTAATCCTGCCTTCCGCACTATGTTCCAGTGTCACGATGAGCAGGTTCTGGGCCAGCGTGTTGGTAGTTTTATGCACTCCGACTGTTTCGACAGGGTGATCGCAGTGAACAAGCCCATTACGGTCAAGGAGAACTGTAAGGAGCACGGCGTCAGTTTCCGCGCCGGTCTTTTCCCAATTGAAGGTGAAAATCTTTACTGTGGAATATTTATCGACATCTCAGACGCGGAGCGGGAGAGAGAACAATATCGCCGGCTTCGTGCCCAAACACTCGAGAGAGCCCAGGAAGTCATCACACGGCAGATGAAGACGGCACAAGAGATAGCGAGACTGCTGGGAGAAACCACGGCAGAAACCAAGGTTATTCTTGTACAGTTGATGTCTCTGTTCAAGGAAGAAACAACCAAATGAAGCTGTACTACGAGTGGGGAATTCGCCAGATAAACAAAGGTGGTGAGGAGCTATGCGGCGACAGCATCGCTGTATCACGGCATTCCAACTCTGTGACTCTGGCATTGTCGGATGGATTGGGAAGCGGTGTCCAGGCCAACATCCTGGCAACGCTGACAACACGGATCGCAACGCATCTGCTCGAAAAAGAACTTCCACTCGGAGAGGTTGTGGAGACACTGAGCAAGACGCTTCCGGTGTGCAAAACACGCGAGCTCGCATACAGTACATTCGCCATCGCCGAGTTCTTCTCACAGGGCACAGCGAAGGTGGTTACGTTCGATTCTCCGTCTGCTGTCTTTCTCCGCAATCGCAAGATTCTGGCCATCGCATGCGAAGAGCGTAGCGTTGAGGGAAAGGCCATAAGTGAATACGTTGTGGATCTGAAAGTAGGAGACTGGGCAGTCTTCGTGTCAGATGGTGTTTTGAATGCGGGAATCGGAGGGCTGTATCCCTTAGGTTGGGGATGGGAGCAGACCGCGGCGTTTCTGGAGGCAAAAGCACATCCACAGCTCACAGCACAGGAACTTGCCGACAAGGTGGCGGAGACGGTCAGTGAGCTCTATCAGGGAGCTCCTGGCGATGATGTTAGCATTATCGTTATAAAGGTTCGTCGAAAGCAGTTTGCCACGGTTCTGACGGGTCCGCCGATTGACCGCAGTAAGAACGAGGAGTTTGTCTCTCAGTTCTTGAAACGTCCAGGCAAACTGGCCGTGAGCGGAGGCACTACGGCAAAAATCGTCGCTCGGTATTTGGGCCAGGCAGTGGACATCAACCTCAAAACAATGACGAGTGACGTGCCGGCGCAAGCCCAGATCGAGGGTTTGGATGTCGTTACTGAGGGCATTCTTACCCTCACTGCTGTCAACAAGCTGCTTCAATCGGGTGCAGACAGGGAGACTGTGGCGTTTCGTTCTGACGGTGCTGCAAGCCTGCTACGTCTGCTTCTGGAAGCAGACACCGTGCACTTCATGGTGGGACAGGCCGTTAATCCTGCCCACCAGAACCCGGAGTTGCCCCAGCAGCTTGCCATTCGGTTGGCCGTCGTGCGTGAAATCGTCGACGAGCTCAGGAGAAGGAATAAAGAGGTCACAATCGAGTCGGTGTAGCCTGCAAATATTGAGAGGAAAGGGATGGAGCAAGAGACTAAATTCGTGCAGGAGATCGTCGAACGCTACGACGGCGACGCAGGGATGTTGATCCCGATGATGCAGGATATTCAAGTTGAATACGGCTATCTTTCCGCAGAGCAGCTCCGTCGACTGGCAAAGCAGCTCGACGTACCACTTATGCGCGTCTACGGAGTGGCCACGTTCTATTCCTCCTTCCGTCTGGCGCCGAAGGGACAGCATGAGGTGACCCTCTGCATGGGCACCGTCTGTTATCTCAAGGGGGCGGGACGCATATCCGAAGTGATCTGTGATGAATTCCAGGTTGAACCGGGCGGTACCACCGCCGATCGGCTGTTCAGCTTCCAGCCAGTGAACTGCGTCGGCGCGTGTGCCTTGGCCCCGGTTATGATTGTGGATGGGAAATATTACGACGGTGTAACCCCGGCGTCGGCTATAGATATCCTGCATTCACTTCCCTCCGAAGAAGAGACTGTGGAGGAAGCAGAAAGTTATGGAAAGGACAAGTAGAGTGGCTCGAAAGGGCAGTACAGCAATTCGAACGTCGTCGGAACTGGAGCAGTACCGCGACAAGGTCAAGAAGCAGAGTAAGAGTATCACAAAACGCGTCTACGTGTGCGTGGGGACTGGTTGCGCGGCTAGGGGCTCACGCGTATTGTACGATCTATTTGTGAAAGCTGCCAAGGAATCCAAGGCGGACGTGAAGATTGAGGCCAAATGCGTGGGATGTCATGGATTCTGCGAACGCGGCCCTATTGTCGTTGTGGATCCCGGATTGGTCCTCTACCAACGAGTGGAAGAGCCCGATGTCGCGGAGATCTTTCGGGAAACTGTCTTAAATGAACGAATCATAGAGCGTCTGCTCTATGAGGACGCTGTAACCCAGAAGCGGGTGAAGACAGCGGAGGAGATCTCTTTCTATAAGGCACAGGAACGCATTGTACTGGCAGGAAACGGCGTGCTGGATCCGACCAATATCGACGACTACATCGTGCACGGCGGATACGGAGCACTTATCAAAGCGATAACGACAATGCAACCCGAGCAGGTCATTGGGGAAATCGAGAAATCGCAGCTTCGCGGAAGAGGGGGCGGTGGGTTCGTGACGGCTAGGAAGTGGAAATCGTGTCGCAATGCCGAGGGAACGCCGAAATATGTTATCTGCAACGGTGACGAGGGCGACCCCGGGGCTTTTATGGACCGTTCCATCATGGAGGGCAATCCCCACTGCGTGCTTGAGGGGATGATGATCGGCGCGTACGCCATTGGCTCCACGCAAGGCTATATCTACGTTCGCAACGAGTATCCCCTGGCCGTCGAGCACCTAACGAAGGCAATCAACCAAGCGAAAAATATGGGACTGCTGGGCAGCGGCATTCTTGGCACAGATTTCTCGTTTGATATCAGAATCAACCGTGGTGGGGGGGCGTTCATATGCGGCGAGTCAACGGCATTGATGGCTTCGTTGGAAGGCCGCACGGGCGAGCCGCGGGCGAAGTATGTCCACACAGTGGAGAGTGGGCTCCGTGAGAAGCCGACCAACCTTAACAACGTGGAGACATGGGCG
The DNA here is from genome assembly GCA_013202295.1 of Candidatus Zhuqueibacterota bacterium. GTDB lineage: Bacteria > Zhuqueibacterota > QNDG01 > QNDG01 > JABMRT01 > JABMRT01. Next base: position 42,536 of record JABMRT010000096.1, read on the forward strand.
AATGTGCCTGCCATCATAGATAGGGGTGGAGACTGGTTCGCTTCTATCGGCACAGAGAAGTCAAAGGGCACGAAGGTCTTCAGCCTCGTCGGCAAAGTCGTAAACACCGGCCTTGTGGAAGTACCCATGGGGATGACGCTTCGGCAGATCGTGGAAGATATCGGTGGAGGTGTGAAGGATGGCAGGGAGTTCAAGGCCGTGCAAACCGGCGGACCCTCCGGAGGATGTATCCCGGCGGAGCACCTTGACACACCGGTCGACTTTGACGAGCTGACCAAGTTGGGCTCGATGATGGGGTCGGGCGGCATGATCGTGATGGATGAAGACACGTGCATGGTCAACGTAGCGAAGTACTTCGTTGGATTCCTGAAGGACGAATCCTGCGGTAAATGCACACCATGTCGCGAAGGGCTTGCGCAAATGTTGCATATCCTCGATCGTATTTCCCAAGGAGAAGGCGAGTTGGTCGATCTCAGAAAGCTTGAAGAACTCGGCGAATTGCTGGCCGCCACCGCGCTGTGCGCATTGGGAAAGACTGCGGCAAATCCCGTGCTTTCAACCCTCCGGTACTTTCAGACCGAATACGAGGAGCATATTAAAAATCGGCGTTGTCCTGCCAAGGTCTGCAGAGGACTATTCCGCTACGATATCGATCCTGAAGCTTGCAAAGGGTGCGGGATATGTGCGAAACACTGTCCTGAGAACGCGATTACAGGCGAAAAAAAGAAGCCCTATGTGATTGACCAGAAGAAGTGCACCCTATGCGGCACATGTTTTGACAAGTGCCCTTTTACTGCCGTGTTGAAAGTGTAAATCGGAGGAGTCGCTGTGCCAAAAGTGATCATAGACGGTAAGACAGTAGAAGTCAAAACGGGCGCCACCATTCTGGATGCTGCAAAAAAGTTGGGTATCTGGATTCCCACCCTTTGCTATCATCCGGCCCTGTCCCACTCAGCAACATGCCGTCTGTGCATGGTGGAATTGGACAGAGGAGACTGGAAGCAGCTCGTAACAAGCTGCAACTACCCCGTCCGTCGTGACATCACAGTCAGTGTCTCAAGTGATGCTGCGGTTAAAGCCCGCAGAGGTGTCATGGAACTGCTGCTTGCGAGAGCTCCGGAGTCTGAAGAGTTAAAGGAACTGGGAAAAAAGATGGGGGTCGAGGGCACACCATACCCCAATGTCACAGAGAGTCAGCGCAATTGCATCCTCTGTGGTCTTTGCACGACGGTATGCGAGGAAGTCATCGGGCAGTCAGCCATCGGATTCGCCGGCCGCGGCGTGGATCGGTGTGTCGCGGCGCCATTCCGACAGGCTTCAGAGGATTGCATTGGATGTGGCGCGTGCGCTGTGGTTTGTCCCGTAGGTACAATCCAGATACGGATCCATGATGACACATCCGAGGTGGAGATCTCCCCGTTCAAGTCGCGGGTGAAGTTGCTAGCCTGTGAGAGCTGCGGCAAGAGTCTGATCACAGAGCCTGTAGCTATGAAGATGCTCAGCAAGGTGAATATCGACTGGGAGGAATTCCGAACACGTGCACGGCTGTGCCCGGAATGCAGGAGAAGGAAGACGGCACAAGCCCTGGCAATAGGTAGCACAGAATCGCACTGAACCGAAGCGATCGACCGAGAAGATAATTCATCATATCATTATAGATAGACATTCGCAATTACAGCAAGGAGTATGTAAAGATGTCAAAAATCATCGCGACTGCTGCAATCAGAGGAGCCCATGCCATGGTAGCCAGAGCAGAGCAGGCTCTAGCTGAGGCGATCAAAGCAAAGGGAAAAGATGCCACAGTGGAATATCCTAACACTGCGTATTACTTGCCGATTATGCTTTTATTCCTGGGCCAAAAGGTGCAGAAAATCGGCGATCTGGAAGAATCACTGCGGGAAGCCAAAAAACTGCTTGGAAAAATCCCGTCTAATGATCTCTGGCTGCCTTATCTGGGCGACACCCTGGATTCAGGTGTGGCAACCCTGATCGCCGAGGAAATCATCGAATCACTCAAGTATGTGACCGGGGATGATGATTCCTCCAAGGATAATATCTGGCTGGGATTTACGGATGATGCCATTTTGCGCTTGCAGGGCATCAAATTGGTGGATGGCCGCATGCCCGGCTTTGCCGCCATTGTAGGCTGCACCGAGAAAAACGAGGACGCAGTCAAAATCATCCGTGGATTGCAGGAACGCAGCATTCTGGTTTTTATGGCCGGGAATTCCAATGGCCGGGCCATTGCTGAACAATTGGACGAGGAAGGGATCGAAATGAACTGGGACTCCTTCCTGGTGCCTTACGGTAAGGAGACCACGGCTGCCGTGCACGCGCTCAACTTCGCCGCTCGGTCAGCCATGACCTTCGGTGGGATCGAGCCTGGGGACATAAAAGCTGCACGGGATATTCTCATGTATAACAAAGACCGCGTGTATGCATTTGTCATGGCACTTGGCGCGGATGATGGTGTAGACAAGGATCAGCTGATCACGGACGAAAAATATGCCACAGCGGCCGGAGCAATCAATTTCGGTTTTCCGGTCATTGCGGATATCAATATTCCCGAGATCCTGCCCACCGGTATCTGCACTTACGAACACGTAATCTCCGGTGTCAAACTGGATGAGATCATCAGCCGGGCCATTGAGCTGCGCGGGTTGACAATTAAGATCGAAGACATTCCCATTCCGGTACCCTATGGTGCTGGATTCGAAGGGGAGCGTGTACGCAAAGAAGACATGCATGTTCAGTTCGGCGGCAAATACACCGATGCCTTTGAACACCTGCGCACACTGCCTATGGATGAGATTGAAGACGGTAAAATTGAAATCATCGGGCCTGAAATCGATGAAATGAAAGAAGGCGAAGCTTATCCTCTGGGTATTGTGGTTGAAGTGGCCGGGCGTGAATTTCAGGAAGACTTCGAATCCGTACTAGAACGCCGTATTCACGAATTTATTTCCTGCGCCAACGGCATCTTTCACATGGGCCAGCGCTCGATTATCTGGGTACGCATCTCCAAGGAAGCCGCGGCCAAGGGATTCAAGGTCAAAGATCTTGGTGAGATCCTGCTGGCCAAGATGCACAGTGACTTCTCCACTATCGTTGACCGGGTACAGGTCAAGATCTATACGGACCCCGAAAAGGTCAAACCTGAGTTGGCACTTGCTTTGGAGAAGTATGGCGTGCGTGACGACCGCATTGGCGGCATGACGGATGAGGATGTGGAAGACTTCTACTCTTGCACCCTTTGCCAGTCCTATGCGCCCAATCATGTCTGCATTGTCACCCCGCAGAGATTGGGCCTGTGCGGAGCCTATACCTGGCTGGACTGCAAAGCCTCCTTTCAGATCGATGAACACGGTCCCAATGAACCGGTTAAAAAAGGCAACACCATTGATGCACGTTTGGGTCAGTGGCAGAACATCAATGAGTATATCAAAGTCAAATCTAACGGTGCATTGCAGGTATTCAATGCCTATTCCATTATGGAAGATCCCATGACTTCATGTGGGTGTTTTGAATGCATTGCCGCGATTGTGCCGGAGGCCAATGGTATCATGATTGTGGACCGTGATTACAGCGGCATGACTCCTATCGGCATGAAATTTTCGACCCTGGCTGGTCAGGTTGGTGGTGGCATGCAGATGCCCGGTTTTACGGGGATTGGCAAGCTTTATATTTCCAGCCCGAAATTCATCTCCGGCGAAGGCGGACAGCAGCGCATTGTCTGGATGCCCAAGCAGCTCAAGGAAGAAATAGCCGACCGTTTGAAGGTCACTCTCGAGAAACTGGGTAAAGCGGATCTGTTTGACAAAATTGCTACCGAAGAGGATGCCGAAGAGCCGGACGTCCTGGTCGAATACCTGACCAAAGTGGGGCATCCGGCCCTTGAAATGGAATCTTTGTTTTAGACCGGAAAATTAAAAGTTAAAAATTTGATTTAGGAGAAAACAAATGGCTATTACCGGTATGCAGATTTACAAGCTGCTTCCCAAGACGAACTGCAAGGACTGCGGTCTGCCGACTTGCATGGCCTTTGCTATGCAGATAGCCGCAAAGCAGAAAGCCCTGAGCGACTGTCCGCATGTTTCCGACGAAGCACAGTCCGAGCTTTCTGATGCGTCGGCTCCACCCATGAAGCTGATCAAAATCGGCGCGGGCGATGCAGCCTTCCAGTGCGGACAGGAAACCGTCATGTTCCGGCATGAGGAAAAGTTTCACAATGGTACAGGTGTAGCGGTCCGTATTCCGGCCTCTTTGTCGGATGCAGAATGCCTGGCCAAAGTCGAAGCAATTAATAATTCCGTTTTCCAGCGCGTAGGCGAAGAACTTAAAACCGCGCTGGTAGCCGTGGAGGTTGATGGCTGCAGTGATCCCGCAGGCCGCGCCAAAGCCGTGGCGGATAAAAGCAAAGTGCCCCTTATCCTGATGGGTAAAGAAGCGGATAGACTCAAAGCTGCACTGGATGCGGTTAAAGATCAGAAACCTCTGGTTTTCAAGGCGGATGCCGGAACGGTTGACGTTTTAGCCGAAGCCTGTGCCGCGGCCAAAGCCCCTCTGGCTGTTTCCGCAGGCAGCCTGGATGAGCTTGCGGAAGTCGCAGGTAAAGCCAAAAATAAAGGTGTGGAAGAAATTGTACTGGCTTTCGGAAGTGAGAATGTCGGGGAAACCCTCCGCAATCTCACGGTTGCTCGCCGTGCAGCTCTGAAAAAAACATTCCGGGCCCTCGGATATCCGGCACTGGTGGACATTCAGGCTGACACTCCGGAATTGGCAGTTGTACTTGCCTCCTCCTTTGCAGCCAAATACGCATCCATCGTGGTCATGGACGTGGTGGAACCCTGGGCCATCCTGCCGATTCTGACCACTGTTCAGAATATCTACACTGATCCACAAGTCCCGAATACGGTTGAAGCCAAGCTGTATGAGGTTGGCAGTCCGAATGAAAATTCACCGGTCATGTTCACCACCAATTTCTCGCTGACCTATTTTAGTGTGGAAGGTGAAGTTGAACGAAGCAAGATTCCATCCTATATATGCGTCGTTGAGACGGAAGGCCTGGGTGTTCTGAATGCGTATGCCGGTGATAAGATCTCTGCGGAAAAAGTGATTGAAACGCTTAAAACCCAGGGTGTAGCCGACAAGGTCAAGCACCGCAAGCTCATCATCCCGGGACTTCTACCGATTTTCCGAGCCGAACTCGAAGATGATTCTGAGTGGAAAGAAGTCATTATCGGACCCGAAACCGCAAGCAAGATCCCGGCCTTTTTGAATGAAGTCTGGAAGTAGGCCCTCATGACTACATTCCACTATCGGGGTATTGGATTAATGGAAGATTGGGTAAATGGTACGCAGTGGGTAGTAAATCTGATGTCCCATTATACCATCATTCCATTAATCCTGTCTGACCGATGACTGATTATACCGTCGAATTCAAACCGCATGCCAAAAAGGTCAAGGTGCCTCAGGGTACCTCCCTGCTGGAGGCATCGCATCAGGCTGGCATCACCATTAATAATCTTTGTGGCGGTGATGGCATCTGCGGCCGCTGTAAAATGATTATCAAAAAAGGTGAGGTCCAGGCCGAAGTATCGACCAAACTCACGCGTGAGGAGATCCAAGCCGGCTATGTCCTGGCCTGTCAGACCATGGTCGAAGGCAATATTGTTGCCGAAATTCCCCCGGAAACCTTTGCTAGGGAAAAGACTCGTGCCGATAAGGACACCGAACGCTTTCAGTCCTTTGAATCTCATTTCTACAGTACGCGGTTTCAGCCTTCACCTTTGGTAGCCAAAGTCTACCTGGAACTGGACCAACCGGAAATTTCCAATAATACAGCTGATCATCAGCGGGTGTGCGAATCGGTTCAGCGTAAACTTGATCTATGTGCCACGCAGATGGGTTTGAAGATTATAAAAAACCTGCCCGAAATTCTGCGGGAACATAACTATAAGATTACAGCCACAGTCGGGCTGCGGCGTGAAGTGGCCGAAGTAATCCAGATCGAAGGCGGGGATACGGCTGAAGAAAGCTACATGATTATCGTGGATATGGGTACTACCACGGTAGTGGCCCATCTGGTTGACGCGACCTCCCTGCGCACGATTGATGCGGCGGCTTGTTTCAATTCACAGGGGATATACGGCAGGGAAGTCACAGGTCGGATGATTTCCGCTGAAAAGAAAGGGGCCGAGGATCTTCAGAAGCTGTTGGTGGGTGACATCAATCAGCTGATCAATCAGTTAGCCAAAGCCAATGATGTGCTGCTTAAGGATATCATTGCCGTGGTCTGTGCAGGTAATACGGCCATGGGCCATTTTCTGCTGGGCCTGCCCACGTATCATATTCGGCGTTTTCCGTATGTTCCGGCTTCAGTTGAGCCGCCCCCGTTGCGTGCGGCCGAAGTTGGCATTGAAATCAATCCCCGTGGCTTGCTGTATTCCCTGCCCGGTATCAGCGGCTGGGTCGGCAGCGACCTGACCTGTGGGATATTGGCCACTGGCATGTATGACAACCCTGAAATTTCGCTGCTGGTTGATATCGGTACCAATGGTGAGATAATCATCGGCAATAATGAGTGGCTCGTGGCCTGTTCCGCGTCCGCCGGCCCGGCCTTGGAAGGCGCCAGTGTGGAATGCGGCATGCGGGCTGAAACCGGTGCTATTGAACGGGTTTTTATTAAGGATGGTGAGATCCGGTTTGCGGTAATAGGTGAAACGGCGCAACCCAAAGGGTTGTGCGGTTCCGGTATCATCGATCTGGTAGCGGTACTGTTAACTCAAAAAATAATCAACCGCTCTGGAGTCTTTATCAACGACAACTCCGACCAGGTACGTGAAATAGATGGTGTTCCCGCTTATATTCTTGTTGAAGCGGAAGAGAGCGGAACTGACGATCCGGTCTATATGAATGAGGTTGATATTGAGAATATCATCAATGCAAAGGCAGCCATTTACGCCGCTATGCAGATACTGGTCAAGCGTCTGGATATGAATTTCAATGATATTGACCATTTCTATATTGCCGGCGCTTTCGGCAGCTATATCAATATTGAACATGCGATCACCATCGGTCTGCTGCCTGATATACCGTATGACCGCATCGAATTTGCGGGCAATACATCCATCTGGGGAGCCAAGATAGCGGCCATGTATGAAGAAGCATTTTTTAAGGTCACGGAGATCAGGAAGAACACGACCTATTATGATCTCATGGGTGCGGATGATTATATTGATGAATTCCAGCAGGCCATGTTCCTGCCACACACGAACATTGAACTTTTTCCGGTCCTGAAGGGGTAAGGCATGGTAACCAGTCTTGCAGTAGCGGGAAAAGGCGGAACAGGCAAATCCACCATTGCGGCTGCGATTATTCTGGAATTGGTCGCTCGAGGAGAAATCCCGGTGCTGGCTGTGGACGCGGACCCGGATTCCAGTCTGTCGTTGCTGCTGGGTTTGGAATCCGAAGGATCGATTGCCGATTTGCGTGAAGAAGTTCGCAAGGAAATGAAGAACTTCCCGGCCGGCATGTCCAAGGCGCATTTTGTAGAAGCCGGACTGCATCAGGCCATTGCCGAAGGAGACGGTTTCGACCTGGTCACCATGGGCCGTGGAGAAGGGCCCGGATGCTACTGCTATCTGAATTCGCTTATCAAAAAATTTTCGGATGATCTGGTATCCTCCTACCGCTGGGTGGTCATGGATAATGAGGCCGGTCTGGAGCATATCAGCCGGCGGACATCCGCCAATGTCGATGCGCTTATCACGGTCGTGACTGAAAATCCGCTGTCTCTGACCTGCGCGGCAAAGATCGATCAGGTCAGCAGTGAGTTGAAAAATGCTTTTTACAAACGCTTTGTTGTTTCTAATATGGTGCGAGAGGATCGGCGTGAAGCCATCCGGGCGCGTGCCGCGGATCTCAATATGGAGTATATCTGTGATATCCCCTTTGATCCTCAACTTGACGAAATTATTTTCAATGGCCGTTCTTTGAAAGAACTTAACGATTCACCTGTAAAAGAATCCATAAAACAGATTATAGATCAAATTGGAGGAAACCATGGCAGTACCTGATGTGAAGGAAAAATGGAGCAATGCGATTAATGCCGTTACAATCGGCGCCACCAAGGACGAAGGCGGCACGCGTGCTTCCACCGTTACGGTGGGCGGGCAGAATACACTGCCTTTCATGACCTTTGAAGGGGAATGCCCCAACAAGCCCGTGATTGCCGGATATGTGGCTGACACTGTGCCGGACTGGCCGGATGTGCTTAAGAACGCTATCGGCGATGAGATCAACTCACCCGTGGAATGGGCCCAGAAATGCGTCCAGGATTTTGGCGTGGACCTGATTTGCCTCAAACTGCTCAGTGCCGATCCCAACATCAATGACGCTTCTCCTGAAGAGTGTGCAAAGACCGTCAAAGCCGTGCTGGAAGCGGTGGATGTCCCTCTTATTATCTGGGGATGCGATGATGATGATAAGGACAATGTGGTCATGCCCGAGTGTTCCCAGGCCGCACGCGGAGAAAACTGCCTGTTAGGTTCAGCCAAAGTATCCAATTACCGTACCATGGTTGCCATCTGCAAAGCCGATAAGCATAAAGTCATTTCCGAAGCGCCCTGCGATATCAACTTGGGCAAACAGGTTAATATTCTGCTGCAGGATGCTGACTTTGACCTAAAGGATGTCATTGGCTATCAGACCACGGGTGCCCTGGGTTATGGTCTGGATTATATCTACACCATCCTCGAACGTGCTCGTATCACGGGTATGCAGGGGGACAAGCTGATGGCCATGCCGCAGATCTGCGATATCGGCGGTGAAACCTGGCGTGCCAAGGAAGCCGTGGCGGATGATGATATCCTGCCCGGCTGGGGCAAGCTGGCCAAACGCGGGCCCATGTGGGAAGCCGTGTGCGCGGGTAATTATTTGCAGGCCGGAGCCGACATCCTGGTGATGGCGCACCCTGAAGCGATCAAGATTATGCAGCAAACAATCACCAAACTGATTTAATATATTATAGCGAGTGATGAAAGGAGAAAACCAATGATATTGATCGGTGAAAGGATCAATGCGGGTTTCAAAGACATCAAGGCCGCAATTGAAAATAAGGACGGGGATGTCATCAAAGAATGGGCTCGGAAACAAACAGACAAGAAAGCCACCTATCTGGATGTTAATCTCGGCACGGCTTCAAATAAACCAGAAGACTTGTGCTGGATGATTGAAATGGTTCAGGAGGAAGTGGATACTCCCATTTCGATCGACAATAATAGACCAGCCATGCTTAAAGAAGCGATCCCGGTCTGCAAGAAACCGCCCCTGGTCAATTCAACCCTGGCGATTGATGAGAAAATGGATGAACTGCTGCCGCTGGTGGCCGAGGCAGGAGCTTCGATAATCGGTCTGGTGATGGATGAGACCGGCAGTCCTAAAAACTCTGACAAACGTATCGAAAACGCAGGTAAGATCTTTGCCAAGATTGCTGAATACGAAATGTCCCCTGAGCAGCTGTTTCTGGATCCGATCGTTATGCCGCTGAAGTTTATGCAGGAGCAGGCCCAAGAAATTCTCAAGGCTGCGGGCCAGTTCGGGCTATTTTCCGATCCTCCCTGCCACATTGTCTGCGGGCTGAGCAATATCTCCAACGGTACCACGCAGAAGAGCCTGATTAACCGTACGTTTTGCACTATGATGATTGCCAATGGTCTTGATGCTGTCATCCTGGATGTGATGGATGATGAGCTCGTCAATGCGATTCTGACTGCGGAACTGATCATGAATAAATCCATCTATGCTGATTCCTATATTGAGGCATTCCGCAGGTAAAGGTGTTCGGTGATGCAACATAGGCGATAGGCTAAGAGCGGAAATTAAAAGCAGACAGATTTATGAAAATATTGATTCTGCGCAGTATTCCAGGAGGTGAGAAGCCGGGGCCATATACCGTCCGAATGGACACGGCCTATGCCCGGCGGGTCATCGGGCATTTGAGCGATACCGGTGATTACTGCTCGACCTGCGGAAGCAAATGCCGTGAGTGTCGGCGGGAATATCCCCTTGATCATACCGGCAGTATTGCCGGAATCATTAATTTTCCATCCATCCTGCCCGCACTACTTGATGAACCTGAGGAATACTTACCTTCCAATGTTCCGGAGTATGACATTCTGCTGGCCCTGGGAATTCATGAGCAGATTCTCCTGGCCTTTGCAAATTGTTTCCCGATCAGCCGGGGAATCATTGTGCCGCAAGAAAGAAGCGACTGGCTGAGTCCCTATGCGATTGACCGTCTGCGGGAGCTGGGAGGTTCTCAGGGGATAGAAACCGCCTTTCCCAAACCATTCTGCAGCTTCAATCCGAAGAATGGGATTTTGAAAACCTTCAAGGAAGAATTCCGGATCGGCCGGCCCGAGTTTGAAATGTCGGTTTCTGACGGAAAGATCCAGAATATGCAGGTTGGTTGCAGTGCTCCTTGCGGAGCCTCTTATTATGTGGCTCGTCATCTTCCGGGTTTGTCCCCGGGCGAGGAGCTGATCCTCAAAGCTGACATGCTGCTTTCGGCCTACCCCTGTACCGCCGATCATGCCATTGATCGTGAATTTAATGATTCCATTACACATCAGGCTGTTAAGATTCAGGCTCGTGTGCTAGAAGATCTTATACTGAGGGAGTGCCCATCCGAAATGGCTTTTATGACGCGAAGTGAATAAATCGATATTAATCATTTATTGGATACTGGAGGGTTAAGAAGATGAAACTGGATCCGACCAAGATGAAAGACTGGGAAGTAGCTGAAGCCGCTGAAGCGAATATGAAGCCTTTCGTGAAACTGGCACGCGAGGCGGGTTTTGAAGACAATGAATTGATTCCCATGGGGAAACGCGTTGGCAAAATCGATTATTTACAGGCCATGAGTCGCTTGAAAGACAAACCTCGCGGCAAATATATCGACGTCACGGCCATTACTCCCACGCCGTTGGGTGAAGGCAAAACAACCACGTCCATGGGGTTGGTGCAGGGATTGGGGAAAATTGGCAAGAACGTTTTCGGCGCTATTCGCCAACCAAGCGGCGGTCCAACTTTCAATATCAAAGGTTCAGCTGCGGGTGGCGGTCTGGCACAGTGCATTCCTCTGACCGAGTTTTCTCTGGGTTTGACAGGCGATATTGACGCTATCACCAATGCACATAATCTGGCGATGGTGGCTCTGACTTCACGCATGCAGCATGAAAATAACTATGATGATGCGCGCCTGGCCAAAAGCAATCTCAGTCGTCTGGATATTGATCCAGAGCGTGTCGAATTGCGCTGGATCATGGATTTCTGTGCCCAATCCCTGCGAAATATCCGCATTGGTCAGGGTGGCAAGATGGACGGATTCGAAATGGATTCAGGTTTTGCGATCACAGTGTCCAGTGAGATCATGGCGATCCTGGCTGTGGCTCGAAATCTAAAAGACCTGCGCGAACGCATGGGCCGTATGGTTGTGGCTTATGATAAAAAGG
>JABMRT010000097.1 GCA_013202295.1 Candidatus Zhuqueibacterota bacterium
GATCAGGGGATGAGTTCGCTTTGGATTTAAAATCATTCGCATCAAATCCATTGTACAAGGTCAAAACATCAGAGCCGCGTAAGAATTCAAGATGCTGACTAATCGGAGGGGATACTGAAATCACTGCGTCCGTCTGGCGGACAATACGTCGTGCCATGCTATGATTTATAGTATTGTGGAGATATGTGGGACCGCGCTCGTACTCTTCTCCCATCCAGTCATCACGAAAATCAGCAACCCATGGAATGTCATATTGGGATTGCATCCACGCACCCAAAGCATGCGCCGAATGTGGCGGGGATGAGGTCATCACGAGATCAAAGGATGTTTTCTTGTGGAGCTTTTGGATGGCGCGTTTCGCGAACGGTCGCCACAGTACTTTCGAATCCGGAATGAGAAACCAGCGTGTGAACCAGTTGTTGATTCGGGAAAGCCATCCCCCACCTTTTGGTGTTTGGGACGTTTTGACATCCCCTTTCTTGTGTAACAGTTGTAATAATCGGAGGGGATCAAGTGACTCTGTTCGCTCAATCCGGACGCCCTTCACTTCATCCAGCAAGGAGGGATCGTGTGCGTAATAGGCCACAGGCTTGACAGTGAGGACTGTTGGTTCCCACCCGAAATCCGACAAGTAGCGTGCGAACTTGGTCATTCGCTGTACACCGCCCATGCCCATTGGGGGAAAATAGTAAGATATGATCAACACACGTTTCATGCAATCGGTTTCCTTAAAATACAGTAGGCTCGCACTCCTTCTGATATCAATCGCACGAGCGGTTTCATCAAACCAAGCGTTTTAAAAATATTGTAGTTCAGAACCTGTATCCTGTTAAAAACAGACTGATTGAACTTTTCTATTCGGCTGTTCTGAAATGTTCGGGCGTTGATCCATCGCAGGGTGAGAAAAAATGGCAGGGCTGGACGCGAAGCTATCTTTACTTCATGTTCAAGCGTACCCGATTCAACGAGTTCCAATCCGACCTTCCGCCCCATCTCAGCCAATTCCTCAGAACGGAATGCAGTATGATAATAGAGCCCGTCTTTCACTGCCTCAACACCGTAATCGGACAAGGCGCCAAGTGACGTCCATCCAGGACGTTCGCCGCGATAATTTGGAGTAGTGATCAGCGCGATTCCACCGGGCTTGAGCAAGCGTGAAATTTCAGACACGGCCTTTTCAGGAGAATACAAATGCTCTAGCACCTCGGAGCAAAGAATTCGGTTAAAGCTTGCGGAGCGGAAACAATTGTTCTGCGCATCGCTTTGTACGATTGGCAGATTCGGTTCGGATTGACGGAGCCTGTTGAGCACACCCATTGAAATATCCATACCGAATTTTGGGGTTCCTTGATATAATCTAAGATACATGCCAAGATTGCAGCCTATTTCAAGAAATGATCCTTTCCATCCATTGAGTATATTCAGAATAAACTGACGCCTGATCCGGCCTCGAATAGTCTTGTAGACCACATCTTCTTCCGGGTAATTCGCACCAACCTGGTTATAAAAATCTTTAAAAGAATCCATTCAACACTTTCATTTTTAAATCATGGATAAACATTTGACGCTATGTTGTTTTGAGTGGGCAGCGCTAATCAACCTATATGAATTCGCCACGGATTTTCACCGATGTGCACTGATTAAAAGAATTGATGCCTAAACTTGATTTTTTCTTTTTCCTGAACTGACGCCCACCCCGGCTATCAGGCAAATCCTTTTCAATCTGATTCACATTACTTCCAGTTCAATCATTTATCCTTGAAAAACAAATCGAATCATTTCATTTTATCCGTGCTCCATCCGTGTCTATCTGTGGCCCGTTTTCTTAAGCACCCACTCGATTCGACACAGAACCAAACATTTTATCCTGAATGCAATCAAACAAATAGAGGAACCGAAACTATTTTCTGATTATTGTTTTTCGGATCCACCCCTTCTCCTGTGCGTTCCAGAATCTAACCGCCCAGAACAAAGGCAACAATAACAAAATCAAAAGCACGCGAATCATTACGCCGGGATCATGCATCCAGACCGATCCCGTCAAGTAAATCAGGATAAAAACCACAATCAGCTTCAGGACACGTCCCCACTCATAGGGAATTTGAATCAGCTTACGGTTAACAAAATACAGGGATAGAGCCATGACCGCATAAGCTAATACGGATGCCCATGCTGCACCCACCAATCCTGAAGTACGAATCAACACTGCGTTGGCGATCAGACTGGTTAGACATCCTGCACCCGTGATGAGCGGCAGAAGTTTGCTCTTCTTCTCAAGATAAATCCCGACCACAAAATTCACATACAATCCGTAGAATACATACGCCAGCATCACGATCGGGACAATGGCAAGTCCGCCTTCAAATCCCTCACCGAACAGACGAACATTAAAAAGGGAAATTTGGACGATCTCACGAAGAAAGAACGCGATACTCAGATAACACGTTCCCAGCACGAATATAAAATAAGTCAGTACACGCGCGTAAATCTGCGAGGCATCCTTCTGTTTGGAAACGGAGAGAAAAAATGGATGCCACGCGAATCGGAACGCGGCCACAACCAGTGCCATGAACATGCCGAGCTTGTAACTTGCACTGAAAATACCGGTGGCCTCTTTGCCCAGCAGGCGGTCGAGGAAGAAACGGCTGACCTGATCCATGACAATAACGGACAGTGCAGATGGAATATACGGCAGCCCGAACGCAAGCAAGGATTTGAGTCGGTCTGTTTTAAAAACCAGTCTCAGCCAGGGCCGGATCGCCGGAATCATCAACACAAGCGTTATTCCGGACGCAGCCAGGTTGCTGAGAAATATCCCATCCAGACCTTTTTTCAAAACGCCTACGAGGAGAATATTCAGCCCCAGGTTGATGATGATATTCAAGGATTTGAACACAATAAATTGCGTGGATTTCTCTTCGGCTCGGAGCACGAGAAACGGCATCAGCACCAGCGCGTCAGCGAACAGAATGCCAGCGGCCATTTGAATGAGTTTGGGGTACTCCGCAGTACGGAATATAAGTTTTGAGAAAAAGGACGGGGATATCATCAGGATAAGCGCGAAGATCAGACCAGTTCCGAGAATCATCCAGAAAGACGTGCTGAACAGGCGCTGTTTCTCCTCCTTCTCATCCGCGAGCACGAAATAGCGCATGAATGCGACATCGAGACCATAGCTGAAAAAGATATTCAGAATCGCCAGGGAGGAAAACAGCAGCGCTGCAATTGCATACATATCAGGCTGTAAAAAATGCGTATGAATCGGCAATAGCAAAAAGCCCAGGAAGCGGCTTAATATATGGCCGATGCCGTAAACAAGTGAGTGCTGTGTAAGGCGTTTAATTGGGTTTAGCATATCTAAAATGAAAATTGTTCAATGACAAATATTAATACCAAATATCTACCTCAATATTTTCTTCAGTCGTTTCTTTGGATTCTCGAACTTGACATCGCTGCAATCAAAATAATCCGGATCGAGATCCCCTCCGAGCCAGTCTGTCATTGCTTCATACTCCTCATGTTTCGGATCGGCAAGGACCTCTAACAGATAGTCATATCCGGGAACACCACCGCTATCTTCAGGAGGACAGTTTCTTTCACCTCCGAGACAAAGGGGATATTTCTTTCCCTGTACAGCCGGCAGGATAGACTCAAGTAAGATTTTATGTTCCCAGTCATCGCCAAAATCATAAACATACTCAACAATCTCACCTTCCTCTGTAAGAAAATTTGTGATAGGAGCTTCCCAGCCAGGAACAACTGGCAGCTCCTCTTCAAACTCTTCATCAGGGATTCCAATGGTAATTATTTTATTCTCTA
This sequence comes from Candidatus Zhuqueibacterota bacterium, assembly GCA_013202295.1. Lineage (GTDB taxonomy): Bacteria > Zhuqueibacterota > QNDG01 > QNDG01 > JABMRT01 > JABMRT01. Next base: position 3,820 of record JABMRT010000097.1, read on the forward strand.
CCGCATCTAAAACTTTAAAGTTATGAAGATGACAATCCGCCCAGCCCATTGCATCCTGGATAGCCACGTGGAGATCCCAAAACGTGTAAGTATCTGGGACGGCAATTCTTCGCCAAATTAAAGGATCTGTATCTTTAAGTTCAATTTTAAACTGATAAATTGAATTGGACATTTTGGTACTCCTTTGATCGGCTATATTCTTTTATCCCTCCAACCCCGCAAAAAACAACCGCCAGAACGGATCTTCCTGCGGTTCAGGCAGCGGGAAAGATTGTCCATCACGAAGAATTCGACTCTCCGAAAGCGGAGCGTCAAATCGTCCGATCACATAAGATGGAATACCGATTTTCTTCCAGGTGGATCGGACAGCAGCCACACTTTCAGGCTGGACTGCGGCCAGCAACGTACCCTCGCTGATCGCCAGCCACGGATCGAAATCCAAAGCCCTCGCCAGAGCCGCAATATCTTCAGGCACCATGGAAGGTTCAAGTTTGACTTCTATCTGCAATCCCGAAGCCGCCTGCATCTCCCACAATCCACCGAGGACGCCGCCTTCAGTTGCGTCATGCATTGCATGTACACCGCCTGTTCTGAAAGCGGACAAGGCATCCTCCACCACTGTGATCTCATTAGTTCGGCCGCAGACTTTGTCCAGTAAAGTGGAATCCATTTTAGATTGGATCTTATCTTTATATAGCACTCCCAGTAACGCAGCAGCCTCGATGGACGGTCCCTTGGTCATAAGTATCACATCGCCATCCTTCGCACCACCGGGTGAGATCCATTGATCACTTGGAGCCGTGCCCCAAACTGTGACACCACCAATAGTTGGAACCGTCACCGCGCCATACCATCCCGTATGCCCGCCCACAATAGTAATATCCAGCGATTTCGCTGTTTCTGAAATAGAACGAATCAATATCTCTGCGTCGGACAACGAAGATTCCGGCGGCATAAGAAGTGTATATGTCATAAATTCCGGTTTAATGCCTGTAACTGCCACATCACTCGCGCCAATGTGCACCGTGAAATAGCCCATAATTTCGAGGGGAAGGTTGGGTGCCGGAAAGATGGGATCTTCGGCAATAGCCATCACTCGACCACAGCCGATATCCAGAATCGCCGCATCCAATCCCGGACCAGGACCGACCAGAACCTGTTTGGAGAATTTACCGAAATTTCCGGCAAGAAGGGTGACCAACGCTTTGGGTGCCGGTTTGCCGACACGCGTGTTACTCATGCGCTATCTCCCGGTTCAGGAGGGCTTCTACATCTATTACTTTACCTTCAAGTCGATTCGTTGCGTCGGAACGATCATCAATTGTGATGGAAGTTAAAACGCGCGGTGCGACTTCTTTCATCTTACGATGACAGGCCATGATGACATCCATGACCGCTGGTTCATCGCCTTCAACCGTGGTCTGCATGGCACCCAGCTTGAAATCAAGTCCGGAAGCCTCAATAATCGGCATCAGATCAGCCA
>JABMRT010000098.1 GCA_013202295.1 Candidatus Zhuqueibacterota bacterium
AACATCAAATACAAACCGCCGAGTAGTACCAATGTGCATCAATACGGGCTATTCTAAGGTTTAACCGGACACTAATGACCCGAAGTAAATAACACATTGGGCGAATATGCAATTATTGATATGATGCTTGATGATAATTGTAACTTTGAGTTTAAAGTAAAATCGCTTGAAGATTTAGAGGTTAATGAGGCAGCTGATTTTGCTGCGATATTCGGCTTTATCGATGAGGACAACTACTATTATGTTATGTTTAATACAATGCATATGCAAACCGCCGTTTATCGTGTAACACCTACAGAACGCCAGCTTGTTCAGAAGCGGTACGGGAGTTGGATCACTGACAATGAATATCATACAGTTCAGTTGACATGCGACAGTAGTAATGTTTGGGTCTATCTTGATTCGACGGCTGTGTTTTATTGTGACAGCCTGGAAACCGGTGGCAAGGTCGGATTCGGTTCATTTAATGATGCGGCCATGTTCGATGATGTTATTATTCGAACCGAGCCTCAGCAGGAGGAAGGCGTACTGGGTGATGTTAATGATGATGGAATAGTGAACTCAACTGATGCACTCATTATTCTCTCCTGTGATGTGGGAATGGATGTCACTGCATATTGCCCCATGCCCTGCGGTGATGTGAACTTGGATGGCGCTGTCAACTCCACTGATGCACTAATTATCCTATCCTGTGAGACAGGAATAGAGGTGCCATATCCTGTCGGTGAGCCCGGCTGCCCTGAGAATCCCACACCATGTTTGGGGTGTGATTAATCTTCAAAGTATAAAGCAGGAGATATAATGAAAAGGACCATCTCCATCCTTTGTGTACTTCTACTTGTGTTTGCCGTATCATGCATTCGAGTGAAAGATATTAATGCACCCTGTTCGAATAACGAACTCGAGTGGGGCAATGATCTTGGTCCCCAATTCTCGCCTGATGGACAAACCCTTTATTTTTATTCATGGCGTGAAGGTCGCCAAGATGATATCTATAAAATAAGAACGGATGGTAGTGATTTTACCAAGTTAACAGATAATCCAGAAGATGATTCCATGTTTGACATTTCACCAAATGGCTCATTCCTGGCATATGTCTCATCTTACCTAGATAGACGTAATATTTGGTTAATGAATTCGGATGGAAGTAATAAAACGAGATTAACATATGGAGGAATGGAAGCAAATCCTAAAATATCACCTGATGGCTCACAAATTCTTTTTCAATCATATGGGTACGATTACTATGGGAATTGGAAAATTTTCACTATGGACGTGGATGGACAGAATCAAGTACAATTAACGGATAGTTTCAGTAGTGATCATTTTCCTCAATATTCTCCAGATGGTATGAAGATATGTTTTGATTCTGCAAGATCAGGGGAATTTGAGATTTATATAATGAACACAGATGGCAGTGGGCTGGTTCAATTGACCGATGACGAGGTGATTAATCGTGAACCAATATTTTCTCCTGATGGATCGCAAATTGTATTCTTGAGATCATATTATGGTGAGGGCAGTACTTATGTTGCGATAATAGATGTTGATGGGAATAATTTGGCTGAACTGGCTGAAGGCTATCATGGGGGTGAGACAGACAGCTTCTCTCCTGATGGGACAAAGTTGTTATATTCCAGTCTTGGTTGGCAAGAGTATATTTATATTATCGATAGGGATGGGAAAAATAAACAAAACCTTACTCCTGAACTATATGATAGTTGCTGTCCAGCATTTTCCCCGGATGGATTAAAAATCGCTTTTTGCACTGGGGCGGAAGATGAATATTTGAGAATTGCAATCATGGATGCAGACGGGAGCAATAAACAGATATTGACAGATTTTGAGTTTTAAATGAAAAAACAACTCAGCGAAACTTACTCCAAGATTTATGATGCGATAAAGTGCATTCCTTACGGCAAAGTGGCTACCTACGGCCAGATCGCGGAGGTTGCTGGTTTGCAAGGTCAGGCGCGTCTTGTTGGGTATGCCTTGTTTTCATTGCCTGAAGATATGGATATTCCCTGGCATCGGGTGATCAATGCCAAGGGTGAGATCAGCGGATTGCCGGACCCCGATTGGAGGAATATCCAAAAAGGGCTGCTCGAAGCCGAAGACATCCAATTTAATAAAGATGGACGGGTGGATCTGAAGGTCTATCGATGGTAGTCAACTTTATCAAAATAATGAGATTCTTTTTTATTAATTCCCTGTAATACTTCACTTTACTCTTTCAATTGTGTCTTCCATTTTTTACCTTTTCATGTCTTTCTTCTTCAGAAAATACGGAGAAGTGTTGCTGTTATTTATTTAAGGAAAGATCCAATGCAAAGCTTTACATTTTATAACACCACAAAAATTGTTTTCGGTAAAGGCCAGATTTCTGAGCTGTCCAACCTGATTTCTAAAGATCAGAAAATCATGATGATCGCAGGTGGGGGCTCAATTAACAAGAACGGTGTGTATGATCAGGTGATGTCCGCTCTTGAGGGATATAAGGTCATCGAGTTCTGGGGCCTTCAGCCCAATCCCGAATATGAGAAGTGCATGGAGGCCGTCCAACTGGCAAAAGAAGAAAAGGTAGATTTCCTTCTTTCCGTGGGTGGTGGATCTGTGCTGGACGCAACCAAGTTTATTGCGGCGGCGCTGCATTATGAGGGGGATGATCCCTGGGCGTTTCTGGACAGCGGCGAGGAAATCAAATCCATGATGCCGGTCGGGTGCATCCTGACATTGCCTGCGACTGGATCAGAATCCAACGGAAACGCAGTGATTTCACGAAGCGAGCGGAATCAGAAACTGGCCTTTTCAAATCCGAAAGCCATGCCGGTATTTTCGATCCTAGATCCCGAAACCACACTCACTCTGGATGACCGTCAAACCGCGAATGGCATTGTGGACGCGTTTATCCACGTCATGGAACAATATATGACTTATGATGTAAATACACCGCTTCAGGACCGGCAGGCTGAAGCCATCCTCAAAACTCTGATCGAACAGGCGCCCAAGGTGAAGGCCAATCCCAATGATTATAATACGCGTGCAAATATCATGTGGTGCGCCACACAGGCACTGAACACGCTGATCGGATCGGGTGTGGTGCAGGATTGGTCCACACATATGATCGGACATGAACTGACTGTGCTTCATGGTTTGGATCACGCGCAGACCCTGGCGATTGTGTTGCCCGCATTGCTCAAACATCAGCGCAAGCAGAAGGGCGGCAAACTGGTACAGTTCGGCCGCCGCGTGTGGGATATTCAGGATACGGGTGAAGATAGTGTCATTCAAAAAGCAATTGAAAAAATGGCAGGATTCTTTGAAGAGGCTGGTAATCCAACACAACTCAGCGCATATGACATAAAGGTTGATGACTGTCTGATCGCGGCGAAACGTTTATTCGAAAGGGAGGGGAAGATCGGAGAACGGGGTGACATCGGTCAGGCCGAGATTGAGGCGATCCTGAGACTGGCAGAGTAGGTTTTTCTCCAAGTAAAACAACATTAGAAATATTTACTGTAGAGGTACATCATGAAACGGCATCTTTGGATTTGCATTACGGTGTGTATCCTGCTTCTCCTTCTCGCAGGGTGCTCCAATCCTAAAATCACAGGCGATCACAAAGTTTGGCATCCACTCACGCTCACATTTAAAGGCCCATCACTGTCCGAGAAGGGTGAGGAGAACCCTTTCCTGGATTATTGCTTGATGGTTCGATTTTCCAATGGCGACAGGGTTTACGATGTCCCAGGCTATTTTGCCGCAGATGGCAAGGCGGGTGAATCCGGAGCAACAAGTGGTAACAAATGGCGCGTGCATTTTACACCGGATGCAGCAGGAGAGTGGTCCTATCTCGCGTCATTCAGAAAAGGTGAAGCAATCGCTGTCTCGGAAGATCCAATTGCCGGTGATCCGGTACCCCTCGACAGTGCAGCAGGTGTCTTTCAAATTGATCTGAATGACAAAGATGATCCTGGATTTTATTCCAAAGGCCGGCTTGAGGTTAAGGGTGGGCACTTCCTCCGCTTCGCCGGAACAGGCGAACCGTTTCTCAAAGGCGGAGCAGACAGTCCCGAGAACTTTCTGGCCTTTCATGAATTTGATCAAACCCCGCCATCACATCAATACAATCCGCATGTGAAGGATTGGAAACCGGGCGATCCGCTTTGGCACAAGGAAAAGGGCAAAGGGATTATTGGAGCACTGAATTATCTTGCCTCAAAGGGTTTGAATACAGTGTATATGATTACTATGAATGTGTATGGCGATGGCAAGGATGTCTGGCCGTGGGTGGCGCCTCATGAACGGCTCCGTTATGATTGCAGTAAGCTCGATCAGTGGGAGATTGTGTTTTCGCACATGGATCGCTTGGGGTTGATGATCCACATAGTGACACAGGAAACGGAAAATGAGCTGCTGCTCGACAATGGATATACAGACATCCAGCGGAAGTTGTACTATCGCGAACTAATTGCCCGATTTGGTCATCATCTTGGTATCACATGGAATCTCGGTGAGGAAAACGGTCCGGCTGATTTCTCACCCTCCGGTCAAACCGATCAAATGCGCAAGGATATGGCTGCGGCGATTAAGTCCATTGATCCCTATGATCATCCGGTGGTTGTGCACACCCATGCGGCTCAGAAATACAGAGATCTGATCCTGCAGGAACTGTTGGGATATGCCCACATTGACGGGCCATCCCTGCAGATTGATGATCCTAGAAACGTGCATCGGTTTACCAGACAATGGATTCAATCCTCAGATAAAGCGGGGAAGCCCTGGATCTGTTTTCTCGATGAAATCGGTCATTACACCACGGGCGTGATGCCGGATGCCGATGATCCCGATCATGACGATGTTCGCAAATACGCATTGTGGGGTAATCTGACCGCTGGCGGCGCGGGATGCGAATGGTATTTTGGATACAAATATCCCCACGCAGATCTGACCTGCGAGGACTGGCGCACACGGGATGCCATGTGGGATCAGACGCGAATCGCGATTGAGTTCTTCCAGGTAAACCTGCCCTATGCAGAAATGAAACCGGCTGATACGATCGTTTCAGATCGATCTGCCTGGTGCCTTGCCAAAGAACGCGAAGCCTATCTGATCTATCTGAGAGAGGGTGGAACCACGAAGCTCAATTTGCGTAATGATCAGGGCATGTATCGCGTGCAGTGGTTTGATCCTAAAAAGGGCGGCGACCTTCAAGTGGGTACGGTTTATGAGATTGCTGGTTCGGGATGGAAATCGATTGGTTACGCTCCCTCAGATCGAAATAAGGATTGGGCGGTGCTTGTAAAAAGGCAATAAAAGATTAATCCGCCTACGCTAAAGAGCAGCTACGGCGAGACAAGTCCACCTACGCTAAAGAGCAGCTACGGCGAGACAAGCAGGGAAAAAGGGAATGGTGAATGGGGAATGAAGTCCGGGATTTTTATCCAATCCAATGAATCCACATTGGACGTGTTTTCTTATCCTCAAAAAATAATCTGCTGACCAATTCCGATATACATCGTAAGAGTTTCTCCTACAAAACATATCCGTTATTTCCTACAGCAGAATCAGCATTTCATGGATACTATTCCTCATGTAAATTCTTTAAACTAAAAACAATGTATTTGCAGTATGTTGGATAAATGGAGATGTTCTATGTCTGAACGGATAGAAATTGATTGTCAGGGAATGAAATGTCACCAGCCCATTGCTGAAATCGCCAAGGCTGCTCGCACATATCCACCGGCGACGATTTTGGTCGTCAAAGCCATAGATGATGAGTTTGAGAGTGATGTAAGGGCCTGGGCCGGTACTGCAAAGGCAACGATTATTCGAATAGATAAGAAGGGATCAGAAACTGTTATTGAACTTCAATTGCCCGGATGATGGGCCTTTTATAATCTCAAAAATCTAATACTGAAGTGCGATGCGAATTGATAATACGTCGCACTTTTTTTATACGCGATGATTTGATATTAACAGTGTTTTCGGATCGAGTTTGAGTCGAAGTTTGTCCAAATTTTGATTGTCATGGTCTTTCAGTAATTTCATATCAATATAATCTGGCTGGGGTTCGAGCATGATGATTACATCGAATAAATCCGCAAACTGTTTTACAGGTGCAGGGATTCCGGTATCATCCAATTGCAGATCATCTCTGTGAAGTACAGCCGCGAACCAGATAACCGCATCCTGGTTTTTGGCGAATTCTTTCCATCCCGATAAATTTTCGAGTGTCATATTCTCGAAATCCCGACCATCCACAATCATTAGATCCGGCATGAAATCCGATCCGCCTTCGATCTGTTTGATGTGCTCTCGAATCTTGTCAAAGGTGATCTCATCCTGCTTGAAATGGATAATCATACGATTGCGAATCACTTCATCATAAATGTCGTATGCGTTCTCAAGTTTGTAAGTATTAGAGATTTCGTCGAAAACCTGACGATACCACGATTCGACATGCTTTGGGTCATCCGCGAAAGAGATGTGCAGTAATTTTTGTCCCTGCAACATTTTATCGATTGCCATATGAGCGAGACAGGCAGTTTTGCCTACTCCTTTTCGCGCGGTGATCACACCAAGATTTCCTTTATCCACTCCGCCGTGAATCGATTTCTCCATTACACGCAACGGGCTTCGTTGTATCAATTCTTCTTTTAACATCTCTCCGGGCCTCCCCTTACTTCTTTTTATTCTTTTCAGCAAATTCCTTTTTCAGTTCCTCGGAGATGGATTCTGGTACTTTGCGATAGACCGAGAACTCCATCGTGAATTCCGCCTTGCCCTGTGTAGCAGACCGCAGGATTGTGGAATAACCAAACATCTCTTTAAGCGGCACCTCCGCTTCAATCACTGTGAAAGCTTTATCTTCTGTCGCGCTATGAATCATGCCACGGCGCTGGTTGATTGTGGCAAGAATGGCTCCCTGAAATTCAGAGGGCCCTTCGACAGCCACGCGCATGATCGGTTCCAGAATCACAGGTTTGCATTTATTATAGACATTGCGAAATGCACCAATACCGGCCGCATGAAACGCGTTGTCTGAACTGTCTACAGCATGGTAGCTGCCATCAAGCAGGATTACTTTTACACCAACAATAGGAAATCCGATCAAGGATCCTTTTTCCAGGCAGGCTCTAAATCCTTTTTCGACACTGGGGATGTATTCAATTGGAATGTTGCCGCCTTTGACCTTGCTCTCAAATATAAAATCTTCATTATGGCAGGGTTCGACCGTACCTACAACCTTACCGAATTGTCCGGCACCACCTGTTTGTTTTTTATGCACATAGTCAAATCTGGATGCCTGACTGATGGATTCACGATAGGCGACTTGCGGCTCACCGGTTTCCAAAACCACTTTGTATTCCCGTCGCATGCGCTCGATGTAGACATCCAGATGCAGTTCGCCCATGCCGCGGATGATGGTTTCGTTCGATTCCGGATCTACATGAGTCCGAAATGTTGGATCTTCCTTGGTGAAGCGGTTCAGCGCTTTTGACATGTTTTCAGAGGATTTGTTATCTTCTGGCATCAGCATGAGTGAGATTACCGGATTGGGCACATGCATAGAGGTCATCGAATACCGGATGCCCGCAGCTGTGAATGTGTCTCCAGACGCACAGTCCACGCCGAACATGGCCACAATATCACCAGGCGCGGCTTCTGTGATGTCTTCCATCTCGTCTGCATGCATTCGAATTAATCGGCCGACGCGCACTTTTCTACCTGAACGGATGTTGAAGATTTCATCGCCTTTTTTTAGCTGTCCTTGGTAAATTCGCACGTATGTCAACTGGCCGAACTGGGTGTCATCCAATTTAAATGCCAGCATAACAAGGGGTTTGCTTTCGTCGGCGACCAGTTTGACAACGGCTTCTTCATTTTCCAGATCCAGGGCCGAGTTTTCAATTTCATTGGGAGCCGGCAGGTAACTGATGACAGAATCCATGAGCGGCTGAACGCCTTTGTTCTTAACGGCCGATCCCATGAAAACGGGTGTGAGTTCGAGAGCCAGTGTGCCTGCTCGCACAGCACGAACGATCATTTTTTCCGTGACCGTATCCTCGAGATAGGCTTCCATCAGTTCATCATCGTACATGGACGCGGCATCCAGCAGTACGTCGCGCTTCGCTTTGGCCTTGTCCAAATATGCCGTAGGAATGTCTTCTACCCGAATGGTTTCACCGGCATCGCCATCAAAATATAACGCTTTCATCCTGACCAGATCGATGACACCCTCAAACTTGTCTTCAAGCCCAATCGGCAACTGCATCATCACTGCGTTGTGGTTCAGTTTATCCCTAAGCTGTTGCGTCACTTTTTCCGGATCTGCACCCATCCGGTCGCATTTGTTGACAAATGCCAATCGGGGTACATTGTACCGGTTCATCTGACGATCCACAGTGATCGACTGAGATTGCACACCACCCGTGGCACAGAGCACCAGGATCGCACCATCCAGCACACGCAGGGCGCGCTCAACTTCCACCGTGAAATCGACATGACCCGGTGTGTCGATGATGTTCACGTCATATTTTTTCCACGTGACATTCGTGGCGGCTGAAGTGATGGTGATGCCGCGTTCCCGCTCCAGCTCCATGGAATCCATTGTTGCACCCACACCGTCTTTTCCGCGTACTTCATGAATCCTTTGAATTTTCTCCGTATAGAAAAGAATCCGTTCTGTCAATGTCGTCTTGCCTGAATCGATGTGCGCGCTGATTCCGATGTTGCGCATGTTCTTTGTTTCTTTAGCCATTTTTCAATTCATTCCGCTTAAAATAAAAAGTGTTCATTCCTTCAAGAAAAAACCTTCTGGAAGCTTATTCCAAAAGGCCGATTAATATACATGTTTGAGATTGAAAAGGCAAGTGGAAAATGATGGAAAATATGAATTCGAATTAAAAATTGATAAAATCACAAAATATGGATTAGATGGCGTATAAAAATCTATTGCTTATTTCCTCCATTTATAATAATTTAAACATGCCAATTCTCTCGATTCAAACGCTTTGAGAGGATGCTAATGTCTGAGATCCGAACACAAATACAAAAGCTCCAAGAAACGATTCGTCAGCATAATTATCAATATTATGTGCTTGGTGATCCGCTTGTCTCTGATCGTGAATATGATCAATTGATGGATTCACTGATCCGATTGGAGAAGGAGCACCTAGAACTCATCACGCCGGATTCTCCCTCCCAAAGAGTTGGCGGTGAGCCCACCAAGGATTTTCCCACAGTGACGCATGACATTCCCATGCTCAGTCTCGCGAATACGTACAGTCAGGAAGAGCTGGAAGCGTTCGAGCAGCGGCTGAAAAACGCACTCCCTGATGAGACATTTGAATATGTGGCCGAACTCAAATTTGACGGGATCGCGGTCAGCTTAACATATGAGAACGGACTGCTTGTTCGGGGCGCGACCCGGGGCGATGGCGAGCGGGGGGATGACATCACGACGAATATCCGAACGATCCGTTCCATTCCCCTCCGACTCTTTGAAAAAGAAGGAACTCCTCAAAATGTTGAAGTGCGCGGCGAAGTCTTCATGCCGAAAAAGGGATTCGAGAAACTGAACAAGATGCAGGAATCCCGTGATGATAAACTTTTTGCCAATCCACGAAATGCCACAGCTGGCTCCTTGAAACTTCAAGATCCACAAATCGTGGCCAAACGGCCTCTCGATTTCTCGGCCTATTTCATCCGATCTTTGAATGAGGATGACTCTACATTCCAAACCCATCTTGAATCCCTCCATCAACTGCGCGATCTTGGGCTGCCGGTCAGCCGGAATGTGGCCCTGTGCCGCAATTTGTGGGACGTGCTTGATTTCTGCAATGAATGGGAGGAGAAACGGGACGAGCTGCCCTATGAGATCGATGGTGTGGTGATCAAGGTTAACTCCTTCGACCAGCAGGGCCGACTCGGTGCCACGGCAAAAAGTCCGCGATGGGCCATTGCGTTTAAGTTTAAGGCCCGGCAGGCCACGACCGTACTCAAGGCTATCCATTTGCAGGTGGGGCGAACCGGCACCGTGACGCCAGTGGCGATTCTCGAACCGGTGCTATTAGCGGGTTCCACGATCAGCCGCGCGACATTGCACAATGAGGATGAGATTCAGCGCAAGGACATTCGGGAAGGGGATACCGTCCTCATCGAAAAGGGCGGGGACGTCATCCCGAAAGTGGTCAAGGTCATTGAGGAGATGCGTCCTGAAAACTCCACATCTTTTCAAATGCCGGATGCCTGTCCCGCCTGCCAGAGTCCGCTTATCCGGCAAGAAGACGAGGCCGCGATCCGCTGTGATAACATTGCGTGCCCGGCGCAGGTGCATCGGCGCATCGAACATTTCGCATCCCGCGGAGCCATGGACATTGAAGGACTGGGCGAGGCGTTGGTGCTTCAGCTGGTCGAGTCCGGTTCCATCTTCGATTTCGGTGATATCTATACCCTGAAAAAAGAGGATGTCGCGGATCTGGAACGCATGGGCGAGAAGAGTGCGCAGAATTTGATTGAGGCGATCCAGAAAAGCAAGACACAGCCGCTGGATCGTGTGACTTTCGCGCTGGGCATCCGGTATGTGGGTGCTGGTGTGGCCACGATTCTGGCAGATGAATTCGGTTCCATTGACGCGTTGAAAGAGGCCTCCTTTGTCCAGCTCGAACGGGTTGAGGGCATGGGTCCGGTGATTGCCGAGAGTGTGATTCAATTTTTTCAGCAGCCACGAAATGTTGAAGTGCTCCAAAAACTTCAAAAAGCAGGTGTCCGTACCGAGGAAACGCGGCGGAAGAATCGGGGTGGTGTACTTGCCGGAAAAACGGTTGTGCTCACAGGCGCGTTGGGCCGGTTCACGCGTGAGGCAGCAACGGATTTGATCGAATCCGAGGGAGGGAAGGTGACATCCAGTGTCAGCCCGAAAACGGATTATGTGCTAGTCGGAGAGAATCCCGGATCGAAATATCGCAAGGCGCTTGATCTCGATATCGAAATCCTGGATGAGGATACGTTTGCGAGTCTCTTATCCAAGGCGAAGAAAAAGCAGTTTCCGAATGAAGAGCAGATGAAAATAGAATTATAATATGGAGATCCGCCTTCGCTAAAGAACAGCTTCGGCGGACAGGCGGGGAACGATAGACGATTTACGATATACAACATACGGTTAAATGGAGGCAGGATACGGGAGTCGGGAGACAGAGAAAAATACAAAGATATGTCATTCTGATCCTGCCGGGGCGGGAGAAGAATCTTGTAGCCCAGCCCCGAAGATACTTCGTTCCGAATAATACGGGACTCCCCGGAAAGAACTCGGGACAGGCAGTATGACAACCTTCCCTGCCGTATACCTAATAGACCCCCTCTCGATCTCCCCCTTAACTAAGGGGGAGAGGAAACGAACATTGAAAATATTTACGAATGATGAATGGATCATCCAATACATTTAAAATTTTAATTGAGATTGGATAAAACAATATGAATCATTGTCTTCAGTGCAGCAAGCCGCTCTCTCCCAAAAAGGAAGACGGCTTTGACCGTTGGGTCTGCGAATCTTGCGGATGGACGTATTATAACAATCCGCGGCCGTGTGTGACTGCGGTGATCGGGCAGGAGGGCAAGGTGCTGCTTGCTAGCCGGGCGATGGAGCCGGCCAAGGGAAAGTGGGATTTGCCGGGAGGATTCATTGAGCCGGGTGAGCATCCTGAATGTGCGTTGGCGAGGGAGATTTGCGAAGAGCTGCAATGCGGTTTGAAATCTACGGACCTGCTGGGGTTTTACCCGGACATGTATGGACTGGAGGAGATTCCTATATTAAATATTGCGTTTTGCTGTCAAACCGAGGGTAAGATTGTGCCCTGTAAAAAGGAGTTTTCTGAGATCCGCTGGTTTGGGCTGGATGAGCTGCCGTCCAAATTTGCATTTGCTTCAGTCCGCGCGATATTGGATGATTGTATTGAGAAGTTTGAGCTTTTGATGGGGAATCCGCCTACGCTATAGAGCAGATACGGCGAGACAAGTAGGGAAGGGTGAAGGGGGAAAGTCCAAGAACAGTAAACAGTATATAGTATACAGAAAATGAATAGGAACGGGATGGGGGGAATTTGATACAATCCAACATAAAAAGAAAAAACACACAGGCGGTTCGGGTTGGGAATGTGGTGATCGGGGGCGGGGCGCCAATTTCTGTGCAGTCGATGACGTGCACGAAAACGGAAGATGTGGCCGAAACTGTGGCACAGATTCTCAGGCTTGAGGATGCAGGATGTGAGATTGTGCGTGTCGCAGTGCCATCCAAGGAAGCCGCAGATGCGGTGGGGCTGATCCGTGAGGCGATTCAGATCCCGTTGGTCGCGGATATTCATTTTGATTATAAACTGGCTTTGCGGGTGATCGAACTGGGTGTGGACAAGGTGCGCATTAATCCGGGGAATATCGGTTCAAGGAAACGTATCGAGAAGGTACTGTACGCCGCGAAGGAGCGGGGCATTCCCATCCGGATCGGGGTGAACAGCGGCTCGCTTGAAAAAGATCTCCTCAAACAATATGGAGGCGTGACCCCCGCCGCCCTGGCCGAGAGTGCGCTTCGCCATGTTCGTATCTGTGAAGAATTTAATTTTGAAGATATTGTGATTTCCGTGAAGGCGTCTGATGTGCCGATGATGATCGAGACCAACCGGATTCTCGCTGAGAAAGTCAGCTATCCTCTGCATCTCGGTGTCACAGAAGCGGGCACTCCGCGAACCGGCGCGCTACGATCCGCGGTGGGAATTGGTGCTTTGCTTGCGGAAGGCATTGGAGATACGATCCGTGTGTCATTGACCGGTGATCCGGTTGAAGAAGTCAAGGCCGGATTTGAGATTCTTAAATCCCTGCATCTCCGTGAACATGGTGTGACGATCATCTCATGCCCCACGTGCGGACGGACCCAGACATCGATGTTCACGCTGGCCGAAGAGGTGGAGAAGGCACTGACGAATGAGAAAAAATCCCTCACCGTCGCGATTATGGGATGCGCGGTGAACGGGCCGGGTGAGGCGAAGGAAGCGGATCTCGGTGTGGCTTGCGGCAAAGGGTCCGCCCTGTTGTTCAGGAAGGGAAAGACGATCCGAAAGATTCGTGAGGATGAGATTGTGGAGACATTGGTCCGCGAAGTTCAAGAGTGGACTGAAGATTGATTTTCGTATATTGTAGGTCGTATGTCGAAGGGGACAGGATTGAGGTTGAAGGATTTTATATGAAGTATCCTTTCCATTGGCTGGGACATTCGGGTATTCGCATTGACGGGTCAAAGCGTGTTTATATCGATCCCTATCAGATCGGTTGTGATGATCCGGCGGATGTGATTTTAATTACGCATGAGCATTACGACCATTTTTCTAAAGTGGACATACTAAAAATTTCTACTGTGGATACGATCCTCGTCAAGCCGGGAATGTCGCGTAACGAGCTATCCGTCGAGCAACGAACTGTCATCCCCGGACAGCAATTTGAATTGCAGGGTGTATCGATTCAGACAGTGCCCTCATACAATATCGGGAAACCGTTTCATCCTTCAGATTCTCATAATGTGGGTTATGTGTTTTCCCTGGATGACGTGACGTATTATCACGCGGGTGATACGGATCTGATCCCGGAGATGACCGCGATTCAATGTGATGTGGCGTTTCTTCCAGTAGGCGGAACGTACACCATGAACCCAGAGGAAGCGGCCAAAGCTGCTGAGATCTTACGTCCCAAAATGGCGGTGCCGATTCATTGGGGTAGCGTGGTTGGTACACGGCGGGACGCAGAAACGTTCTCCAAATTATGTTCATGTGATGTGAACGTTCCAGAGTTGTATCCCTAAAAAGCGGCTCTATATCAAATCGAGTGTGTAGATAAAAGAAGCTGACTCGCCACAGATTAACACAGATGAAACACGGATATAATGAAGGTAAAAACATGAAGAAATAACAGAGTCTATAATAGGCTCTGCTTCATGAATTAACGGCAACTGAAGTGAAAGTTGGGCTGCTCATAAATTTTGGAAAAGAAAAACTTGAGTTTAAACGTTTTGTTTATTAAATCTGTGTTAATCGGTGAAAATCAGTGGCTAAATCATTTGATATTGATCTCGAACCGTATAAAACAAAATAGAACCTAAATAGTGCCAATATTGTGAGACAACTATTGACGAGTCACATTGTAAAACCAAAACAATTTTTCCTTCCTTTCCTTTTCCTTTTAATCCATAATATATCTGCGCAGGATTTGATCTGGCCCACGAACGCGAGTCAATTGCTGACTGCGACGTTCGGCGAGTACCGATCCGATCATTTTCACGCCGGGATCGATATCAAAACATGGGGCCGTGAAGGATATCCCGTATACGCGGTCGAAGACGGCTCTGTCGTTCGTGTTTTGGTTTCGCCAAATGGATACGGCCGTGCGGTTTATTTTCAGACACAATCCGGTCAAACGGTAGTCTTTGGTCACTTGTCCCAGTTCAATGATCAGATCGAAGAACGTATCCGAAAAGAGCAAAACCGACTGGGCCGATATCGTGTTCAAATGTATTTTAAGGGGGGGGAACTCCCTTTCCAAAAAGGTGAAATCCTGGCCTATTCCGGCAGCACGGGAATCGGCGTGCCTCATCTGCATTTTGAGATCCGGGATTCGCTGAACCGGCCCGTGAATCCTCTCAATTTTAATTTTCCGATTGTGGATACGATCGCGCCTGAAATCCAGGCGGTGGCTCTGTCGCATCTCACGGCAGGATCGCATGTGAATGGCGATTTTAAACCAGCGATTCTCAATGTCACAAAGACGGGTTCCAATCTATATCAAATTGATGAACCGTTTACCGCTCATGGCAGGTTGGGCGTTTCGGTGGCGGCAATCGATCTTGCCAATGGCGCGACGAATCCGCTCGCTTTTTATCAAGTTGAATTATGGATAGACGGCACATGTATTTATCAATTCCAGAATGATTTGTTTTCTTATGATGAAACGGATCTGGCCGAACTGATTTATAATACGAGGCTCCAGTCGCACTCCGATTTACGTTTTTTCAATCTGTTCCGCGAAAAGGGAAATGATCTGGCGTGTTATCCTCCGGCAACGCCGCAAATTGGCGTGATTCGATCCGGAGAGGATGAGAGGCGTGAGGATGGATCGATTTATTTGTCTGAAGGAACCCACTCACTCTGGATTGTCGTGTGTGATTATTTCGGAAATCAAAGCGACCTATTCGGGGATTTCACGGTCAGCGCAATGTCCGTTCCCGAACCTCAGGCCACAATGCAATGGATGCAAAACGGGGAGACTCAGCCAGCCCCATCCGGATTGGGTGGAATTTTATCCATACGCTTTCTGAGAGATTATCTGTATTTCAGTGTGGATGCTTCCATACAATCGATGAATCACCCCTCCTTAATCATTGAGAGCGGATTGAATCAGCAGCAAACTGTTCCCTTGATTCAGATTGAACCCGATAGGTTTGCCGGATATTTTCCCTTATCCTTAATCCAGAAGGATGTCCTACAAATTTCCCTCACAGACGGGCCTTATGTTGACCGTGTCCTCGACCGAATAACTGTGCCCGTGTTCCACATCCGCCCGGATGAACCGGTCACTGTAGTCTCCACAGACGAACAATTCTCTGTTTATTTCTCACGGCAGTCTGTGTATGAATCCTTATGGTGTACAGTCGAGGTTTCCTCCAATCCGATCACCTATCATGTGCTGCCCGACGATGTACCCCTGAAAAAACAGGTGCGTATTTCAGTTCATGTTCCTGAGTCATCCAATAACAAGATCCAGCTGGCCCTGTATCAAATAGATGAGGATGGGGAATATCAGTTTGCCGGTAACCAGTGGGATGTGGATGATCTCACAGCTCGCGTCAGCCGGTTAGGTCGGTTCACTGTGCTGCGGGATTCAGTGCCGCCGGAAATTCTGTCCATTTATCCAAGAAACGGAGCCACGTCGCGGGATCAGACGCCCAGAATCCAGATTGCATTCAAAGATTCACTTTCCGGCATAGGAGAAGAGGATGATTATATTGTCCACCTCAATGGAAAACGGTTGATTATGGAATATGATCCGGAAGAGGATGTGGCATTTCATCAGTTGATTTCGCCGATCCAGCCGGGGGAACATGTGATAGAAATTGCACTCCAGGATCGCTGCTGGAATAGAGTTCAACACACATCGAGATTTACGATTCAGTAACAGGACAAGAGCATGATACCGATTCGCGACAGTCATGTGAAAATGAAAACCACACCGATTTTTACGGTGCTTCTGATCCTGGGCAATATAGCCGTGTTTGTGTATCAATTTCTGCTGGGCCCGGATGTTGAGCCGTTTCTTTACAAGTTCGGCGCAATCCCCTGGGAGATCAGCCATTTTCAGGATTTGCCAGGACTTGAATTCACACATCAGTCTCCTATGCCCAACTTTCTGACTCTGTTTACGGCGATGTTCCTACATGGCGGCATTCTGCATCTGGCGGGTAACATGCTCTATCTCTGGATTTTCGGTGACAATGTGGAAGCGCTCACCGGGCATCTTCGCTTCCCCGTCTTTTATCTGACCTGTGGATTGGTGGCTGCCATGACTCATGTCGTTCTTGATCCAGGTTCGCATATTCCCATGATCGGGGCGAGTGGGGCGGTGTCCGGGATTCTGGGCGCGTATTTCATTCGGTTTCCCAAGGCGAAGGTGCATATGCTGGTCTTTTTTCCGTTTGTGATCTTTCGCACGTTTCAGATACCTGCTGTGGTTGTGCTGGGCATCTGGTTCATTCTACAGGTGCTGAACGGATTGGGTTCTCTGGGCTATCCCGGCGCGGGCGGTGTGGCCTGGTTCGCGCATATCGGCGGATTTATCGCGGGTATGATTCTCATCTTTTTTTTCCAGAAGAAAGGGAAAAAGCGTGCAGAAGCGAGGTGGATTTAACCAAACGGTAAACGTGGAACGGGGAAGGTGAAAGGAAATTATGAATTATGAATGTAGAATTTTGAATTGTGAGGTGATTGTTTGAGTAAATATGTGCATGGATATTCGAAACGTGAGGCGCAACGGTTGAAGGAACAATCCGAGATTCTGGAGCGGTTACTGCATGATGGGAATCATTTTCCTGCAGGGGCGAATGTGCTCGAGGCGGGATGTGGCGTGGGCGCACAGTCGGTTATTTTGGCGAAGCAGTCCCCGGAAGCGCGATTTACATCCATTGATATTTCACCGGAATCATTGGAAAAAGCTGAAGCTGCTGTCCATGTGCAGGGGCATTCCCATTTCACTTTTCAGCAGGCGGATATCTTGCATCTGTCTTTTGAGGACAATCATTTCGATTTCATATTCGTCTGCTTTGTGCTTGAACATTTGGACGATCCCGATTCCGCTTTGCTAGAGCTGAAACGCGTGCTCAAATCGGGCGGAGAAATTACGGTCATTGAGGGCGATCACGGATCGTGTTTTTGGCATACTGAAACCGAAGCCTCCTTAAAAGTTTGGGAGTGCATGATTCGGGCGCAGGCAGTTCACGGGCATGACGCGAATATCGGGCGGCGGATTTATCCGCTGCTTCACAAGGCCGGATTTGATGTTCACACTTCTGAACCCAAATGGGTCTATGGCGACGGGGTCCATGCCCAATTGCTGGACGGCATGGTCAATCAGATTATTGTGCCCATGGTACAGACGGCGAAAGTGCGGTCCATTGAAGCCGGATGGGTGGATGAGGCTACCTGGGCACAGGGCATCCGGGAGCTGGAGGCGTCGGGCGATCCGCCGGAGGGGACTTTTTTTTATACGTGGTTCAAAGCTAAAGCGGTGAAAAGCTAGGAGATGGGAATCCGGAGACAGGAAAGGGTGAAAGGTTAATGGGAAATGGTGAATTATTAATTAGATTATATTTCCTGTCGCCAATATCCGATTGCCGATTGCCATAATTGTGTATCCCAAAAAATGCATAGGAGGGTGCTATGTTTATCGTGCATGTGTTTGTTCATGTGAAGGATGATCAAGTGGCTGCATTCAGAGAGGCATCCATCGAGAATGCAAAGAACAGCATTCAGGAACCGGGTGTGGCCCGGTTTGACGTAATTCAGCAGCAGGATGATCCGACCCGCTTTGTACTGGTCGAAGTATATCGCACGCCGGAAGATCCGGCGAAGCATAAAGAGACCGAGCATTATCAAATCTGGCGGGATACAGTGGCGGACATGATGGCTGAACCCCGGTCGAGCATCAAGTATGATAATTTGTATCCTGACGAATCGGGGTGGGGATGAGTGTAACCTTTGAATTCGCCACGGCCAACCGGATTGTGTTCGGAGATGGATCGCTTCAGAAAATGATCCCAGAAATCGCGGCGATGGGAAAACGGGCATTCATCCTGACCGGGCGGGATCAAAAGCGGGCAGAGCCGCTTGTCCTTTCTCTCCATAAGCATAATGTCCAGACAGAGATTTTCTTCATCTCAGGAGAACCGACTACCGATCTTGTGATGGAAGGTGCTGAAGCCGCGAGAAAATCTAATGTGGACCTGGTGATTAGTATGGGTGGGGGGAGTGTAATAGATGCGGGAAAAGCGATCGCGGCTCTTGTGACAAATCCTGGGCATGTGATGGATTATCTTGAGGTGATTGGAAATGGGAAACAACTCACAATCCATCCGGTGCTTTATATCGCGATTCCCACAACGGCGGGCACGGGTTCCGAGGTGACGCGGAACGCGGTTGTGAAATCCATTGAACATGATGTCAAGGTCAGCATGCGCAGCGCCCGAATGATCCCAGATATCGCGATTGTGGATCCCATGCTGACTCATTCGATGTCACCCGAAGTGACTGCCTCCACAGGCATGGATGCATTGACACAGCTCATCGAGCCGTTTGTATCCAACAAGGCCAATCCCATGACAGACAGTTTGTGCAGGGAAGGCATACAACGTGTCGCTCGATCATTGAAAGTATCCTTTACAGATGGCGAAGATTCTGAAGCACGTGCCGACATGGCTCTGGTCAGTTTGTTTGGTGGATTGGCCCTGGCCAATGCCAAGCTGGGTGCGGTGCATGGTATTGCCGGCCCTATGGGCGGGATGTTTCCCGTACCACATGGTGTGGCGTGTGCGCGTCTTCTGCCGCCGGTCATGGAGGCAAATGTTCATGCGATTGAGAAACGCGGTTTGGGATGTCCGTACCTTGAGCGGTTCAGGGAAGTGGGCCGGTTACTGACTGGAAATCCCAATGCAAATGCCTCTGACGGTGTGCAATGGATTCATGATCTTGCCGAGTTTCTGCATTTGCCCCATCTATCCGATTTCGGACTTCGGCAGGATGCATTCCGCGATTTAATCCAAAAATCACAGCAGGCCAGCAGCATGAAGGGCAATCCGATTTCTCTGACGGATGAGGAACTGGAAAAGATATTAATGGATGTTCTGTAAATCCGACATTTAAAATAAAGGAGCATGTGACGGATGCAACTTCCAAACTCCAAATCATGTTTTGTGTGCGGAACACATAATCCGAATGGATTGCAGTTAACGTTTCATGCGGAAGAAGATCGTGTCTGGGCCGAGTTTGAACCGAAAAGCTGGATGGTCGGATATGAGAATGTGATTCATGGAGGATTGATATCCACTGTGCTTGATGAGATTGTGATTTGGACTGCGTACCATGCTATGGGAAGATTCGCAGTCACAGCAGAGCTGAATGTCCGGTTCCGGCAACCCTTGCGTT
This sequence comes from Candidatus Zhuqueibacterota bacterium, assembly GCA_013202295.1. GTDB lineage: Bacteria > Zhuqueibacterota > QNDG01 > QNDG01 > JABMRT01 > JABMRT01. The sequence continues at coordinate 19,734 of JABMRT010000098.1, forward strand.
TGGGAGATCGTGTAACGGTTGAGGGTCACTTCCAAGAAGATCGAGGCCGGATGTGGATGGTGTCGGCTGAAATGATCCGGTCGGACGGACGAAAATTGGCTGAAGGCACGGCCAAACTGATACCAATGACTTTGGAGGCATCCTCTCAATTTGAAGCGGCATTGAAAAGATAATCCCATTTAGAATTAACTACTTGACAGAGTGATATAAAATTTGTTATAATAAGTATTCAAACTATAATCCAAATTAATAATCAGGTGATAGAATGGCTGATTGTGAATGCTTGCCCCAATGTCCATTTTTTAATAATAAAATGGAAGGCAAAACCATCACAGTCGAGTTGATGAAAAGCCAATACTGCCGTGATGATTTTGAAAGTTGTGCCCGACACATGATATATGTTAAACTGGACAGCGAGAAAGTCCCCGCAGAATTATTTCCGAATCAGGTTGATCGTGCGAAAAATATTCTTGGTGCTGGATAATTCATTTTATCTGTAAATCTTTTACATTGATAGAAGGGAAAAACCATGACCCATACTTATCATGAATTGAAGCATATGAAAGTTACCGAACTGCGAGAGATCGCAGCTGGCATGGAGGATGATGCCGTTCAGGGGCATACACAGATGCATAAGGACCATCTGCTTGAAGCCATCTGCAACGTTCTGCATATTGATATGCATGAGCATCATGAAGTGGTCGGAGTGGATAAGGCTACGATCAAAAGTCAAATAAAAGCGGCAAAGCAGAAGCGGGATGAAGCCCTTCAAAAGAAAGATAAAGAATCATTAATTTCTTCACGGGTCGAGATTAAGAAATTAAAACACACTTTAAGGAGGGCCACTGTTTAATCGCAGTTTCCATCCGGATTGACCCAATTGAAAACTATGCATGGTGAACTCTGATTCATCATGCATTTTTATTTTGCACTAACCAATTTTTCAGTTGAATTGCTTGACATCCCTTTTTATATTCGAACACACAGCTTTTTTGGATTAGAAGAATTCCAACAATTTTTTATCCGGCATAAGTAACATCATGCAGGTGTCGCTGGATTTGACTATTTATTTCAGGGCAGGTTTCTTTGGAGGGCGTATGAAAACATGTCTCATTGGTTTATGCATCCTGTGCGTCGGAAGTGTCATGGCAGAAAATTATCTGTTGAATGGCGGGCAGCTATCTGATATTCAATACACCATGGAACAAGAATTTGTGCCGGTTCCGGGTATACAGAGTCTGAGCATCGGGTATGTGATTCCGGAAGATTTCAGTTCTCCGAGTTATAATCAGGATATTCAAAAATTTGATGTGTGGTATTCTGTCAAGCCATCCTCGAGTAAGGAGCGGATTGACGCGAGGGGCAATAAGGTAGTTAAGGTTAGCTGGAAAAATCCTCAAAAACCAATAAAACTCAGAACTACAATCCTTACTCAGAATCGGACTGAGCTGAAAACTATTGAGACCGACGCGGAGTTTCCACCTGTGAATCTCCCGCGGGATGTACGGGTTTATCTTCGACCGACGCGTCAGGTGCCGTCCGATCATCCTGAGATTAAAAGAAAAGCGGCTGAGATTACATCGTCCTGTGACACACAATTTGACGCGGTGCAGCAAATCCTGTCCTGGATCGTGGATCGTGTGAATTACGTGCTCCTGCCAGAGGATTACGGCGCGATTCATTCCATTCGTACAGGCAGGGGCAATTGTCAGAATTACAGTCATCTCGCGGCCACGTTTATGCGGGCGGTGGGCATTCCCGTCCGGATTGTCAATGGCCTGACTTTACAGCAGCCTTACAATATTCAACTTTCCGGCGGGTATATGACCATGCGCATGGCGCAGGGACGGCATTCTTGGATTGAAGTGTATTTTCCGGATTTGGGCTGGGTGCCGTTTGATCCGCAAAACATGCAGCTCTTTGTCAGCAACCGGTTCATTCGTATTGAAGCAGGACTGGACAATAATGAAACGATTAACGATGGAAGTATCCGTTATCGGAGGAGTACCCGGTCTGGAAAGAAACCGCGGTTTGAAGAGGTGATTAACGCAGAGTTTACCCACGATCAAGTACAATTGCATGCGGAAAAGCAGGGATATGGCCCGATGAAAATGCTCTTCTCACCGCCGGTTGAAGCGGCGTTTACGCAGGTTGTCTATGAAGCGTCCGTTGCGCTGCCTCATATTATACCGCCCATGGAAATGGCGACCAAGAAATTCTCAATACCTGATACAATGGGCAATCTCGACTATCCCGAATCTGTGGATTTCCTGAGTGCGCGTACCCTCACCGAAGATGCTAACACGGATGAGATGGTGCTCCAGAAAAATTTCCTCGTTGAAACCGCCGAGTATGTCACCACTGAAGGAAAACGGTATGCTCAGACATTTATCCTGAAAGAGCCCATGGAGTTGTCCCAAATTGGTTTGGCGCTGCATGCGTTTGGCGGGAGCGGCAGTCTGTGGCTCGAACTGCATCAAGATGATGGCCACGGGAAACCGGGTAAACTGATTTCCACAAGTGAGATGAGAGCGATTGATACACTACCGCGTGGTTCCGGATATAAATGGATTGATTTTCAATATCCCGACAAGGAGATCAAGCTGAATGCCGGCCGGTACTGGATCGCTCTGGCTTACACTGGCAGCCCCATCCTGAACTGGTTTTTCACATACGGCAAGCCTGTAGGCCCGTCAGATGGTACACGGTATAACACGCTTTTTGACGCCACGTGGAGTCACAGCCTTTCCTATGAATTTAATTACCGTGTCATCGGGATGCGATCCAGATAGTAATCTAATAAACATCTCGTGGAGGATGAATATGAAATTCAATCCATGCCATTCGAAGTTGGTTTGCGTTTTCATCCTAATGTTGTTTTTCATGCACTGCCGCGGCTTGCTGACCCACCAAGATGAAGTAGACAAGGCGCAGATAAAAAAGCTGCATTCTACAGAGCGAGACGCGATCAAAGATCAGGATTATGAAACCCTTCAATCTTTATGGATGGAGGACGGTGTGATGCTTCCTCCAGATAACTCACCCATCCGGGGGATCAAGGCTATTACCGAGTGGAATCATGCGCACAAACCAGAACCCTCCATGGTTGAGTTGATTCAGCTTGATCAGGATATTCAGGAATCTCAGCGATTTGGGACATGGGCGTTCGAGTGGGGAATCTACGAAAGTACTGTCCAAATGATCGAAACCGGCGATACGCTTCGATCCAGTGGAAAGATGATGCGTATCCTACAAAAAGATACTGATGGGACCTGGAAAATTGCCCGTTCGATGTGGAATGAGAATTAAATGCAGGGATTCATTATTACTGCGATGTGTGATTTATTCTTGTTTTAAACAAACAGGTCATATATCCTCAATCTATCACCCAAATTATAGAGATTGAATGAAAAATTCTCCTCCATCGGTTCTTATTGTTGGCTCAGCCACTATTGATACCATAGTACAGGAAAATCAAAAAACACGAAAAATTGGTGGTGCAGTAACTTACGCCGGCCTGACTTTCAAGAAACTTGGGCTGGATGTTACCGTACTTTCCAATATTGGTCTTAGAGATAGATCTATTATTGATCTTTATAGAAGGTCAGGAATTCGGTTGATACGCGGGAAGACGATTTCAACAACCAGATTCGTGAACCATCTTAAAGATGGAAATAGAACACAGGAGATGCCAAGAAAGGCGCGACGAATTGATCCGAGCAAGTATTATCCTGTAATTAAAACCTTTGATCATATTCTTCTGGGGCCACTGCATCCGGAAGATTTTCATCCAGATTTCCTGTCCTATTTATCCTTTTCCAACAAGCTAGTTACGTTGGACCTTCAAGGGTATATTCGGAGAATTCAGCATGGCCGTGTTACAACCGGTGTATCCAAACATCTTCACTCTGCACTGTATGCGGCGGATGTGGTTAAATCTAGCATTCGCGAACTGGAGACTGTGCTGGCTAAATACAAGATGGAAGCTGAGGACCTTGTCCAGGAATTCAAACTGAGTGAACTGATTGTGACATCGGGTCAGAATGGTGGATTTTTACTGGCTTCCACAGGTGATAAAATTGAGTTTACAGCAAAGAAGATAGAAGCAGAACGTGATCCCACCGGCGCAGGAGACGTGTTCTTCTCGGCGTATCTGTTCCATCGCTTCCATCAAGAACAATCCATTGCCGCATCGCTGGAGCAGGCAAGCATTATCGCGGCTGATCAAGTGCTGGGGAAGTCTATCCCGTTCGATTCACTCACCATCTAATAAAAACATGAAAGAGCATCCAAAAATGAGACAATGGTACGAAACCTTATTCGAGAATTATGCAAAAACCTATGATCAGGAGTCTTTTACAAAAGGGACGCTCGGGGAGGTGGATTTTATCGAGAAGGAGCTTGATGCTGACAAGACCCTCCGGATACTCGATGTGGGTTGCGGAACGGGCCGTCACGCGATTGAATTGGCCAAGCGTGGGTATTCGGTCACAGGCGTGGATCTGTCCGAGTCCCAATTGAACAGAGCAAAAGAGAAAGCTGCGGCTGCAAATGTCCAGATCGATTTTCAGAAGGCCGATGCCCGTGAGCTGACGTTTCAAACTGAATTTGACGCTGTCCTCATCATTTGCGAGGGGGCTTTCTCTCTCATGGAAACGGATGCCATGAATTTTAAAATCCTTGAAAATGTGACACGGGCATTGAAGCCGGGTGGTAAGTTTATCTTGACTACGTTGAGCGCACTTTATCCGCTTTATCATTCGGTTAAGGACATGATCAATGCTGAAGACAATAATATGAAATATGAAAAATATTCGTTTGATCTGATGACGTTTCGTGAGCGTACCACCATGACCATCACAGATGATTCGGGCACCCAAAAAACTTTTGAGACAAATGAACGTTTTTATACACCTTCAGAAATTCGATGGATGCTGGAACAATTGAAATTCCAAAACATCGCAATTCACGGATGCAAAATCGGAGCATTCAGCCGCGAAGACACCTTGACAACCGAAGATTTTGAAATGCTGGTGATCGCAGAAAAACAATAAGGATAAAACCATGGGCTTCCTCAAAAGAATCTGGATTGGTTTATTCGTGGTTGCATTACTCCACGCACAAACTGAGTCAGATTCCACACAAGCCGGATTTGAATTCACGGATCAGATTAGACTCCCAACGACCTCGGTCAAGCATCAGGGACGGACTGGTACTTGCTGGATTTTCAGCACGATTTCCTTCTTTGAATCCGAGGTACTTCGCGCAGGCGGCGATAGTCTGGATCTGTCTGAGATGTATATTGCACGTCGGACTTATCCGCTCAAAGCGGAAAGTTATGTACGGTTGCATGGCAAGGCCAATTTCGAGGAGGGCGGGCTGGCACATGACGTGATCCGTGTTATGCAAAAGGAGGGTCTGGTCCCGGAGTCTGCATATCCCGGTAAATACGTCGAAGATGAAAAGCACAATCATCGTGAGATGATTGAGGTGCTTCAGGGTTCGCTGGACGCGATTGTTCGGAACAGAGCGAAAACACTCAGTCCGGTCTGGCCGCAGGTCATCGAAGGAATACTCAATGTATATTTCGGTGAATTGCCAGAAACGTTTCTCCAAAATAATGAGTCATTTTCTCCAAAATCATTCGCACACTCCCTAAATTTAAATCCCGATGATTATCTGGAATTTACATCATATACGCATCATCCTTTTTATGAATCATTCGTGCTGGAAGTGCCAGACAACTGGTCGCGGGGAGCTTTCATCAATATCCCTTTGGTTGAATTTATGCAGGTCATCCAACATGCATTGAATAAGGGCTATACCCTGGTCTGGGACGGGGATGTGAGCGAGAAGGAGTATTTTTGGAAAAAAGGAGTGGCGCTGCTTCCTGAAAAGTTGTGGGATGACAAGACTGAGGATAAACAGGACAGCACAGGCCTTGCTCCTGAATCAGAAATTATTGTCACCCCAGAGATCCGTCAGACCTATTTTAATAATTACAGTTCCACGGATGATCATCTCATGCATTTGATCGGGCTTGCGAATGATCAGGATGGAACCCGGTATTATATTTTGAAGGATTCGGCGTCCGAAAAAGAAAATCCGTTTGATGGGTATGTGTATATCTCTGAGTCCTACATGCGCGCCAAGACGGTTTCAATTATGGTGCATCACAATGGTGTGCCGAAAAAAGTGAAGAAAGAAATCGGATTATAAAAATTCTATGAAAAAATTTCAAAGGCAGTTGCAGCATCCTTCCGGATTCTTCGGACGAACGTTATTGCCCCGATTGTGGAACCGATGGAATCAAGAGCTCCATAAAGTGGCATTCCAGGCACTTGATGTTCAGCCTTCGGATCGGGTCCTGGAAATTGGTTTTGGCGGTGGATCGCTTTTGAAACGGGTGTATCCCATAATCCACACAGGAATCATGGTGGGTGTGGATCATTCTTTGGCGGTGTGTCAACATTGCAGCAAACAGTTTAAGAATCCACTCCAATCAGGACAAATGGGATTGGGACAGAGTCGTGCTGAAACTTTACCATTTGTCCGTGAATCTTTTGACACGGTTTACTCCGTGAATTCTGTTTTCTTTTGGAGCGACATCCCTGTGGCCTTTCAAGAGATTGCGCGTGTTTTGAAACAGAGTGGTAAACATGTTGTGGTTTTTACTGATTCAAAATCTTTGAAAGAGCACTCGGCCTTGCGGGATGCATTTAATCCTGTGATGCCTTCCGAAATCAGTGAGATGTTGTCCAATTCAGGATTTGTGGTGACTCAGGTCACAGAACATGGAGATCGGTATCGCCAGTTTCATTGTGTCATCTCCCAAAAACGTTAATCATTCATTTTGTGCGAAGATAGGAAAGAAAAATTATGCAGAAGTTGGAAAAACGTCCATCATTCGAAGAAATTTACATGACCTTTGCCGAACAGATCGCGCGGCGATCCACGTGCAAGCGGCTTCAGGTTGGTACGGTTATCACATCCACGGATTATCGAAAAGTTCTGTCCATCGGATATAATGGCAATGCCACCGGGCTGCCCAACTCATGTGATCGAGAAGAACCTGGCAATTGCGGCTGTCTGCATTCTGAGGAAAACGCGGTGATCAATTGCGATGCGCCTCGTTACGTTGAAAAATATGTATTCGTCACGCATCTGCCATGCGTCCAATGTGCGAAACGATTGATCAATCTAGGTAATGTCCGTCGGGTAGTTTATAAAGAAGATTATCGCATTCGAGATTCCGTCCAGGTTTTCAACCAGGCAGGGATTGAAATCAGGCAGTTTATTTCCACTGAGGAACAGACATGAAAATTCTTGCACTTGAGAAAGAAATCCCAAACACGAAGGATTCCGATTATCAGCCTCATCTCAAAGCTGAGGCGTATCGTGTCTGGGAACTGAATCAGGATAACATCATCCGTGAAATTTATTTCCGCGAAGATTTCTCCGCGGCGGTGCTGATGCTTGAGTGTCCGAATGTCCAGGAGGCTGAGAAACACCTACAAACATTGCCTCTGGTGAAGGCCGGATTGATTGAATTCGAGTTGATTCCGCTCAAACCATATCCCGGATTTGAAAGACTGTTCGCCCAACCCAAATAATCCATACGGAAATAATTACGTTTGCATAGATTGGTCGATCCGAATCCCAATATACCATTGTGGCTACTGGAACAATTGCTTTTCGATCAGCCTTTTTTTATGTATATTGTCGATATATTTTGAGGCTGTAACATCTCTAATAATCCAGATGGTCTCGACTGATGATTTCAATGAAAGATATGCACTTACAAATTGCCTGTGAAGCGGCTCAGGCTGCCCGTGAGATTATCCAAACCGGATTTGGACAGGTGCATTCTGTGAATATAAAAGCAGATCAATCAATTGTGACCGCATCTGACGAAGCTGCCGAAAAAGCCATCCTCGATATATTGCGATCCAGAACGGATTACTCCATTCTGAGTGAAGAATGCGGTTTGATAGACACGGACTCTCCTTTTCGCTGGGTAATTGATCCCATTGATGGGACGACCAATTTCTCTCGCGGTCAGTCTATTTGCGCCGTTTCAATCGCGCTTATGCGGGAGGACGAGTTGATCACAGGCGTGATTGATTTACCGATCCAAAAGGAACGGTATACAGCGGTTCATGAGCATGGTGCATTTCTCAATGACAGCCGAATTCATGTTTCAAAAATATCTCATCCATCCAAGGCAATCTTATGTGTCGAGCATGGGCGAGCTCCCGAAGACGGTCAGATAATGGCAGCGTTGATGGGTCGGCTTAATCCGACTTATGATTTGCGATTGATGGGATCTACCGCATATGAGATGGCATCGGTCGCCAGCGGGCAGGCTGATGCGTTTATCAGTTGCGGTGATAAATTATGGGATTATGCTGCTGGGTTGCTGATCATTCGCGAAGCAGGTGGCAAGATCATGGATTGGCAAGGTCAGAATTGGCAGAATAAAAATGATTTTATCTTTGCTTCCAATGGACTTGTTGACAATGATATTCTTCCTACACTTTCCGATTTACAGTCCGACAATTAAGTGATACATTCAGAGGGAACAATAGTTATGGAATCCGGATCACAACATTTGCAATCAAACAAGACAGGATGGGTTTATGATCCTCTCTTTCTTGATCATTACAAACCGGGGCATCCGGAACGGCCGGAGCGGTTGCGGGCGGTTCATAACGCATTGATCCAGACTGGAATGGATGAACAATTGGTCCGGGTCCCAACACGGCCGGCGACTGAGGATGAGCTCCAATTGGTTCACCATTCTGATTACATTCGAACCGTGCGAGATACAGCTGAAAAAGGGGGCGGGCAGCTCGATCCTGATACCTATGTGAACACCCATTCCTATCAGGCTGCGATTCGCGCTGTTGGTGGATTGATCGACCTGTCCAAAGCCGTGTATCAGGGTGAACTTCAAAACGGATTCGCGCTGGTTCGGCCGCCTGGACATCATGCCCTGCCGGACCGGGCCATGGGCTTCTGTCTTTTTAATAATGTAGCTCTTGCCGCGAAAGCACTCCTCCAGGAAAAAGATATTGATCGAATCGCGATTGTGGATTTTGATGTGCATCATGGCAATGGTACACAAGCCGCATTTGATTCCGATCCCTCGGTGCTATATATCTCCACCCATCAAATGCCTCATTATCCGGGAACCGGTTCCTGGGAGGAATCCGGTCTTGGGGAAGCCAAAGGATCCATTGTAAATATTCCGCTTTCCTGTGGGATGGGGGACAAAGCTATTCTGAAATGTTATGAGTCTATTGTCCTTCCCAAACTCGAAATCTATCGTCCCCAAATGATTCTCGTATCAGAGGGGTATGACGCGCACTGGCATGATCCTCTTGCTGGCCTGATGTTGTCTTCTATGGGACAGGCACGTCTCTCGGCCCTGTTGATTGAAACCGCATCCTCCCTATGCGGAGGACGAATCGTGTTTACCCTGGAAGGCGGTTACGATCTGGATGTGATGCAGCAGGGTGTGGTTAACACCATCCGTGCTCTTTTAGGGTGTGATGATTTTACCGATTCGCTGGGGTCCGCACCTCATGATTTGCCCATGGATGAAGGGCTGCTTGAAAAAATACGAAAGCTTCACTCTCTTGAATGATCTGCTCATACGGAGTGTTTTATGAATTATGAATTAGCCACAGGATTTAAGGAAAAACAAACCATCCTTCAATCGTATGGCGGGTCGTTGGCAGATGTGCTCCTCCTTTTAAAACGGATCGAAGATCTCCAGCCCGATGCTCTTGTGACAAGAGGATCGGAGTTAAAAATCATGAATTATTCACCAGGGCGTTTTTTGGTGAGCTGGCAAAATACTGAATTTCTCTGTGAGTTAAGTGGCGAAGGTGAAACGGCTTCTCTGCGATTGCTGGATATTGCACAATACGTCGAGATGCCACAATTCTCACATGTGCTTCCACAGAAAGATCCTAGAATGCGCGATGAAATAAATCCACATAACAATCTGGAGATAAATCCTTTGCTGAACACAGATTTGAATCCCCATGTCAATGTGGATCTAAATCCCTGTGTCAACACTGACCTGAATCCGAAAGTGAATTCTGATTTGAATCCTATGTGTAATTACTCTATTAACTACAGGCATGATCCTGCTCTCCATCCGAGGTCGAATGATCTATTGAATCCCAATATCAATAAATTTATCAATCCCAAACTTAATCGGTTGTTCGATGGACTCTTTGTCTTTGATCTCAACAACGATCAAATCGAATTCACAGTAAAGGCAAATGAGCAGGTGACTCTATATTTTGATGATGAAATGGAGTTTATTGCGATGGGTGTTCACAATCAATCCGGTGGGGAAACCTTGTTCGATCTCGAATTCGATTGGACCGGATTTACTGTACCTGATGGTCAGGGTGGGTACCTTCGCTTTGATCTGGAGGCCGAGTGGAACGGGTATCTTGTGTAGTATTCTTTTAGTATCGGTAAGTCAGGAGTCCCCGAGGCGTATGTTTTCTCCTTGCACAGATCAGCCAGGATTTATATATTGATCCTTTGAAATCACATTTTTTATTCAGTGTTGGAATGTTCATGCGGGAAATAAAAACCGATCAAATTGTTCAGACAGTTCGAAGTCTCTGCATCGAAGCCAATATCCATCTTCGACAGGATGTGATCGACCGGATTCAATCCTGCCGGGATCAGGAAACGTCCACAATTGGCCGGCAAGTGTTGGGTCAAATTCTGGAGAATGCAGATGTTGCCCGTACTTCCGCCATGCCAATATGTCAAGACACGGGTGCGACAGTCGTTCTTCTTAAGGTTGGGCAAGACGTGCATATCACAGGCGGATCTCTTTCTGAAGCCATTCACGAGGGAGTGCGGCAAGGGTATGAAGAGGGTTTTCTCAGAAAATCAATTGTGCAGGATCCGTTTCGCAGAACCAATACAGGTGACAATACACCGGCCTTTATCCACACAGAAATCGTTCCGGGAGATCAATTAAAGATCACTATAATTCCCAAAGGGGGTGGCAGTGAGAATATGAGCGAGGCGCGTATGCTGACGCCGTCACAAGGTCTTGAAGGGGTAAAACAGTTCGTGATTAACCGGGTACGAATATCCGGCGGCAATCCCTGCCCACCCGTGATCGTAGGAGTTGGAATTGGTGGTACACTTGAGGTGTGCACGTTTCTGGCTAAAAAGGCCATTATTCGTCCCATAGGTCAAAGACATCCGGACTCCTTTTACGCTGAATTAGAAACCTCACTCCTCAATGAAATCAATCAGCTCGGCATTGGTCCGCAGGCATTCGGAGGGCGCTGTACGGCACTCGAAGTCTTCGTGGAAGTCCGGCCATGCCATATTGCCAGTCTTCCAGTGGCGGTGAACATGCAATGTCATGCGGCCCGACACGGAGAGGCCGTTCTATGAGCATACATAAAATCCAAACTCCCTTGAAGGATTCTGAACTCCAAAAACTAAAAATCGGGGATTCCGTTCTTCTTTCCGGCACCATTTATACAGCCAGAGATTCCGCACACCAACGATTGATCCAAATGTTGAAAGCGAAGGAAACTCTCCCTTTTGATCTGAAAGATCAGGTTCTGTTCTATGCCGGGCCGGCGCCCGCACCTCCGGGTAAACCAGTGGGATCCATCGGTCCGACCACCGCTTGCCGGATGGACAGTTATACACTTCCATTGCTTGATATCGGTTTAAAAGGGATGATCGGGAAAGGGGCGCGCAATCAAACTGTCCGAATGGCCATGCAAAAACATAGTGCTGTATATTTTGCTGCGATTGGCGGCATTGCGGCTTTGCTGGCTCGATGCATAAAAAGCTCTAAAATCATCGCGTTTGAAGATCTTGGCCCGGAAGCCATTCGCCAACTCGAAGTGGTTAACTTACCTGTGATTGTTGTAAACGATGTACTGGGTGGAGATCTCTATGAAGAAGGGGTCTTTAAATTCAAAAAAAATTAAATTGCTTCAATCAAAATTTATGCGGAAATTAAGGTTGAATTGATGCAATTTCTGGGATAATTGTTATCCAAGTCGATGGCTATTTTTTGGCTTGCTTCTTAGAGGAGAATTATTTAAATTTGCGTTCGCTTGATTTTGCGGAATTGCGTATTCCCCTGACATCGATCAGGACAGGACAGTCTGAATTTAACTTTGAGACAAAAAATCCTGAGCTTGAACCAGGGGTAGGAAGGCGTTTCCCGGATGTCATTCGAATAGCTGCAAAAGTCACGACTGTCGGAAATGACTTTTTACTCGACCTACAGGTTAATAGTCTGGGCGAGTTCAACTGTGACCGATGCGGTACTCTGTTTCATCAGAAAATTCAGGGTAAAATACATACTTTGTTTACATTTCAGGCTGATGAGGCTGATGTTGAAGATGACGATGTGCGTTTACTGGAGCGGGGGACGGTTGAGATTGATCTTCAGAGAGACGTGATTGATGCTCTGGTTCTGGCTGTTCCAGCAAAGACAATCTGTCAGAAATCCTGCAAGGGATTATGCCCGCAATGCGGTGTGAATCTTAATGAAGTAACTTGCCAGTGCAAGACGGAGGAAAACGATCCAAGATGGGACGCTTTGCGTCAATTAAAACCAGATAATTGAAATTTTCCGTTTTTGCGTGATTGTTCGGGGGATGTTTTTTATCCGACAATTTTTAAGTTAAAAGGCACATTGAACTGAAAGTAGTTTTATATAGAATCAAGGAGTAGACGGTGGCATTACCAAAAAGAAAAATCTCGAAATCTCGGCGAAATAAACGAAGAACCCATTGGAAGCTCACATCACCCAATGTTTCAGAGTGTTCCCATTGTCATCAGCCCAAACTACCCCATCGTGCATGCCCCAGTTGCGGGTATTATGGTGGACGGATGGTTGTTGTACCTAAAGAGGCTTAGATCCAATTTGCGGCTGCCCGATTTTATTCGGGATGGCAACTGAGATTTTGTGCAACTTAGGAGTATTGATCTCGTGATACGAATTGCAGTCGATGCAATGGGTGGCGACAAGGCCCCAGAGGCGATAGTCAGTGGCGCTATTGAAGCTGCTCGAATCGCCAAGGGCCGGTTTGAAGTCGTTCTTGTGGGAGATGAAGAGAAAATTGAAGCGTGTTTGCAGCAGCATCGCTTTGTGAAGGGATGTCCGGTTTCCGTTGCACACGCTTCAGAGTGTATTGAGATGAATGAATCTCCCGCCAAAGCGCTCCGAAAAAAACCGGATTCCTCAATTGCTGTGGCGATGGGGATGCATAGCCAAGGCAAGGTAAATGCCGTCGTCAGTGCCGGCAATACCGGCGCAGTTCTGGGTTCGGCGTTATTTACATTAAAGCGGATTGAAGGTGTACTTCGGCCTGCAGTCGGTTCATTTCTACCACATGAAGACGGCGTCTGTTTTTTGATAGATGCTGGATCGAATGTAGATTGCAAACCCGAGCAGCTGGTACAATTTGGCATCATGGGATCCATTTTTTTTAAGCATGTAATGGATATTGAAATGCCCCGTGTGGGATTGTTGAATATCGGTGAAGAACCGGGCAAGGGGAATGAACAGGTACAGGCAGCCTATCCCTTATTTGAAAAGACATCCATGAACTTTGTGGGAAATATCGAAGGGCGTGATATCCTTAGTGGCCAAGCCGACGTGATTGTGTGTGATGGATTTGTGGGCAATACGCTAATCAAATTTGGCGAGAGTCTGGCCCGAATGCTCCCGTTTCGTCTAAGACGAACCATAGGCACGAACATCGCAGGTCTGGTTGGGCATTTCCTCATCCAACCTAAATTTTCTAAAATGCTGAAAATATTTGATTATCAGGAATATGGCGGAGCACCGCTTTTGGGTGTGAAAGGCAATTGCATTATCGCCCATGGTCGTTCAACACCTCGTGCTATACGCACAGCGATCGCTGAAGCTTGGAAAATGGTGAATGAAAATGTTGCGAGTCATATTGCAGAACAGATACACAATTTGAAGGGGGATGAGTGACGCTTCTAAAAAGTATGGTGATTGGGACCGGTTCTTATGCATCAGACAAAGTACTTACCAATCATGACCTCGAAAAAATGGTTGATACATCTGATGAATGGATTAAGGGTCGTACCGGAATTGAGCGTCGGCATATCCTTGAAGAGGGTCGGACCAATTCTGATCAAGCAGCCGAGGCAGCGAAACGTGCATTGAAGGATGCGGGACTCAGTGCCAAGGATATTGATTGTATTTTTGTCGGAACCATTACACCGGATTCGTCCTTTCCCTCAACAGCCTGTCAAATACAAGCAAAGATTGGCGCCCATAATGCCGCAGCCATGGATGTCGCCGCAGCGTGTTCAGGATTTTTATATGGCCTTATTTTAGCCGATACGCTGATCGGCAGTGGGGTGTACAAGCATATCCTGGTCATTGGTTCCGAGGTGCTTTCCAGGTTTGTGAACTGGGATGACAGGACCACGGCGGTTCTCTTTGGCGATGGTGCGGGAGCGGTTGTTCTCGGTCCTTCCGATGGGGAAAAAGGATTGCTCAGCAGATATATGAAGAGTGATGGCCGTCTTGGCAATCTGCTGTACATTCCCGGTGGAGGCTCCACATGCCCTGCCACACATGAATCTGTGGATCAGCATCTGCATACCATTCACATGGCAGGCCGTGAGGTTTTTAAGCATGCTGTTCGTACCATGGTTGATGCGGCCTTGCATGGATTAAAGGAAGCGAATGTCAAACCAGAAGAAATTGATCTTCTCATCACACATCAGGCAAATATGCGAATTATCAATGCGGTGAAACATCGGCTCAAGCTTCCCGATGAAAAAGTCTTCATCAATTTAAATGAGTATGGAAACACATCAGCAGCTTCCATCCCGATTGCTCTTGATCAGGCAAAGCGCGAGGGCAGATTAAAAGAGGGTGACAAATTACTGCTCGTAGCTTTTGGCGGTGGATTCACATGGGCTGCCAGTGTTATCCAGTTTTAGTTTTATGGAGGGTGATTTGAGTCAAACCGCGTTTATTTTTCCAGGTCAGGGATCTCAGTTTGTGGGCATGGGGAAAGATTTGTATGAAACCTATCCCTCGGTTCAGGTCCTTTATCAAACGGCTGGAGAAATACTGGGATTTGATCTCAGTGAGATTTGTTTCCAAGGTCCGGAAGAGAAACTGAAGCAAACACAATTTACTCAACCTGCACTTTACGTGCACAGCGCTGCGGTGACAGAATTGCTCCAGAAAAATGGAATTCAAGCCACAGCAGTTGCAGGTCATAGTCTGGGTGAGTTTTCTGCACTGGCTTATGCCCGTGCATACTCTTTCGCAGATGGATTAAAACTGGTGCAAAAACGGGCGGAATTGATGCAGGAAGCCGCCAGTCAAAATCCAGGTACCATGGCTGCCATCATCGGTCTGGATACTGAAGAGGTGGTCGCACTGTGTGAGGAAGTGAGTCAAACAGATTTGGTTCAACCCGCCAATTTTAACTCGCCGGGCCAGATCGTGATCTCCGGCACCCAGGCGGGCATTGATAAGGCCATCCAATTAGCTAAAGAAAAAGGAGCCAAGCGGGCATTGCCCTTGCCGGTAAGCGGAGGATTTCATTCTCCCCTGATGCAGCCGGCTGCAGAGTCCATGCAGGATATTTTAAATGCCATTCCGTTTACTCAAACTCGAATACCGGTATGGACCAATGTTACAGCTGAAGCAGTACAGGATCCTGACTCTATCCGTGATTTATTAGTGAAACAGATAACCCATTCCGTTCAATGGGTGAAGACTATAGAGAATATGATTGATTCCGGCGTGAGCCGATTTATTGAGGTCGGGCCGAACAAAGTCCTTTCCGGACTGATCAAACGAATCAGCCGGGAGGTGACGGTCCTCCCTTGTGGAACAGTAGAAGACCTCTCCGGTTTAACCGGCGCGGCTTGATTTATAAGTATGATATTAGTAAGGTTTGTGAGAGGATCGCTATGGATTTAAGCGGCAAGATTGCACTGGTTACTGGCGGCGCCCGTGGCATAGGCCAACGTATTGTACTGGCACTGGCGGAATCCGGATGCCATGTGATCGTTTCAGATATTGATTTTGAAGGTGCGAAACAAACCGCAGATGTGGTTCAACAAAAAGGTGTAAAATCCCTTGCGCTTCAAGCCGATGTCTCCAGCGCCGATGATGTCAGTGCCATGATTGATAAAAGTATTGAGATGTTTGGCCGGATTGATATCCTCGTAAATAATGCGGGTATTACGCGGGATAATCTCTTGATACGCATGAAAGAAGAAGATTGGGATTTGGTGCTCCGAATCAATTTAAAGGGTGCTTTTCTCTGTACCAAGCAGGTGATTCGTCCCATGATGAAACAGAGATCAGGTAAAGTCATCAATATCGCTTCCGTTGTGGGTGTCATGGGCAATGCCGGTCAAGCCAATTATTCCGCTTCAAAAGCCGGGATGATTGGACTTACCAAGAGCGCGGCCAAAGAAGTTGCAGGGAAGAACATACAGATCAACGCGATTGCACCGGGATTTATTCAGACCGAGATGACTGACCATCTTAGGGAAGATGTCAAAGAGACTTATATGGCGAGTATACCCGCCAAAGTATTCGGTACACCGCAGGATGTCGCCAATGCAGTGCTGTTCCTGGCATCCCCGATGGCCGATTATATAACAGGACAGGTTGTTCACGTAGATGGCGGATTGGTGATGTAATTCAAAATACACAACTCAAGTTAATGAGGGAATAAAAAAGGAGGTGAACAAAGCATGATCGATGTTGAAAAATTCAAGGAAATTATTGTGGAGCGTTTGGGTGTGGATCCAAACGAGATTACAGCTGAGGCCTCTTTTGTAGATGATCTTGGCGCCGATTCTCTTGATACTGTAGAATTGGTCATGGCATTTGAAGAGGAATTTGATATTGAAATTCCCGACGAAGATGCTGAGAAACTGACCTCTGTAGGCAAAGCCCAAGAGTATCTCGAATCAAGACTGGCTGATTAAGTCGATCGATTTTAGGCAGTCCCGAATGTTCGGGGCTGCCATTTTTCCCAGTTTATGTTCGATTCAAATTCAGGATAAATAAATTATCCATATCAATCAGTTTTGACTGATTTGTTGGAGTTAAAGACTTTTTGGAGGACTACGTATGCGCGATCGCCGGGTTGTAGTTACCGGTCTGGGTGCTATAACACCAATTGGAAATGATATTGCATCCTTTTGGGAAGGACTTTCTACAGGTAAAAGTGGTGTTGGCCCAGTTACAAAATTTGATGCGTCCAGACTTACCTCGCAGATTGCGGGAGAAGTGAAAGATTTTGATATTTCCCGGTATGTGGATATCAAAGAAGCAAGGCGCATGGATGTGTTTACGCATTATGCGATTGCTGCCGCAGAAGAAGCTATTCAAAATAGTGACGTCAATTCAGGTCAAGTCGATCCAACTCGTGTCGGTGTGATCGTTGGTGTAGGGATCGGTGGAATGACCATCCATCATATTGAACACACTAAACTTATTGAGCAAGGTCCGCGACGCGTGAGCCCCTTCTTCATTCCGATGATGATTCCCGATATTGCGGCCGGACATGTTTCTATCCGGCATGGATATCGCGGACCAAATTATGCGTCGGTATCTGCCTGTGCCTCAGGCGCACATGCCTTGGGATTGGCTTTAATGCACATCCAGCGTGGTGATGCGGATGTAATGATTGCCGGTGGTACGGAGGGCACGATCACTGAAATGGCCTTTGCCGGATTCTGTAGCGCAAAAACCCTGTCATGCCGAAATGATGAGCCGACTCGCGCGAGCCGGCCCTTTGATAAAGATCGTAATGGTTTTGTGATGGGTGAGGGTGCCGGAATTGTTGTTTTGGAAGAACTGTCCCATGCGAAAAAGCGTGGTGCCAAAATACTTGCTGAATTTTCTGGAATCGGTTTTACGGGAGATGCCTATCATATCACAGCACCACACGAAACTGGCAATGGAGCTGTCCGGGCCATGCAAGCGGCCATTCAAGACGCAGGTGTCAACTTGAATGAGATTGACTATATCAATGCACATGGCACATCCACTGCCCTGAATGATAAGATTGAAACACTTGCCATAAAGACTGTGTTTGGTGACCAGGTAAATCATGTTGCGATTAGCTCAAATAAATCCATGTCCGGGCATCTTCTTGGAGCAACAGGATCTGTCGAATTTGTTGCAACAATTCTGGCTATCCAGAACGAGCTCATCCCACCAACGATTAATTATGAAACCCCTGATCCCGATTGCGATCTGGATTACGTGCCCAATCAGGCGCGGGAGAAAAAAATTAAAACAGCGATCTCAAACTCATTTGGCTTTGGCGGTCATAATGCCTGTCTTTGCCTGAAAGCATTTGAGGAATGACGCGTTCAGCTCGTTCCATGTTCAATAAGATAGCTATCACTCTGCGCACATTGTTCAAATGGCGCATGGATAAAAGAAGGGAATCCGTTGAATTGGATTCCCTTTATCGTACGATAGGTTATCGATTCGAAAATCGGGATTT
Source organism: Candidatus Zhuqueibacterota bacterium (assembly GCA_013202295.1). GTDB lineage: Bacteria > Zhuqueibacterota > QNDG01 > QNDG01 > JABMRT01 > JABMRT01. The sequence goes on from JABMRT010000098.1 coordinate 38,291, forward strand.
GCTGGAGCAGGCAATGACACACAGATCCTCCCTACTGTATCGGGGTCGATGGATGTCAAATGAAAGATTAGAATTTTTGGGTGATTCAGTTCTTGGCTTTCTTGTGACGGATGAGCTCTATAAAAAATTCCCGGAAGGCAATGAGGGGGATTTAACCAAGGCCAAATCCATTCTTGTCAGCCGGGAAGCGCTGGCGCAGCAGGCGCGAAAAATTGATCTTGGACAATATTTAATTCTAGGACGGGGAGAGGAACGGTCGGGTGGTCGCACACGCCGCTCCATCCTTTCAAACGCTTATGAAGCTTTAATCGGAGCCATGTATCTTGACGGCGGTGTTGATGTGGTTCGACGGCTGATCCGTCGCGATCTGTGTCAGAAACTTGACCGGTTGGTGGCGAATCGATTTCACCATAATTATAAAAGCTGGCTTCTCGAATTTATGCAGGCACGAGGTGAGAAGAGTCCGATTTATCGGGTGATGGAAGAGACAGGACCTGATCACAACAAGCAATTTACTGTGCAGGTCATCGCGGGCAAAGAGGTGATGGGACAGGGTACCGGATTGAGTAAGAAGAGAGCTGAAAAAGCAGCTGCCCGGGAAGCCATTAAGAAACTGGGATTATTGGTTAACGAATAATATTGAACAAACAGGAGGAATTTGATGGAGTATTTCCTGACTGAAGAACAAACCATGATACGGGATTTGGCCCAACAGATCGCACAGGAGAAAATCGCTCCCGTCGCGGCAAAGTATGATGAGTCAGGTGAATTTCCGTGGGATATCATGAAAATCCTTGCGGACAATGATTTTTTTAGAACTTTTATCCCTGAAGAATATGGTGGTCTGGGTATGGGTAGCATGGGGCTTGTTCTTGCTACCGAAGAACTATCCCGCGCTTGCGGCGGAATCGCACTCGGTTTTGCGGGTACGGCTCTTGGCGCTTTTCCGATAATTATTTCGGGATCAGAGGAGCAGAAAGCAAAATTCTTACCAGCCGTCGCAGATGGAAAATGCCTTGCTGCGTTTGGTTTGACCGAACCCAATGCCGGATCGGATGCGGGTGGCATTCAAACCACTGCTGTCAAAGATGGTGATGAATATATCCTGAATGGCACCAAGCATTTTATTACCAATGGGGGTGTAG
>JABMRT010000099.1 GCA_013202295.1 Candidatus Zhuqueibacterota bacterium
CATCAGGGGAGGCAAGGTTAAGCCCATGTTTTTAATAAACATGGGCTTTTCTATTTTAGGGATGTTTATGAACTCTATCATTGTTTTATCAAATTCATCTACACTTCTGCTATTTTAAAAACAATCACAGATATCATGAGTCTTTGGATAATCTGAAACTTGTGGATGTTTATTCCGGTCGCGATAAACAGATCCTATCGGAAAGATAAATTATCAAAGAATAAACACTAAAAAAAAGAAAACGGTTGAATCGGAAAATGTATTTAACTAAAAAAACGTTTGAATTTGGAGAATGTGTCTCTTGATTTCTTATATTAAAAGTAAAAATTGCTTTGACGACGCACACATGTGGTTTAAATATTAAAGTATCAAAAACTATTTTCTAATTAAGTATCAACACTCCCTATTTTTTTGCTTTACAATAATTGAAATATTCACTTCCTTTAAATGCATCTCAGCACTGCACAATACTTTAATCAGGCATCGGCGGGTTTGCCAGCCCGCCTACATATATTTGAGGATAATATATATGAGTATATTTTATTTCAATTTATTAATCTTTTTTTATAAGGTTGATAAATGAAATCTATATCAATATATTTATTAATACTTTTATTTTATAGTTGAGAGCCAATCAGTACACATAATGGAGGAATCGAATCATGAAGAAAAGAAATTTTCAACTATGTATAATAATATTTGTTATGATTCATCTGACTTTTATAAACGCGCAAGAACAAACAGTAGGTCTATTTATCAATGATCCTGAATCTTTCGAGGGATATACCTTGTTCTCAAAGGGTGGTATGGGTACATATCTGATAAATAATGAGGGTTTGCTTGTTCAATCTTGGACAAGATCCCCCGGCTCTCCCTCTTATCTTCTTGAAAGTGGGAATATATTTTTTAGAATAGCAGGATGTAGGGAATTAACATGGGACGATCAAATTGTATGGAAATATTCTGATCCAATGAGCCATCATGATGTTGAATCCTTGCCCAATGGTAATGTCCTTCTGATCACCAGGGAGAGAAAAACATACATCGAGGCCATTGCCGCAGGACGCAATCCTGCATCAATAGATACAGTAAACGGTTTAACGCCTTTACATATCATTGAAGTAGAACCGACAGGTTTAGACAGCGGAACTGTTGTTTGGGAATGGCATGTCTGGGATCATTTGATTCAGGATTTTGATCCAGGCAAGACAAATTTCGGTATTGTTGCAGAGCATCCAGAATTGGCTGATATTAATTTTCCTGTTGAACCTAATAATAAAAATAATCCCAGCGACTGGCTTCACACCAATTCAATTGACTATAATCCAGCGCTTGATCAAATAATAGTCAGCCTCGCTTATAATTGTGAAATATGGATAATAGACCACAGTACTTCAACATTTGAGGCCGCGGATCATACGGGAGGAAATAGTGGAAAAGGAGGGGACATCCTCTATAGATGGGGCAATCCTCAAGCTTATCGTAGAGGAACTGGAGGGGATAAGAAATTTTTTATTACACATGATGCACAATGGATTGAGCCCGGTTGTCCTGGCGAAGGCAATATCATAGTTTTTCATAACGGCAATTGGCATAATGCTTCATCCATTGTTGAAATCATCCCACCCTTGGATGGCTATAATTATATTCTATCCCCAGATTCTGCTTACGGTCCTTCTGAACCAGTATGGACCTATTCTGCTGAACCGCCTACTGATTTTTTCTCAGGTTCTATTTCGGGAACTCAGCGACTCGCAAATGGAAATACATTGATCTGCGATGGATGTTATGGCACTTTTTTTGAGGTAACTCCAGAAGGTCAAACTGTGTGGAAATATATCAATCCGGTTGTAAGCGATGGAATTCTTGCTCAAGGAGATACTCTCCCAGATAATATTCCCGGCAGAAAGGATAATTTTATTTTCAAGATTCGAAGATATGCTCCAGACTATCCGGGTTTTGTGGGTAAAGATTTAACACCGGGGGGGCAATCGAGTTATATCTTCCCAAGATGAATATATCACAGAGCTCAATTGATTTTGGTATGATGACTATTGATAGTTTAGCGTGCAGGAATGTTGTTATTTCAAATTCTGGTTTTGATACTTTAGAGTTAAATATAGAAATATCAGGAGAAGATACAGCATACTTTGATTTTAATCCAAGAAATCTTATTGTGAATGCCGGACAAAGTGATACAATAAATGTTTGTTTTCTACCAGATAAAATTATAGAATTTGAGGCGTTATTGGCAATTAAAAGTAATGCAGGTGATGCTTCTATAACTTTATTGGGAGAAGGTGTTTCTAATACTTCAATTGATGCTCACGATAAAATAATACCGGATAAAATCATGATTCACCAAAACTATCCAAATCCATTTAACCCAAACACAAGCATACGATTTAATCTGCCGAAATCAAGTGAAGTTACACTTACAGTCTACACACTCCTCGGAGAGGAGATTCAGACTCTCATCAAAGAGGAAATGCCCGCTGGTGCACATCAGGTTGAATGGGATGCAAAAGATCTGGCAAGCGGTATCTATCTGTATCGGTTGGAAGCTGAGGATTTCGTTCAAACTCGGAAAATGGTGGTGATGAAGTAATTCCATTCACCATTTACGATGATAAACGAGGCTTCTCCCTGAATTCACATCTCCAGGAATATCTCTTTTTTGATCGTTAGTCATATATATTCTCATTATATATAGTTCTATACCATGAGGGGATTATAGAGTAACGTTCTTTAGTCTTTTTGAACTAAAATATGTATTTTCAATAGGAATGAACGGGCGTAACTTATATATTTCCAATAAATCTTCTATAAATAAGTTCGATATTTGAAGGTCTTGGGAGGCCAGAAAGCCCGATATTAATATCGGGCTTTTTTTATTTTACCGGGATAACCAATATGTCCAGTTCAAAGATATAGAATATATACAATTCGTTGATATTGAAAGCTAAATTATCAAATTCAGCATCCATTATTATGCTCATACATATTTATGTCGGGAATTAAATTTTAAAGATATTTAATTTTTAACTTGCTATCAATCCAATAATTCTTAATATTTTAGCTACAATCGAAAGTTCTAATTATAATAATATATGGATAATTTAAAAAGAAACAGCGAAAGGCATCCATCCTGCTTGAAAAACGTCTTTGTCATCCCCATGTGATGTCATTAGAAAAACAAGGAGAAAGCCATGTCTCGAAAGATCCGTTGTCTCACAGTTCTATGTCTTGTGTTTGGTTTCCATTTACTCTCCGTACCCTTCATTTTCGCTCAAATTGCGCCACAACCTCAACATCCCATACATGTATATCGAGATACAGTCGATCAGAGACTTTACTGGCCGATTGACAAACCCTTCTGGATCCGTCTGGCGACTTCTCCGGAGGACAATGCGCCTTCATTCCTGCTCAAAGAAACGGATCAGAGATCGCTTCTGGATCAGGATGCATACAATTCTGAGGGCATTCAGCTCGAGGTGAGTGGACGTCAATTTATTCGATGGTATAACTTCCTCGCAAAAGATACGGTACTATTGAAATTCTTTACTGATGGAGAAGCACCGGTTTCAGAAATAACTCTGGCTGATGCGCCCATATACAATGCGGGTGAACGTACCTATTATGGTAACGGATTGGGTGGCACTCTTGCATCTAATGATGAGCTTTCAGGTGTTGCGGATATTTACTATTCTATCGATGGTGATTCATTTCAAGTCTATCAATCCGCACTGGCACTCGATCAGGAAAAATCCTACAATATTAGATATTATGCAGTTGATCATGTGGGGTACGCTGAAGATCCGGGCTCGATAGAATTTGCAGTCGATCTGACTCCACCCAAGACGCGCCATGAAACTATGATCAATTTTGTGGGTGAGGTTCTCTCTTCCAGTACTGTATTCCAATTGATCAGCACAGATGCAATATCAGGATTAAACAGCATTTACTACCGATTTGAGAATGAAGAAGTTTACTCTCCATTTACAGGTGAGGCCATTGACCTGAATAACCTTGAGGATGGTGAGCATCGATTTCTTTATTATGCAGTTGACCATGTTGAGAATGCAGAAGCCCCGAATACATTTTCATTTTATCTGGATAAAATTCCGCCCGTCCCGTCTATCGCAGTTGAAGAAATTCTATATGCTCCCACGGAGGGAAGCGATTATGTGTCTCCGCGGTCCCGTGTGACTTTTACCGCAGAAGATAATAAGATCGGTGTAGACTTTATTGAATATAGTATCAACCATGATGAATTTTCCAGGTATGCGTTTGGTTTTCCAGGGCCTCTTGAAACCGGCCCATTTACTGTTTCATATCGCGCAGTTGACAAACTCGGCAATTTAAGTGAAGCGCAGGATTTGGAATTGCGCATGGATTTAACCCCTCCAAAAACTGCATATAGTTTCACCGGACCCAATTACGCACAACGCGGAGTAGTCTGGTTAACCCATGAATCTTACATTCTACTATCTTCAGTGGATGAGGGTTGTGGTGTAATGAGAACTGAATATAAATTTGATCAGGGTGCAACAACGACCTATACTGATCCGATCAATCTCGCGGATGAGGGCAGATATCTTTTTCAATACTTGAGCCTTGACAATGTACAAAATCGTGAGGTTGATCAGGTTGTGCTTTTCATTGTGGATAACAGCGCTCCGCAGATTAATGAAACGTTCAGTATTGTACCTATCGACACAGTTCAAAATGATGCTGGTGAAACACTTACTGTGTATCCTCGATTTACCTCAATCTTTCTGGCGGCCATTGACAATTCTGCTGGAATTGAAGGCATCTGGTATCGCATGAACGGAAGTGATGAGCAAGAGTTCAATCAAACCCTTTTCTTCCAGGATGAGGGAGAGTTTCATATCGAAGTGCGAACGGGGGACAATGTGGGCAATAAATCTGAAAAAGCCTTCTCATTTATGATCAAGGATTGATCCGGTTTATAATCGGCTATTCTGATGAAAAAACTTGATTTAAAATTACTCCTCATATTTGTAACAACCATCTGTGCCGGATTTGGTCAGACTGCAGACTCTCTCATCAGTCCACTTCAGCATGATAAAGGATTCTATCAAGGTTCTGACGGCCGATTGTACGTGGCACAAAGTCTTCCGATTTATTTCCTCCTTTCAACATCCATCCAAGGATCTGATGCTGTGTTGCTAAAACCGGATCAGATTCAAACGCTTCCCATGACGCTTTCCGAAGGCAAGAATACCATTCAAAATCCCGGAGGCTCGATCACATCATCTGATGAATCGAAACTGCCCGCTGTGTTCGAGGTCTGGGCCGATGGTTCACCGCCCCGAATCCAAATATCCTTTCTAGACGCAGCCTGGTTTCAATCCGATCAAGTCGTATTCTATGGATCAGATCTCCGAATTGCACTTGAGAGTGAAGATACTTTTTCTGGTGTTCGGGAAACCTACCTTTCCATAAACAGCAATCCATTCGTTCCCTTTGATTCAACCCGGTTGGATTTCACGCAAGATGGAGAATTCTTCTTTAGGTATTACGCAGTTGATCATGTGGGAAATGTGTCCGATGTGTTCAATAATAC
>JABMRT010000100.1 GCA_013202295.1 Candidatus Zhuqueibacterota bacterium
ATTACCCGAATCCATTCAACTCTCAAACAACTCTTCAATTTTCTTTACCAAAAGCATCAGAAGTAACCATAGATTTGGTTAATTTGAGAGGCCAAAGAATAGATACTATTGTTAAATCTGTTTTTTCAGAAGGCCTTCATCAAGTATCCTATGATGCTGAAAATTTAAGTTCTGGTATATACTATTACAAGTTAAATTCCAGTTCGCATGTATCAGTTAAAAAACTTTTAATCTTAAGGTAACAATATATAATCCCTGGGCAAAAGTATAAATAATCCGTTGTTCTGCATTTCAGAATCAATTTCTACTCTTTCATCATTACAGGAGTTGACAATGAGAGATAAAAACCTATTAAAATTGATCATGGCACTATACCTTTTCCTGGTGCCAAAAGCTCAGGCACAAATTGATCTTGATTTCATGGCTTTTAATATTTGGCAGGAAGGTACGTCTGTAAGCAATGGATTGACAAAAATTAAAAATATTATTGTTGAAGTAAATCCTGATGTGGTTGGCTTTTCAGAAGTAAGAAATTATAACGGTCAGGATTGGACTGCAAAAATTGTGGATGAACTCTCTTCTGAGGGGCTTCAGTATCATAGAGGATATGCGGGAGGCGATGTATCCGTAATAAGTAAATTCCCAATTCAAGATTTCTATTTGATCCCTGGTAGCGGAGGATCAATTGCCGGTTTTCATTTAGACATAAACGGCGAAATCATCATTGTGGCTTGTGGTCATTTGGATTATATGTACTATGCCTGTTACCTGCCAAGGGGGTATAATGGGGGCAGTCCCAACTGGAATATGATAGATGACGGAACTGGAAATCCTGATCCGGTGACTGATGTCAGCCAAATTTTATCGTATAATTTGTTATCAACAAAAGATGAACAAGTGAATGCATTTTTAAATTATACTGAGAATAAAACCGAACCTGTTGTTTTTATGGGTGACTTTAATGATCCATCCCATCTGGACTGGACAGCAAACACATCCGCAATGTTTGACCATAACGGTGTCGTTGTTCCCTGGCAAAACACAATGCTGCTTGAGGATAGCGGATACACAGACAGCTATCGTGAGTTTTTTCCGAATGAAGTGGATAATCCTGGTATTACCTGGCCTTCATATGCCCATGGTAAAGGATCAACCAGCTGGACACCTCTGGCTGATGACAGGGATAGAATAGATTATATTTTTTATAAAGGAGGCGATATCCAGACGAAATATGCAGCATTGGTAGGCCCAAGAGAATCGTACGCAAACAATGAAATAAGCACCACATTTACAGCCAATGAACATTTCATTGCAGACAGCCTTGAATGGCCGTCAGATCATAAAGCCGTATTTGCAACTCTCACATTTCCGCATATAACCAAAGTAAATGAGTTTGGTCACAGTGATATGATAAAAAACTTCTCTCTGGGAAATAATTATCCAAATCCTTTTAATTCTTCGACAACAATTTCATATTCAATGAAAAAGTCATCTCATGTTTCTTTAAATATATATAATGTGCATGGAAGAATAATTGACACTTTGATAAATGAATATCAATTTGCCGACACATATTTTGTCCATTTTGATGCAAACAATTATACAAGCGGTATCTACTTTTACAAATTGTGTATCGGAAACGAATTTGTAGAAACGAAGAAATTTTCTCTAATTCGATGAGTAAATTCACATAACAAACGGCTGCGGTGGATTGCGGAGCTGTTGCGTAATTTTCTAAGTTTGTTCTTTTATCTCAGTTTTTGTTTTTAATTAAAACTCAGTGACCTGAGATCCCGCAACCACTGAGCCGTCGCGTTAAAAGGATATAATATGATCGACTTCATTCAACAATACAGCCCAGTCACGCAAGCGCTTTTAGCCACGCTCTTTACATGGGGCGTCACAGCGGCAGGAGCTGCACTCGTCTTCTTCACAAAGACAGTCAAACCCAAACTCATGGATTCAATGCTCGGCTTCGCAGCCGGCGTCATGATTGCCGCAAGCTTCTGGTCTTTACTCGCACCAGGCATACAACTTGCCGAACAGATGGGTCATACCCCATGGTTGACAGCCGTCATTGGCTTCATGGCTGGTGGAATTTTCATGAGACTGACTGACCGTTTCCTCCCCCACCTTCATATGGGATTGGATGTAGATCACAGTGAGGGGCCAAAGACGTCCTGGCAGCGAGGCACGCTGTTGGTGCTGGCCATCACAATGCATAACATCCCCGAAGGTCTCGCGGTCGGTGTTGCTTTTGGAGCTGTGGCAGCCAACCTCTCCTCTGCCACGATTGGCGGCGCAATCGCATTGGCAATTGGAATTGGTCTCCAGAATTTTCCTGAGGGAGCCGCAGTATCGTTGCCCTTGAGAAGAGAAGGAATGGGTCGGATGAAAAGCTTCCTACTGGGGCAGGCCTCAGGTATTGTTGAACCCATTGCCGGTGTGCTCGGAGCAGTCTTTGTTCTTCGTATGCAGAACATCCTGCCCTATGCACTTTGTTTTGCAGCCGGTGCTATGATTTTTGTGGTTGTGGAAGAGCTGATCCCGGAATCTCAGCGAAATGAGAAGAATATTGATACAGTCACTATGGCAACCATGACTGGTTTCGCGGTAATGATGCTCCTTGATGTTGCACTGGGCTGATGATGGGTCATAACTGTGGAATAGATGCAAGAATCTCTATCATTCCCAAACAGGAGTTTGGGGACAATGGAAATACAAGGAGGTCGCCATGATGTCATCTATTTTCAGAAGTTCTCCAAACAAGAAACGTAAATTTCAGATTATCCAAAACAACTTTAAAAGCCTGATTCCAGGACTCATCGTCATTCTCTTTTTTATCAACGCATCCCTCGTACTGGCCCATGATATAATCGTCAAGCGCAATTCCAACCTTCGCGAAAATCCAACCGCCGCTTCTGACGTCTTGCAGCACCTCGAATCCGGGGATGAGCTTATTCTATTAGAACCTGAAAAACAAAACGGGTATTATCATGCGATATATAAGAATTACACCGGCTGGGTGTGGTCGCATAACGTAACTGTGATTCAGGAATACGAACGATCTCAATGGAAACACTGGATTGATGCAGACAGAGATGGTCAAAATACACGCACGGAAGTACTCATCGCTGAATCCGAACTTCCAATCGCTTTCGATGATTCTGATAGCAGCAAGGTCCTCTCAGGCCGCTGGACTGATCCATATACAGGCGAGGTATTTACAGATCCAAATAAATTGGATGTGGATCACATGGTGCCGTTAGGCAATGCCCATCGTACTGACGGTTGGATATGGAATTTTGAAATGAGGATGGACTACGCGAACGACCTCGAAAATCCTGAACATCTCATTGCGGTTAAGAGCTCTGAGAATAGATCAAAAGGAGCGAAAGGACCTGACAAATGGATGCCGCCAAACAAGGCCTACCATTGTGAGTATGTCAATAACTGGGTAGAAATCAAAACCCGCTGGAACCTGACAATCACAGAGGCAGAATCAACCAAAATTGCCGAAGTGCGCGCCCACTGTTCTCCGAATTGATAATGGATTCGGATATCCATACTTATCTATATAAAAGACAGCAGACTCAATGAAACAGTGATGCAGTTATTCAAATAGAAATATCCAAAACCTCTGGTTCGAGTAAAATTAAGAAAGTGGCAAAATAGAATAAGCAGTCCAAATTAAAAAGGCCGGAGTCTCCTCCGACCTTTTTTTTATCTATTTTAATACCGATCACCAATTCAACACGTCCCTCTCACCCAAGCAACTCATTCAACCATCTCTGTATGCCTTCACTTGATCGGCATCTGTATGTGAATCCAGCATACTCCTCCAGAGAGAGTTTAAACGACTTAACCTGGCACATAAAGGTAAACGGAATCCTTCTTACTTTATTGTTACTAAAATTGATATTTTTAAAATGAAATGCAATTTAAAAAACACTTGATTTAAAGTGTTGAAAATTCTATACTGCACCCAAGATATCCTTTCAACCAATTACAGGAGAGTGAACCATGAGAGCGCTATCCATTATTCTGGGCGTAATAACATTGATAACCGCAGGTGCAGGCGGATATCTTTATCAAAACAATTACCAGCCCATTCAACAGGATTTGAAAATTCTGGAAAGTGAAAACGCTCAGCTTCAAAACAAATTAAACCAGCTGGAAACAGAGCTCAATCAAAAAGTGCTCGAAATCACCAATACCAAAAAAGAAAAAGAAGCCGAAATCGCTCGTATCCAATCCACCAAAGATTCGCTCATTACCGAGATGCAGAATGAGATTGAAGACAATCAAATTCAGATTACGCAATTGGCGGACAAACTCAAAGTCAGTATTGTGGATAAAATTCTATTCCCCCCGGGTGAAGCGGCCATTGCAACTGAAGGTTTGGCTGTGCTCGAGCGTGTGGGCAATATACTCAAGAACCAGAAGGATAAAATCATCCGGGTTGAAGGGCACACCGACAATATCCCAATTCAGGGCAAGTTGAAAGAACAATTTGACAGTAACTGGGAGCTCTCCAATGCCCGGGCCACACATGTGGTTCGTTTTCTGGAGGAGACTGTGGGAATCGATCCGAGTCGGCTCGAAGCAGTGGGCATGGGTGAACATCACCCCGTGGCTTCGAACGAGACTAAAGAAACACGGGCGCAAAATCGTAGAATCGAAATCGCACTTCTGCCTCTCAAATAACAATGGATTTTTTACAAACAGAAAGTTCAGGATACCATGAGAAAAACTTTATTTTTGTTTGGATTGCTGGCACTTGTCAGCTTGATGATCGGATGCGGCATGAATGCGGATGAACAATCGCTGCAAATTCAAATTGACCAGTATACCGAGCAAATGAAACCATTAGAAAAGACCGCGAACCTCGCTTATTGGAGCGCGGCCATCACCGGTCAAGAGTCGAATTACAATGCCTATGCAGCAGCAGATCTGAAAATGAAACAATTACAAAGCGATCCAGCGGTTTATCAGAAATTGAAAACATTCAAGGAATCAGGACAAATTCGAAACTCAATCATGAAGCGTGAGCTTGATGTACTCTTGAATGAGTTTCAGATTAATCAGATTGAACCGGAACTGTTGGAAAAGATCGTGACACTGAGCGCGAATATTGAGCAGAACTTCAGCACATTCAGAGGCGAAATCAAAGGCCGGACTGTAACATCCAACGAAATTGACCAAATTCTGAAAACAGAAACCCGGTCAGGGAAACGCAAAGCCGCCTGGCTGGCCAGCAAACAGGTCGGCCCCATGGTCGCGGACGATATTATCAAATTGGTCAAACTCCGCAACCAGGCTGCCCGCGCTTTGGGGTATGAGAATTACCACACGTTGAAACTTGAAACATCTGAACTCAATGTCAAGGCACTGGATGCCATCTTTGAGGAACTTGAATCCCTGACTGCGAAGCCATACGCTGAATTGAAAAGTGAACTGGATGGCATTCTTGCCGAGTCGTATCAGATGAAGGTGAAGGATCTCCGTCCCTGGCATTATCATGATCCGTTTTTCCAGGAGACACCGCTCGTGTATAATGTGGATCTGGATGCCTATTATACCGGAAAGGACGTTCAGAAGCTGGCAGTGGATTTCTTTGAAGGCATCGACTTGGAGGTCCAGTCGATTTTGGATCGAAGCGATCTGTTTGAAAAAGAGGGCAAAAATCCCCATGCGTTCTGCACAGACATTGATCGTGAGGGCGATATCCGAATACTGTGCAATATCAAAGACAATGAGCGATGGATGGAAACCATGCTTCACGAGCTGGGTCATGCGATTTATGATGAATATATCAATCCGGATCTGCCCTTCACCCTGCGCTCGCCCGCGCACAGCTTTACGACTGAAGCAATCGCCATGTTTTTTGGCAGGCTCAGCCGCAATCCTATATGGATGCAGACCATGCTCAATTTATCGGGCAAGGAACGTGAAGAGTTGGAAACCGTAACGACCAAATATATGCAGCTCAAACAGATAATCTTCGCGCGCTGGTCCATGGTCATGTATAACTTTGAAAAGGCGCTTTATGCCAATCCTGATTCGGATCTGAACACACTCTGGTGGGATATGGTAGAGCGGTATCAATTGGTGACACGACCTGCGAATCGCAACGAACCGGATTGGGCCGCTAAAATCCATTTTACAATTGCGCCCTGCTATTATCAGAATTATTTGATGGGTGAACTTTTTGCATCACAATTGCATTTTGCCCTCGCATCTGACATTCCAACACTTGCAAATGAAAATTCTCCGAGTTATATTAACCAAGCGGCGGTGGGAACATTTCTTAAACAGAATGTGTTTCTTGAAGGAAACCGATACCCGTGGAATGAGATGATTGAACGGGCCACGGGTGAGACGCTCGCACCAAAATATTTTGTGACACAATTCATCCAATAAGCACGAAGGGACAAGACATGATGACAAAACAACACATTTGGAAAATAATTGCCGTCCTGGCACTGGCGGTTCTCATGGTTGCAGGATGTGGAAAAAAAGATGACGACAACGGCAATATAGTAGGACCTTCTCACGATTCCGCTTTGGTCGGTACATGGATCTCTGCATCATACATAATATTTGGAGGAGATCCTGTCGTTCCGGATCCTGATGAGGGGATACTACCTGTTATAGAAGTTACTTTGAACGCTGATGGTACGCTTGAATATACACGCACACAGGAAGGCGTGGAAACCACAGGGACTGGCACTTGGTCAACATCTGGATCAGAGGCTACCATCAATCTATCTGATGGTATGGGAATATCTGGAACCTATTCATTGAATGAGGCTGGAGATGAACTAACAGTCGATGCAACCGTAACCATTGATGTCACACCCGACAATGGTGTGGACGATCCGGTGGATGTGCCTGCAACCATCGTCTTTGATAAAGTTGAATAGAGTGAGACTTTACTAGTTTCGCAAGCGGATTTTGTGGAAAAGGCCGGCAATTGCCGGCCTTTTTTTGTTTTACATTTTGAATTATTCATAGCCCTGTCGGCAATTCGATCATTTTCACTTCCAATCCAAACTTCTTTTGGAGATGCACTCCCAGCGCCTGAACACCCAATGTCTCTGTAGCATAATGTCCTGCGAATAAGACGTTGATTCCAGCTTCTTTAGCAATCCAGTACGAACCATGCCTGGGTTCGCCGGTTATATACAAATCCAGCTCCTTCTCAATCGCTTCAGGAAGCATACTGATCGCCCCACCGCTAACATATCCCGCAGTTTGAATTTCAGCCTTTCCGAATTCCCAAAGCACAGGAGAACAATTCAGTTTATTGGAAAGATCATCCGCGATCTGCTGGAGCGAGACCGGTGTTTTAAAATGGATCTCCTTGCCAAGAATCTGGCCGTGATAATCACCAAACTCATCTGTAACAGACCAATCCATGATAGATACCGCCTGCGCATTGTTTCCCAATTCGGGATGCATATCCAACGGTAAGTGGGAGGCGTATAAGGCAATATCATTCTGAATTAATCCCCGGATGCGCTCATATAGCGCACCTCTAATGGGCTCGGACTTTCCCCAGAACAAACCATGATGCACAAGTAGTAGTTCGGCGTCTAATTGGGATGCTTTCTGAATGGCCGGTTCAGATACGTCTACAGCGAGCGCTATTTTTTGTACGGAACCGCTGTTCGCGACCTGAAGTCCATTCACACTATCATCCTGAATTTCAGAAGTTCGGAGCAGTTCATCCAGATATTTCACCAGTTCATCGGTTTTCATATGACTTTCTCCTGTTCGGAATTTATCGTATTTTGATAGTTCTGAATTCGTTCAATTAAAATTTGCATATCCACCGGCAATTCAGAATCAAAGTGAATCGTCTTCCCGGTCTTTGGATGCACGAATCCCAAAGTCTTGGCATGAAGCGCCTGCCTTGGCATTAAACCAAGCCAATCCTGCACTTCTGCTGTCTGGGCCCGGTTCAATCCACCGAGTTGGCGCGTGCGTCCTCCGTATGTCTGATCTCCAAATACCGGATGGCCCTTATGTGCAAGATGCACACGAATCTGATGCGTGCGTCCTGTCTCAAGACGCAGTTGCAGCAGCGTGACAATCGGGAAACGCTGAAGAACCTGATAATGGGTCACAGCACGTTTTCCGATTTCAGAAACCGAGATCTTTCGACGGTCACGAATACTCCTGGCAAGAGGCGCATCAACCGTTCCCTGCCCCTTTTGAATTTTGCCCCAAACCACTGCTACATATTCCCTATGAACAGACTTGTCCTTGAATTGCAATGCAAGGTCGCGATGCACTTCTTCATCTTTTGCGACCACAAGCAATCCAGAGGTATCTTTATCGATGCGATGCACAATGCCCGGCCGGTCCAAATCATCATGATATTCAGAGAGATCTTTACTGTATCCAAGCAAGGCATTGACCAGTGTTCCTGTGCGATTGCCATACGCAGGGTGTACAACCATGCCTGCATGTTTGTTTATAATGAGAAGGGATTCATCTTCAAAAACAATATCAAGAGGGATGGATTCAGGTTGCGCTTCAATCGGGGGCAGTTTGGTTCGTGTAATCTGTATGGTTTGATTCGGTAAAACGGATTGTTTGGGTTTGGCCGGTTGGCCATCTACAAGGATCAGACCCTCTTTGATCCATTTCTGAATTTGACTTCTGGAGGTTCGCTCAATAGAATGCGCGAGAAACGCATCCA
Organism: Candidatus Zhuqueibacterota bacterium; assembly: GCA_013202295.1. Taxonomy (GTDB): domain Bacteria; phylum Zhuqueibacterota; class QNDG01; order QNDG01; family JABMRT01; genus JABMRT01. The sequence goes on from JABMRT010000100.1 coordinate 8,711, forward strand.
ACCGTTCTTTGGATTTATGCGCTGGAACGATAATTTCATTAATTGATTCCGTCACCGGATTCGGACAAAGCCTTTTTTGGGGAAGGGTCTGAAGAACGTTCAACAATATATGTGGTAACAATCAGAATGCCCATGCCAATCACAACAGCAGAATCAGCCACGTTAAAAACAGGCCAGCGTGTCGTTCCAATGCCAAAATCCATAAAATCCACGACACGACCAAATAGTATACGATCAATGAGATTGCCAATCGCACCACCAAGAATCAGCGAAAGGCTTAGCGTGATGCCTCGGCTTTCGTTTCGCTGGAAATACAAATAAACCGCAATCCCGATTGAAGCGATGATGGAAAGAATCGTAAAGATCAATCCATTGCCGATTTGAATCCCGAAAGCCATACCCCGGTTTTCCACAAAAGTAAGGCGTACAAAATTCCCAATGACTTCATTGGATTGACCGACGAACATGGTCATCCGAATGACCTGCTTGGTAATCTGATCGAGAACAAGTGCCGTAAGAAATGGCCAAAGGAGTTTCAATCCGCCTCCTCCTCAGCATCCTCTTCCGTGGATATCGGAGGCAGTTTTTCCTGATGGGATTTACACTCAATACAGAGTGTCGCATGCGGCACAGCTTCAAGACGGGCTCTGCCAATTTCATTGGTGCAGGATCGGCAGTTGCCAAAATCACCCGCTTTAATTCTTTCAAGAGCACGTTCGATATGCGAGAGTAATTGGCCATCACGCTGTGCATAAAAGAAATTATACTCTCGTTCCATTGTGTCTGTACCTTGATCCGCCATATGAAATGCATAAGCAGAATGATCACCGCTGGATTCCTTAATCGTGCTCTCACGCTCGGATGAGGTAATGGAATCCATGTGGCTCACCATCTCCTTACGCTTTTTTAAAAGTAAATCTTTATAAAATGTGAGGTCTTTCTGATTCATCTCGTTACTCCTTGGCTCAATAAAAGGCTCAGGATAAAGCTGCACTGGGCATCAGTCGCTTAATTCCCACCTTCACAGTCTCATGATCAATCTGCCACTCTCGCTCAAAATCAGCTGGATCAAATTGATCATGGATCATTGCAGCCAATATTTCTGTTTGGATTTCCGTCGATTTAAATCGAATCGCACGGTGCAGCGCACTACTTGCTTCATAATGTACTTCAATCCGGTCTGTCACACTGAATCCGGCTTCTTTTCTCATATTCTGAATTCGGTTCACAAATTCACGGGCCAGGCCTTCCACCACAAGGTCTTCATTCAGCTTCGTGTCAAGTGCCACGGTAATATCCGAATCGGTTTGCACTTCAAGTCCCTTGGGCGCAGTCAGCTCGATTTCCACATCCTTCAGTTCAATTTCGCCGTGTTTTCCGCCATTCACACTAATGTGCAGAGATTCGCCATTCTCAAGTTTCTGAATTTCTTCTTCAGAGAATTTTCGGATAATCTCAGCCACCTGATTGACATGTGAACCGAATTTTGGTCCAAGATTGCGGAAGACAGGCTTGGCTTCTTTCTGGTACAGATCAGAGGTATCCTGTGCGAACTCAAGCTTGTTGATATTCAATTCATCCAGGATGAGTGCTTCAAACTCTTGAATGGATTTTTGTATGCCATCACCACTTACAACCACAATCGCGCGCTCAAGAGGCTGTCGCACTTTGATTCCAGCCTCATTTCTCGCAGCCAGACAAAGTGTAACAACAGTGCGTACAAGACGCATGCGTTGTTCCAGCTTCTCGTCACGATAGATGTTCAATGGTTCGTCGGGTGTGGGATACAGGGTCAAATGTACGCTTTCGAGTGCTTCGGGATCGGATTGACTGATGTTTTGATAAATCTCGTCTGCAGTAAATGGAGCAAACGGCGCAATAAGTTTTGATAAGGTATACAGACATTCATACAAGGTTTCATAGGCGGACTGTTTGTCACTGCCCATTTCCGATTTCCAGAACCGGCGTCGATTACGCCGCACATACCAGTTGGATAGATCATCGATCACAAATTCCTGGATGGCTCTGGCCGCTTTGGTAATCTCATATCGTGAGAGCCAATCGTTCACACGCATCACCAATGCGTTCTTTTCTGATATCAACCATCGATCAATCTCGGATCGATTTTCGACGGCCACATGCGGTTCTTGATACGTAAATGAATCAATATTCGCATAAAGCACAAAAAAGCTGTATGTATTCATCAAGGTGCCAAAGAATTTGCGTTGTACTTCAATGACACCATCTTCATCAAAACGGGTTGGCACCCAGGGCGGACTGACTGTATAAAGATACCAGCGCAGCGTATCGGCACCATATTTATTAATGATTTTGAATGGATCCACGGCATTGCCACGGGTCTTTGACATCTTCTGACCGTCTTTATCGAGGATCATTTCAATAGAAATGCAGCTTTTATAAGAGGGTGTTCCGGTTACCAACGTGGATATGGCGAGCAGTGAGTAGAACCAGCCGCGTGTCTGATCCACACCTTCAGCGATGAAATCCGCAGGGAATTGCTTTTCAAATGAACCATCTTTATTGAAGGGATAATGAAACTGCGCATAAGGCATAGCACCTGAATCAAACCAGCAATCAAGCACTTCAGGCGTGCGGCGCATTGTTGCTTTACAATCAGGACAGGTGAGTGTGATCTCATCGATATGAGGTTTATGAAGATCTTTGATCTTATCCTGATTGGATAATTTCTCAAGTTCATCCACACTTTCAATGGCTTGCTGTTTTCCGCAAGACTCACAGAGCCAGACATTCAACGGCGTGCCCCAGTAACGGTCACGAGAAAGCGCCCAATCGACATTATTTTCAAGCCAGCGACCGAATCGACCGGTCCCGACCTCTTTGGGATACCATTGAATTTCTTCATTATTCGCAATTAACTGATCGCGCATTGCAGTGGTTCGAATATACCACGATTTCTTGGCGTAATAAAGCAATGGCGCCTCACATCGCCAGCAATGGGGATAGGAGTGTGTATATTTTGCCTGCTTGTACAATCGGCCGGTTTCTTTCAGAGTGTGGATAATATCATGCTCCGTATCAGGATCTTTAACGTATTGATCCTTCCATTTCGAAACATGCTCGTTGAAATGACCGTGCTCATCCACTGTATGCTTTGCAGGCAATCCGAGACGTAATCCAAGACGGTAATCATCTTCACCATACATCACAGCCGTATGTACAACACCTGTACCTTCTTCAGTGGTCACAAAATCCGCAGTCGCTACAAAATAGGCCGGATGCTCCTCGTCCTCAAGATTGACAAAATCAAACAAGGGATGATACTTCCATCCTTCAATTTCAGTGCCTTTTATTTTTTTAAGGATTTCATAATCACCCTGAATCATCTCAAGCCGGTCTTCCGCGAGATAATATGTTTCCTGAATGCCATTCTTGTCTTGCTGGATAGCTACGTAGGTAATATCTGCTCCGACTGCAAGCGCCACATTCCCGGGCAAAGTCCAAGGAGTTGTCGTCCACGCAAGGATAAATTCATTGGGTTTATCCACGAGGGCAAACTTGGCCACAACGGATCGGTCCTTAACCTCTTTGTAACCAAGTGATGTTTCGTGACTTGAGAGGGAGGTTTCGCATCGCGAGCAATAGGGCAAAATTTTGAATCCCTGATAGAGCAAATCCTTTTTCCACATTTGAGCAAGTAAATACCACACACTCTCAATGTATTCATTTGTATAGGTAATATAGGGATTGTCAAGATCGACCCAGTATCCAATCCGTCGAGTCAGTTCATTCCATTCTTTAACATACTTAAACACCGAATCACGGCATTTCTGATTGAACTTATCCACGCCATATGCTTCAATCTCTTCCTTGTGCGTAAATCCGAGTTGCTTTTCAATTTCAATTTCAACCGGAAGACCATGCGTGTCCCATCCGGCTTTTCGGCTTACTCGAAATCCTTGCATGGTTTTGAACCGGCACACGAAATCCTTGATACATCGGGAAATCACATGATGAATCCCCGGTTTGCCGTTGGCTGTGGGCGGGCCTTCATAGAATACAAAAGGGTTCCCTTCAGGCCGGGATGAAACAGATTTCTCAAATATCTTTCCCTTTTCCCAGTTTTCTAAAACCTGTTTCTCAAGGTCCGGATAATTTATTGGTGTTTTTACTTCATTAAATGCCAAATTGTATCCTTGCTATAACTGATCTCTTTATTTGGTGTGTGAAGGTTGGGCCAATGGCCCTTTGCCTCTCGCCATTTTTATTGGATATACTTCCCGATAATCATATTCAACCGTTTTTTAGCGCCCTCGGGAATCACATCCGGAGACGTCACAATTGCATTTTCAAGAGCATGATTGCAAGTGCAGTCATGTTCAAGCGGAATATTTAATATGGCCTGGCGTAAAATCTTTTTGACACGAACCACATTCTTCTGCAGATTTGCCAAGATCATTTCCACATTGACCATTTCATCCAGCTCACCCTCGACCCAGCTGTCATAATCAGTGGCCATGGCAATGGTGGCATAGCACATTTCAGCCTCACGTGCCAACCTGGCTTCAGGCATATTGGTCATACCAATCACATTGGCGCCCCACGATTTATAGAGCAGCGATTCGGCTCGCGTTGAAAAAGCGGGGCCTTCCATATTCAAATAGGTTCCTCCCCAATGGATATTTGCCCCCTCCCCGCACTCTTGTCCAGCCTCGTAAACCACTCGGCTTAGTTCCTCACAGATGGGATGTGAAAATGAGATATGGGCGACAATCCCATCGTCAAAGAATGTCGTTTTACGTCCTTGATTGGACCGGTCAATAAACTGATCGATCAGCACAAAATCGCAGGGCTTTATTTCTTTTTTCAGGGATCCAACAGCCGAAACAGACAGGATCCATTCAACACCCAGTTTTTTCATTCCCCAGATATTGGCGCGGTAGTTAACCTCGGTCGGGGAAATGCGGTGTCCCCTGCCGTGGCGTGGCAAAAAAACAATTTCACGCCCTTCCAGTTCTCCAATCTCAAAGGCATCCGAGGGGTTGCCAAAAGGGGTTTCGATATGGATGCGGTCGACATGTCTAATGCCTTCAATTTCATAAAGACCGCTACCGCCGATAATGCCAATTTTCTGGTTTGCCATAGTCCTATCCTGATTAGAGAGATCATGTGATATTAATCATTCGTGTCACGGGATTCCTGAAGTTTTCGAAGAAGCTCTTCACGTTCTTCACGAAGTTTTTCCTGGCGCTCTTTCTCTTCGGTAAGTATTTGTTGAAGATCATCCGAATTATTTGAAGCCGGAGTTTTATTTACCTGAACAGACATCTGGCGATCTTCACAAATCGTCTCAATCGCATCAGACCGATCTTTGTTTTTACCAGCTTTTACAAATAGAACTGTTCCCAATCCTCCTCCCAAAGCTGTGGTCGCAACTAGAACAGTTCCACTGCTTTCAGTCATTGAATTGGAAATCATTGAACCCACAAAAAAGCTGGCGCCCAAACTGAGCAGACCTCCACCAATACCATATGTAACCGTGTTTTTACTTGTTTTTATTTTATCAATTTCTTCTTCTGATATTCCATTTCCGAATTGATCTCTAACAGGTGTAGTTCGCTTGATGGTTGAGATATCCGTCTTGGCAATGGTCCGGGAGTTTTGAGTTCCCTTTTGTAAAATCAATTGATGTGGTTCAGCCTCAACCACTGTTCCCTGGATCTTGGCACCGGATTTCAGCTGTACCTCAACTGTATCGGTGGTTTCAAGCTCACCATACCTGACCTGTTTCATGTGAGAACATCCTGCGAGAAACAAGATACTGATGATGAAACATAAAATTATTCGAGTATTAAACATCATGATCCTCCACCGATATATCATCATTTTTGATACTGACCTGGATCTTATTCTGCTTATCAAACTTCTAATTAACTGCCTTTCTTTGAAGATGCAGAATGTGTACCATGTGCGCCTTGCTCTCCGGAATCCAGGCTATTGGACATATTTCTGCTGCCTTTTATAAAGCCGACATCATCTATTTCAAGCACATTAATCAGTTCAATTTGTGCTTCAAGCAAATGTTTGAGTCGTTTGGCAAAAGATTCTTTCTGAGCTTTCAGGATAGTGTAATCATTTTTCATTTTATCCAGCTTTTCACGCGCCTCATCAATAACACGTTCTGATTTCAGCTCTGCTTCACGGACAATAATTTGCGCTTCTCTCTTGGAATTCTCGCGAGATTGACTGACCGTTTCCTGAGCGTTCATCAGGGTATCCTGAAGTGTTTTTTCAACCTGCTGATAATCCTTTAACTGGGTCTTATTCTTTATCATTTCGTCAGCCAATCGATTCTTTTCGTTCAGGACTGACTCATATTCATCAGCCACCATCTCAAGAAATGTTTCAACTTCTGTTGGATCAAATCCCTTAACTCGGGTCTTGAAGTGTTGCTTTTTGATTTCTAGAGGAGTGAGTTTCAATGGAATTCACCTCCCACTTTTGTTAAAATCATTTGGCCGATGTCCCTTCGATGTACTTCATCACACTCAAAATGAATGTGGAACGAGTTAAATAATATATAGGTTTTATACTCAAAAATCAATTAAAAACTCTTCTATCTGAGAAGACTCATCTTCACAATTCGGGATTGTTTGTCTGTTTTCAGATGACTCAAATAGAGCCCCGAAGCGACGGAGACACCCTGTTCATCCCTGCCATCCCATACTACGCGTTTAAATCCCGGGGAAAGTTGCTTTGAGAGTAATGTGCGCACGACTTGTCCGTTAATATTGTAGATTTTGAGCTGAACATGGGTAGTAATATTCAGATCAAAAACAATGTGTGTCTCTTGATTGAATGGATTGGGATAGTTCGGGAAAAGGTGAATGGCCGATGGCTGATCCATCGGGATCGGAATATCCTCGTTCGATGTATCAGACAATGTATACACTCGCAAAGGCGCATCCCATGGGCCGGTGGAAGGATTACCCTCCCAATCGGTTGCCTCAATGTAAAAACGCAGGCTATCCTGATTGATTGAGAGAGGCAAATTGGCTGCAAAGCGGGAACTGTCATGAACAAGATCCATTCGGATATTTTCAAAGGGAACGGCTGAGGATTCTCCATAATGCAAAACGACTGAGTTGGGATCCACGCCCTGTTTGGACAGAACATTTATTTCAAAAGTGTAACAATCAGATAGAAGTTCGGACAGCAATTTGAAATCTTTGAATATCATACCATGATAAAAGATCGCCTCATATGCATTCACGATGCCCCAGCCATACAATGTATCGGGATTGGTAGATCGGTCGGATGTCATGCGAACAGCGTCCTGAACTTCAAGCGGAGTTAATTCGGGGTGTGCATCCAGTACAAGAGCGCAAACACCAGCCACGATTGGACAGGAAAAAGAAGTGCCGCTTAAATAAAAGAAATCATATTCTGAATCACGATTGGGATTCACGGCAACTACTCCCATGCCCATTGCCATGACATCGGGTTTAATTCGACCATCGGCTGTCGGCCCCACTGAACTGAAATAAGTAATTTCACCGGTTAAATCCACAGCGCCTACTGCGAAAACATGTTTTCCATCTGCGGGAGACATGATATAATGCCAGTCATTATTCCTTTCGTTTCCAGCGGAGTTTACGACGATCATTCCCTTTTCAAAGGCAATTTCAGCTGCAATTGTGGTGACACAACTGGCTCCATTCAAATCATCGTATGTATAGGTAAATCCATCATCGAAATCACTGTAAGCCACAGAGCTGGATACGACATCCACACCTTGCGCTTCGAGCCACTCCAATCCCGCCACCCACAAATCCTCTTCAAACCGAAATTCCCAGGCAAGCCACTCCGTCTTGGCCAATGCGAATTGCGCCTGAAACGCGGGACCAATCAAACTTCCCGGTAAATAGCCTGCAATCACGGACAAGGTCTCTGTGCCATGATCATCCTGACGACTCGGATCGATCGCCGAATTTGTGGTGGTATCATCATCCCAGATAAAATCGTGCTCCGCCACCACATCAAGATGGTCAAACACAGCCCGGTCACGGAAATCAAATCCGGTATCGATCATACCAATAAGCACTCCGCTACCCGTTATTCCCAAATCATGCACATCCGGTACGCGAATCATTTTATTCTGTGTACGGCTTGTACCATAATCATAGTTATGATCTGTTTGCGTGGAGTGTCCCTGTGAAAAAACCGGCGATTTAACCACAGGAAAGTTGCGATTGGAATAAGCCACTGCACGAACGCCTTGAACAAAATGGAGAGAACGGATGTCTTCCAATTGGGCTGGAGACAGAATCGCACTCACTGCATTAAGCCAACGAGATTCCACATGAATTTGAAGCCCCATTGCTTTAAGTTGGGTCAGGTAGTGTGGATTTAGCGGTAAATCTTTTTTATCAATTAATTCAGATTGTGGAAGAACGTGCTGCCGTCTTTTAAGACTACGCTCACTCAATCCAAGTGCAGAACCCTTGACATTTATAAAGTTCGAGGTTCGGCCTTTATCCTGAAGAAATATCCATACTTTTTCACCTGCCATGAGAGTTTGAACATGGTTAAAACTGATCAAAATTGTCAGGAATAACAGAGAATATTTCCAAATTGCCTTGATCATACGTCTCTAGATTCCTTTACTTCGTGAACAGGATATTCATTTTACAACCTTAATCTGAATATATCAACAGAAAACTCGACAATCTGCTTGATTCATTGAGATGGAACCTGTAAATTAAGTTCCTGAAAAGGTTTACCGGAAGATGAAATTATGGTCACATTTATTGATATCTTAGGAATACTTACAATTATTGGATTTCTCATCTACTTCCTGATACTTCTCTATTTCAGAGGTGGATTGAGCCGTAATCTAATGGGAATTCAATTACACACTCCAAATGTATCTGTGATGGTCCCGGCACACAATGAAGAAGCGTATATTCAGGATACCCTCTCCTCTCTCGCGGCTCAGACTTATTCCCGGGAAAAACTGGAGATTGTGCTTGTTAATGATCGGTCTTCGGATGAGACATCCCGGATTATGGAGGATTTCGCCTCAAAACATGGAAATGTGAAAGTCATCCATATTGATGAATCGGAGAAATCCGATGCACCCAAGAAGAATGCGATTATGAGGGGGATTGAAATCTCGAGCGGAGAGATCATTATCACCACCGATGCGGATTCGACCATGCATCCGAAGTGGATTGAAACGCTGGTTAGTCATTATTCTGAGGGTGTCGGACTGGTTTTCGGTTATGCACCATATCGCACGGATGGTCAATACAATACATTCTTCCATCGCCTGCTCGCGCTGGAGTATTTTGCTTCGGGATCAATTGCCGCAGCCACTGCTGGACGAAACATGGCCATTACGGGATTCGGCGCAAACTTCTCATATCGGAAAAAATTGTTTGAAAAAATTGGTGGATTTGGCAGTGGAATCAACCATCACTCCGGTGATGACGACCTGCTGTTGAATCGAGTAAGGACATCCTCGAAATATAAAATACGATTTGCGACGGAACCAAAAGCTGCCGTCTGGAATATTCCTCCCCGAAATCTGAAGGCATTGATCAGGCAGCGTATCCGTTTTTCATCCAAACATCTTGCCTATCCTAAAAAGGTCATTGCGGGTCTGAGCTTCATTTATACTGTGTATGTATTGATGCTTGTGAGTTTAATTGTAGCGTGTTTTAGTCCCGAACTGAGGCTGCCATTATTGATCGCGTTGGGATTAAAAACTGCCGGAGAGTTACTTTTCCTTCTGCGGGGACAAAAACTGTTGGAAGATCGAAACTTGCTAAAATATTATCCTTTGACGATTCTGCCGCACATCTTTTATGTCGTACTCTTCCCGATACTTGGGCAAATCCTGCCCAGAAAGTGGTAATTACGACTTTTTAAGAAAGTGGATGCACGCCTGCATAAACGCAGGTAGATCGTAAGGATTGCGTGATGTAATCACGTTCCCATCTACAACCACCTCTTCATCCACCCAATCCGCACCAGCGTTTCGGATGTCATCTTGAATTGCGAAAAAGGAGGTCGCCTTTTTCCCGCGCAGCACATCCGCAGAGGCCAGCATCCAAGGGCCGTGACAAATAGCAGCGACCAGTTTACCCTGATCATGCATTTTACGGATAAACGCCGCTACTTCGGGATGCCGCCGCATGTGATCCGGTGCGAATCCTCCAGGAATAATCACTCCGTCAAAATCCGTTGGATCTGCCTTCTGAATCTCCAATTCTTCTTGTGCCGGATATCCTTCTTTTGAGAGATAGGATTTTTTGCCCGTTCCCACAAACACGGTTTCAATCCCTTCTTCCCTGAGCCGAAGATAGGGATACCAGACCTCAAGTACCTGATATTGATTTTCAACAAGGACTGCCACTTTCATCATGTGTCCCCTTCAATTTTCTCGATGCGCCTAAGATGCCGCCCACCTTCAAATTCGGATTCAAGCCAGACATCCACGATCTGTAATGCCAATTCTTTTGGGATGGTTCTCTCCCCAATTGCGATGACATTTGCGTCATTATGGCTCTTGGCCCATTTCGCTGTGTCCAGGCTCCAGCAAAGAGCGCAACGTACGCCCTTCACTTTATTGGCCGTTATTGCCTCTCCATTTCCGGAACCACCAAGCACGATCCCGAATTCCGCTTTTCCATCAGCAACAGCCTCAGCAGCAGGACGAATAAAATCAGGATAATCGCATGATGCATCGGAATCAGTACCAAAATCAAGAATTTCAATATTTTTGGATTCTAGGTGTTGGATGATGGCCTTTTTGTAAAGAAACCCGGCGTGGTCTGAGCCAATCGCTATTTTCATGGTGAACTCCTGCAAGTCTAAATCTTGATGTGTTGGATGATTTTGTGACACTCAATTTAATCATAAAACCATCGAATCACAAGTGTCAGGAGCATGATTTTTTTCAGCCGAGGAGTTTGGAGAATACTTCTTTTCGCCAGGCCAATTGCGTTCCTGCGCCCTCAAATGCCGCAATAAGAAGTGCTTCCGTGATCTCCTGTTTGGATGCACCCACTTCCTGAGCACGGACAATATGATCCTCCACGCAATGAGGGCATCGAATGACCGAAGCCAACGCAACCATCAAAAGCTCTCGTGTTTTTGGTTCAAGGACACTTTCATTGTTCGCCACATTACGAAAATGTTGATATGCACTTCCTAGCTTAGGGGATTGTTGGATGTACCAGGGTGATTTTTTATTCATTGCTATATCCTTTCATTTCATTTCGATTAAATAACGTGTGATTGAGAGGGGTGTTCCACCAGACAAATAAAAAACCCAATTCAAAATATGAATCGGGTTTCAGAGTACGCCCGGCGCGATTCGAACGCGCGACCTCTCGCTCCGGAGGCGAACGCTCTATCCAGCTGAGCTACGGGCGCCCGTGTCGTTTCGATTCGTGACGGTCGTCTTCAGTCGTACCATGTGTCGGCGCCACGTTCGCCAATCG
>JABMRT010000101.1 GCA_013202295.1 Candidatus Zhuqueibacterota bacterium
GAGGGAATGGTTGATCTGGAGAGAAACCATGTCACTGATCTTAGTGCCGCGTGCCTTCCCGTCCGGATTGTATTTCCAGGCATGGCTGTACCAGCCCCAATCATCATCATTGCGTGAATACATCAGGAATGTTCTAAAGGTCGGAATGGGACGGTAACTCAGTTTCCCGAAAAATGAGAGATTCTCTGTATCATTCATCGGCACATATTCACCATCACCATTATAGGTATCGATCCATTGGTTGGGATCATCGGCAGTATAATTGCTGTAATCAGTGGGGAGATATCTTCGCAAGCCGTTAATATGATTTCGGTTTCGCTGATACCTGGCATTGATAAAATAGGAGACGGTATTACCCCAGACTGGTCCTTCGATTTGAACTTTATAATCCTGATTCCGGGTTACCTCTCCAGCTGACAATCCGATGAATATATCATTGGTCGTCGGATAATAATTACCGAGATTGGCAGATGCCCGGCCGTGAAAACCTCCACTTCCATCCTTGGTAACCGCATTGACAATACCACTCATGGCCCGCCCATATTCGGCGTTGAACGTGCCAGTAATGACTTCGAGGTCTTCAATGACATCGCTTTCAACGGTCATCACTCTTGATCTTGAATTATCATTCTTATTACCAAAAGTATCATCTACAGGTAATCCGTCAATCAGATAGGTCACTTCATCAAGGCGGCCACCTCGAAAGTGACCTTCAACCACACCCGCCTGCATTTCAACAATATCCTGCATGTTTTCTATCGGCAGGACTTCAATTTGATTTGAAGAAATGTTACGTACTGAGCTGGTCTGATCTTTTTTAAAGGAAATCGCACTAGCCGTGACAGTCACCACTTCACCTTCGATGACTTCCTGTGCCATTTCAAAATTTAAAGTGACTGTAGAGTTCACGCTGACTTTGACATCCTGCATTTGAATAGTAGAATAGCCCATCATGGTAGTACTTACGCTATATAAACCAGGTGGAATGTTGATGATATAAAAATCACCGCTCAAATCAGCAGAAGCGCCATACAACGTACCTTCAATCATGACATTCGCACCTGACAGTGGAGAGCCGGTTTCGCGGTCAATGACGCGGCCGGCTATTTTTCCTGTAGTGGCTGCTTGTGCCGAGATGATAACAAATATCAGCACGAACATAGTCCACCGGCAGAATCCATTACCTCTGAATCGATTCACTGAGCCCTCCTTTCCTGATAATAGTCTCATATGAATTTGGAAATTAATCAAATATTATTCTACTTAAACGTGTTCGAAAACGTTTAAGTAATAGGAAAATACGAATTGAGAATCTGTTTGTCAAGTATAAAATGTGAATTGGGGCTGATAAAAAGTGTATTTTATTATAGCTTTTAACTATTTAATCGTACACAAACTCAGTTTGGAAACCAAAGGAAATGAACCTATTTAATATATTTATCGTAGTGTGCGCATTACGCATCCTGCTAACTTAAAGCTCAATCTCCATCCCCTGCTGCACACCAAAGCATGCTAAAGATGGCGATTGTGCTTGTTTCCACGCATGCTGCACAAGGGCATCCACAGCTGCATCTGTCCGATCCTGATTGTGATGAAACAGACCAAGCTGCTTGACATCAGCCTCCAGGGCCAGACGGACCGCATCATCCACCGTACTGTGCCCCCATCCTTTTTTATTCTGATATTCATCCGGCATGTATTCCGCGTCGTGGATAAGTAGATCCGCGTTTTGGATAAAATTTATGTACCCCTGAAAATCCAGTCCGCTCGGATGGGAAACACCCAACTCATTGTCCGTGAGAAAGACGAAAGATTGATTCTCCTCTTCGATTTTATATCCACTCCCCCCATTGGGATGATTTAAGGGAACAGGCGTAATGACCGTACCGCCGATCTCAAACGCAACCTTATCGGCTGGATGGTATTCAATATTCGCCTTGAGCGCAGATGGAGGGATCGGAAAATGCGGCGGAGCCACGATATCTTCCAGGCAGGATTGCAAAGACATTCCCTTAGGAGCCTTACCATATACATTGATCTGGACGTCTTTTCGATAAGCCGGTTTAAAGAACGGAAAACCCTGAATATGATCCCAGTGAAAATGAGTCAGCAGAAGATGGACGCGCATTCTGCTCTCCTGAAGCAGATGATTGCCCAGCTCTCGAATGCCAGTGCCCGCATCCAGAATCAGAATCTCATTTCGCGCGGTTTCTATTTGGACACAAGTAGTATTTCCACCGTATTTCTCGTACGCCCGACCGGAAACCGGCACCGCGCCCCTTGCACCCCAGCAACGAATTAAAATAGCGTCCTCCCTCCTTCGCTCAAATTTCTATATCGGATTATCATTTTTTGATTAACAGGCACGTAAAATCATCACTCTGTGGTGCGCCGCTCACATGAAGTTCCACATCATTCTGTATCGCATCCATAATGGCTTGTGCCGGAAGATCGCGATGCGTCAGAGTGGTTTGGATCAAACGTGCGTCTCCATACTCCTCCTCATCGTGATCCCATGCCTCGGTCACTCCGTCTGTATAGACCAAAAGTAAATCCCCGGATTGCAGCGTCACTTTCTCGGTCTGATATGCGAGATCATAGCTGCCCAGAAAAATTCCTCCCGCTTCAAGACTTATTGCCTCATCGTTTCCTGCTCGAAACAGGTAGGGTGGATTATGTCCAGCATTGATGCTGATCAGCTCCGATGTGGGGTGATGAAACAATCCAAACCAGCTCGTGGCAAATTTCGTGGATGTAGTGGATTCAATGAGGACCTGATTCATCATGACGACCAGCTTCATAAGATCAAACTGATCCATGTGCAATTTTAAAAACGCATGAAGACAGGCATCCAGGATAGAAACGATGAGCGCTGCCGAAATGCTCTTGCCGCTTACATCCGAAACAAAGAACAGGCTTTGCAAATCATTCAGCCGCAGGATATTATAATAATCCCCCCCAACCTCTTTGGCCGGGAGAATCACAGCAGCCACATCCAGGTCGTCGAATTCTGGGAGACCCGTAGGCAGTAAATTCTGCTGAATCTCGCGGGCTGTGGCCAGTTCTCGGGCAAGGGTTTCAGCAGTAATTTGGTTCTCTGTGAGTTGATAATTTTCAATCGCAATCGCACACTGCGAGGCAAGCGTGTGGAAAATAAAAAGGTCATCCTCGTTAAAAACTCCACCCTCCTTCTTGTTAATGACCTGGATCACTCCGATGAGTTTTTGATGCCGCATTAGTGGCACACAAATCATGGACCGGGTACGAAAGCTGGATTTCTTATCATAAGCAGAATCAAATCGAGGGTCTTGATAGCAATCTTCAATCAGCAGAGATTCACGATGTTCAGCCACCCAGCCGGCTATCCCTGTGCCCATTTCTACCGTGAAGGTTTCCATGAGCTTGCCCTTCTCACCCGTGGCCACTTGAAAATGGAGTTTGCCGTCTTTTTCATCATAGAGTAAAAGAGAACTGGCCTCGGCGCCCATCAGCTCCTTGCTGCTCTCCATAATTTCATGCATGAGTTCGGGAAGCGGCTTTTTTTCTGAAATCTTTTGGGAAATCGCATGGAGAAATTGCAAGTTTTCATTCACCGATTGAAGCGATTGTACATCAGAATTCCGATCTGCCATGACAGAATTCCTTTACGTTAGGATTATAAAAGCCGCATCATGCAGCCCTTAATTTGAACCGGAAAAATCCAAAAATAAAACCAATGATGCCAACCAGAAAATTATAGATATCTCGAACACGGAAATAAAACTTATTGGCCAAAGAGATGCGCTTCTCTGCCACACCCATTTGAGGAGGCTGTACCCGAGGCACCCAGCCATAGGTTCCCCGATCGATCAGCACCTTGTTCCAGATCCACTCCCCGCGATAGGCCACATCTGTGAGCAGGAGCAGCATCCCTCTGGGAACGGAGCGGATAACTGGAGCCTTTTCTGAGGGTTGCTCTCGTATCGATGCCTGGGTATCCTTGATTTCCACAAACAGATGGTTGGATGCGTGCAAGGTCACATCCGATTTCAAACCCACATCCAGAGAGAGCCAGACCGTGGGTGCGAAAAACAGGATAAAGCTCAGGCAAAATCCGACACCTCCGCTCAGTATGCGGAATACAACCATAGGCACAAACTTGCTGCGAATGATTAGAAAAACAACGCCTATCAGGAGCAATCCGAGAAGAACAGCAACCAGCGGATAATTCATCACCAGATGTTTGGGATTTAAAAGAATAAGCGCCAATGCTTCGGAATCAGCCAGAAAGTAACGTATATATCGAAAATAGAGAAAAACAAGCATGCATCCGTTGACCAGTCCTGCGCCAAGAATCTCCCATTTCTGGATCGGTCCCAGTCTCAACATCGCAGGTCCGTCGTCCGGGAGCACTTCACTTGCCTTCTGCCAGACACATTTGTACAGCGTCATGGGATTTTTCTTACCCCTGGGTGTAAACCGTCCTTTTTTTTCCAAGTGATAGGATTTTTGATTTAGTTTCCGAATGGCACGCGCAGATATTAATATTTCATTCGCATTAGCTTTGTCCTCAATACGCGAAGCCACATTGACTGTGTCACCATAAATATCCCCTTTTTCAACCACAGCCCGGCCTGAATGAATGCCGATGCAAATTTTCGGGATTTTAGGATCGGACTTTCTCTCATGCTGCAATGCCTGCTGAATGGCAATGGACGCGTGCAATGCGTGAGTCGGTGATTTAAACGATGCCATCACCGAATCACCAATGGTTTTGACAATCCTTCCATTATTTTTCTGAATAATTGGAAAGATCATCCGATTGAGAAAGTCAATCATCAGGCGGCCCATGACATCACCCCGTGAATCCCAGTACGTGCTGGAAGCAACCACATCGGTAAACAGAATCGTGACCTCTTTCTCAGTCACTTTGATATAACGCTGAATATTCTTGAAAAGTCGTTTCTGTGAAGGCATGCGAATCCTTTAATCTATGATAGCAGATATGATGAAATACTGTACCTCAACGATATTCCCCCAACATTCTTTCTTTATTACAAAATTACAAAGCAAAAGCAAGTCGCTTGACATTCAATAGATTTTTGTATGTAACATTATCTGTTGTGGATGTCCCACCCAGCGTGCCGCATCCCAATGTCAACGAAGGCAGTAATCCATTGCCACCTCCGATACACCCCAAAGATCCACCGACATTTGTCAGGATCCGGCTGGCCGGCATCAGAGCCGCGTACCGCTTGGCCAGATCCTGATCGTGGGTATGAATAATAGCTGTATGACCGCTTCCCTCCTGTGTCAGAATATCTTTACAAAGTTTAAACGCTTCCTCTTCATTTTTGACCGTGAACAGAGAAAGCACAGGTGCTAATTTTTCATGCCCAAAGGGCCCGGTGTACTGCTCATTCTCTAAAGGAAGAATCAAAAGCCGCATCGTATCGTCCACAGCAATCCCTGCTTTTTCTGCAATCGCCTGAGCCGAATGGCCCACCATAAATGCATTGAATCGATGCATGTCGGAATCATACATTTCTTCAAGTAGGAGTTCCATCTCATCTTGATTGAGTATTCGAGCACCATGTTTTTTCAGTGCTGTCAGGAATGCATCATGCACTGAAGCATCGACGACAAGATTGTTTTCTGAGCCGCAGATGACACCATTATCAAAACTTTTACTGGAAATATTCATCTCAGCAGTTTTTTCAATATCCGCATCTTGGGCGATGTATACCGGCGCATTGCCTGCACCGACGCCAATCGCCGGTGTACCGGAACTATAAGCTGCCCTCACTATACTGGGGCCGCCGGTAGCCAGGATAAAAGACATATCCGGGTGACGCATGAACATGTTGGTTAATTTGCGGCTAGAACGTTCTCGAATCCATTGAATCAGGTGGACAGGTGCATGATGTTTCTTCAACACATCCTGAAGGATTTCACCGGTCTTGTTCCCCACAATCATGGCTTTACGATGACAGCTCATAATCAATGCATTGCGTGATTTCAAGCAAATAAGTGCTTTGAATATCATCGTGGGCACAGGATTGGTCAAGGGAATAATTCCCATAATAACACCCATTGGGCTGGCAATTTCTTCGATTCGATCGGCCTGATTATATTGAATCATCCCGTATGCCGGTTTCCCCGCCAATACATCATAGACACCCTGACTAGCAAATCGGATTTTTGCTACTTTATCAGCCATCACACCCAGTCCGCTTTCCTCAACCGTATCCGCGGCCAGTTCATCCGCATGGGTCACAATCGCATCTACCATATCATTGAGCAAGGCATCCACTTTATCTTCCGGCCAGTCTTGAAAGGTTGTTTGGGCCGCGTGCGCATTCTCAATCATCGAATCGACAAAGGGGGTTGATACTTCCATTGAGATAAAATCTGCCAGCTGCTTGTTCGCCTGTCTCACAATTTGAATGAGATTAGCAGAAAATGTTTTCAGTAATTGCGTGCCGATTTTCGGATGATTCGCCAACAAGGTCTCAAATTTCTCGAGCGAGAGCCAACGGGCAGTTACATCTGTATGGGCATACAAACTGGCTGAACGCGGCTCATGATCGATCAGCGAAAAATCGCCCATCACCATGCCGGGCTCCAGATAATTCAGCACGACATCTGTATCAAGCTCGCCTGTATCGTATTCGACACGCACCGTGCCTTCGTCAATAAAGTAACATCCATTCCCTTCACCACCTTGCTCCATAATACAGGTTCCTGTTGAGAATGTGACGGTTTCAAGGCTGTTATTGACAATGGCCATGTCATCTTCATTCAAAGCATTTAATAAAGTCATCTATTTGATCTCCATGATTAATAATAACTGATCAGGATAAGTGTTTGTGTTCCAACGCGGAGCATGGGAACGAGGAATCACAAACAATTAATATTCATTCCGAACACTATCAAAATATTGTTTCATTACAATCCATGCCTTCTTTTTATCACCCTGATCAGAAAGTAATCCTTTCCGGTTCCATCCACTCTGATATTTGGGGTGCATTCGGCCCAAAGACCGGTAATCCACCAATAACCAGGGACAGATACCAACCAGATTCGGCACATTTTCAAACATGGCAATCTGATCTATGTAAATCTGCTCCTGATATTCCTCGTTCCAATGTGCGGCCTCATCAGGAGGGCCCTCATGATTTCCGTACAGTGCTTCCCCTCCGAATTCAGAAATAAGGACCGGTTTGTCCTCACATACCAGTTTCCATTTCGTTTCGGTTGGATTACCCTGCCATGGCACATACCATCCTAAGTATTCATTCAGCGCAATGAAATCGCAATGATTATACAGAGTATCCCACACATTGAAAGTATGATTCTCATACCCCTGCGTATTGATCACATGCGTGATAAGTCGCGTGGAGTCCAGCTCTCTGCACTGCTTCGTCAATGTGATCAGGGCCTGATTGCGATTGGGTGTAAAATGATACGTTTCGTTCGAAAGACTCCAGATTACAACACCGCAGCGATTTCGGTCCCGTTTGACCATCTCCCTGAGCATCAAGTCCATCTTTTGCTCAATGCCAGGAGCTGAAAATGAAATATGCTGGTATATGGGAAGTTCGCTCCAGACCATCAAGCCCATCTTCTCGGCCATCCGGACCGTGTATTCATTGTGAGGATAATGCGCCAGACGCACGAAATTGCAACCGAGTTCTTTTACCCAGCTGAGTAGTACCAACGCGTCGGACTTTGAAAAGGCCTTGGCCGCCCGAAGCGGCATCTCCTCATGTAAATTAACACCCTTTAGAAATATCGGCTTCCCGTTCAGAACAATGTCCGGGCCCCGGATGTCAATGGTTCTAAATCCGATCTCATCCGCGAGTGTATCGGTTTCGCTTTCAATGATCACGTTGTACAGTTTCGGATGATCAGGCCACCATAGCTCTGGATGCGCTTCAAATTCGATTTCAGCAAATCCACGATCATTCGATTGTGTTTTATATTGGATATGCAATTCTGGAATTCTGACCGTAATGGGCTGCACGGATTGGGCTCCGTCCAATTTCACCCAGCCCCTAATCATCCCTTTGGAACTTTTATGTAATTGAATCGAATAGTCTTCGATATAAGATACCGGTGTTTCAATCAAATTGACATCGCGGGTAATGCCCCCATAATTGAACCAGTCATACCCTAGACCGGGCAGCCCGTCCTTAAATCGATGATTGTCCACCTTAACCACAATCCGGTTTTGGCCGGGCTTCACCTTATCAGTAATCTCAAACTGAAACGGGGTGAAACCGCCCTCATGCTGGCCAAGCGGTTCGCCGTTGAGATAGATATTCGCCAGATAATTCACAGCACCAAAATGGAGGAAGAGTCTTTTGTGTTTTTTTATTTCATGGTGGAATGTCTTTTTATACCAGACCGTGCCTTCCATATAGGTCAGTTCGGGGAGCTGTGTATTAAAATCACCCGGTACGTTTAAAACAGGGCCGCCGTCAAATGAATACTCCACAAAATCGGTTTTTTTCTCAGGTTGCTTTTCCTGCCATACCTGACGCCAGTTTCCGGTTCCGGTTGGATCAAGAATCACTTGCCACTTGCCGTTTAATGAGGTTGATTGTCGTGCAAATACATTGATCATCGAAGACTGTGCGAGGACAGCATGCTCAAAGCCTGAACCAATGAACAAAAATAGAATAGTGATTTGGATGAAATGATAAACACTGCTACACATTGCTGTTTCCCTTTTTCTTTCTCTTTTTATCACACCCGGACTCAGTATGAAAATGATAAATACGCTACGCCTGCCGTATTTTTGAATTGAGATTATACCCCTTTTCGCCAAATGGCTGAAGCTTCTCAAGCCAGATTTCTTCGAGTAAAGTCAGTTCATCTTTCAAATTGAAGTTCTCGTCGTCTTTCACCTCTACAACTTCGAGTATTTCGAAGACAAACTTGTCTTCACCGAACTCATCCCATTCCTGCTGAAGTGCTTCATTGCGATGACTTCCCATTGTGAGCATAAACTTATCTCTGTTCAACGGGCCCTTAAGGTTCAAACTGCTTCCGAGCAGCACCTTGCCGTTTGCCGTATTCTTGACCTGAAACACACCCGCCGGTTTCTTTCGTTCTTTATATTCTCTATTGATGTTCTGTCTTGATTTCATCACCGTCTCTATATTCATTTTGCCGTTCCAAAACAAAATTTGGGAACCATGTAATAACCTTTTATCCCTGCACCACTGAATAAAAACCCTGAGGCGATCATGACTCTCAAATTAAATCCCATTTTTTCTCTACCCTTGTGATCTCATCTAGAACTCGTATTCTTAATGTGTCCCTACCGATAGGGCTTTGCCCGTAGATTGTTGGTCCATTCACCTTATGGTCATTATATGATTCAGGATTAAGCTCTTTCTTTATTGCTTCTGATAGATACGGCTTCATTTGTGAAAACATTATTGTCTCTGAAAAATCATTCCAGTTTGTCCCCTTATTGAA
Source organism: Candidatus Zhuqueibacterota bacterium (assembly GCA_013202295.1). GTDB lineage: Bacteria > Zhuqueibacterota > QNDG01 > QNDG01 > JABMRT01 > JABMRT01. Next base: position 9,469 of record JABMRT010000101.1, read on the forward strand.
ATCATCTATGGATATCATTTGGCGCAACGAATCAATAAATTCTCTCCTCATCGCCCTTGTGTCTTTCCTTTTTTCAATACCCCAATGAATCCATGGTGCAATTAAGGAGGCGACAGTTCCTGAAACCAAACCAAAAAATGATGGGAGAACGACAGTTAACCACAATGATGAGTCAGTCATAACAGAGCCTTTCATTTTTTCATCTCGTTCCCACGCTCTGCGTGGGAATGGCAAGTGTTTCGTTCCAACGCAGAGCATTGGAACGAGGAAATTCCCTTTTCCCTGTTCCCCATTCCCCTATTCCCCAGGTTTCAAAATCATCCCTGCCGGAATCGGCTGCCTCATAAATCCCGGCCCTTCAAATTCAACAGAGAAGGATTCTCCACCTCCTTTTTCAAAAAAGACCACTTCAAAAGGTACCGGGTCCGCTCCCAGTTCAATCAAACCGCTTTGCGTTTCTGCGGCGTGAAGTCCGTCATTCTCCACAACCTTCTGCCCGTTTACAAACATGCGCGAGCCATTCATCTCGTTCCCACGCTCTGCGTGGGAATGGCAAGTGTTTCGTTCCAACGCAGAGCATTGGAACGAGGAAATTCCCTTTTCCCTGTTCACCTTTTCCCCGTTCACCCTTCCCCTATTCAACAGCTTTTAGAATCATCCCTGCCGGAATCGGTTGCCTGTCAAACCCCGGTCCTTCAAATTCCACATAAAACACCTCACCGCCACCCCGTTCAAAAAAGATCACCTCAAAATCCACAGACCCGGCCTCAAGATCAATCGAACCTCTTTGCGTTTCTGCGGCGTGAAGCCCGTCATTCTCCACCACTTTCTGCCCGTTCACAAACATCCGCGAGCCGTCATCCGATGTGGTGTAGAATGTATAGGATCCGGCGGTCGGAATGTCAAGACGTCCCTGAATCAAATAACCAAATGTATTTTCAGCATGCTCCGTGGCATTTAGATCCAGCCGCACAGTCGACTCAGTTCGAATCGGAGTCAGACTGAGAAAATCCGGCAGTTCCGGCCAATCACCTTCATAGTAGTTGATCTCAGCACCATGTTTTTCAGGGTCGAGGATATTCCCGAACGCGGCTGTGGTCTCGCTCGGGCCGTATCCCCGTTTAAACGCCTTAGCCTTGATCACAGCCGCTTTGTTTAAATGGAGAGGAACGGAATAAGTTTGTGAACTGGATGTCGGTTCAGATCCATCCGAAGTATAACGAATCACCGCCCCGTCTGTGGTACAGGAAAGCGTGGCGTTCAACATCTCAGGCAGCCAGACCTGCGGTTGACTCATTTGAATTTCAGGCCGGGCCACGGGAAGCAGATCGAACGATTGGGTTTCTGAACCGCTGGCAAGAACACTTGACTTGTATGTCTTGGCGCGAATCGTACCCGCCTTAATCATGGTAAACGGCCCAGAATACAATTTGGACCGGCTTGTCGGTTTCTGTCCATTTGTCGTGTATCGAATCTGACAGTCGGCGGTACTGCTCTTCAGAATGACCTGCCCCTGCATATTTCTCTGGATTTCAGGAGCCGCGGCCAAAGGCACAACCATGCGGCCGAGAATTTCCAGAGGCGCGCTTTGCGAAGTGACTGGCTGCAATGTCAGGCTGAATTGGACAGGTTGCGCGTCCAGTTTGTAGGGTTCTAAAACTTCAGGACCACAACTCGCGTTGCCCAGTCCCCGATGCACAGCATCTATATTAAGCGTGATAAAAGGATCTTTGACCAGATCCGTCGTATGTTTCGCCTCTGTCAATTGTTTCGCACTGAACCGGGAAGCAGTGACTGAAAACGGAGTTGTGTCGGAGAGGAGTAATCCGGCCGCATAACCATCGACCAGCGCGGCCCAGCGTACATCCTGACGCGCGCCGAATTCCTGCGGTTTTACATAAGGCACATACAGGTCATCCACAGCAAGCTGGAAACGACCCACAACAGCACCCGATTTCCGGTCGGGATAATTCTCATGCGGCCCCCGGCCAAACCAATGGAGTGTATCCAAATTACCGGGAACCTTCATGGTTAAACCGATCCGCGCAAGAGTCGGCAGTTTACCGAACGGTGCGATCCGGTGATCCATCTGCATCCGGCCGTCACCGAAACAGGTGTATGTCGCGTGATGGAGAAATCCACCGGACTTCACGGAAACACGCACATCCGCACGAATCTGCACCGCTTTCGCATCCAGTCGTTCCACAGTGACGGCTTCGACGGAGTAAGTCGGATTACTCAGATCCGCATCAGCCCAGGACCTACGAACACGTGTGTCATTATCCACAGGTGCGCGGAAAAGATTGAGCCTGGGACCGCCATCTTCAGAAGCGAGGATGTCCTTCCCATTGACAGCGTAGGAGGAGAAGGTCCCAGCCGCTTTATCAAAAACCGCTTTGAACGTCTCACCTTTGATTTGAATCGTTTTCTCTTTGTCGTCAAATGAAATAGTCGGCATCCCATCCATTTGAGCGGTCATGGGGGGCGCACTCTTCCAGGGCATGGCGAACTGCATCCATGCCACTTCATGCCCCTTGGGTGCCCATGAGGTTGCTCGCGCCAGCGAGAAGCTGAGATAAAGATGATACTCCGCACCCGGTCTGAGCACGGGTTTCTTGATCGGGAGTTGGACAAGTTCCGCCTCTCCGGGAGCAACATTCAGTGAATCGAGCCGCCCGTGCTGAATGATCTTGCCGTCTTCCAGAATGAACCATCCACCACGAAATGCAGTCAAGGGCGTGAAGTCATATCGGTTGAGGATACGGATCTTGCCCGTTTGCAGATCAACTGGTTCAGCGTGAATGTATTGATATACCGATTTGATCTCATACAATTTGGGCGAGACCTGCCGATCCGGGAAGATCAGACCGTTAATGCAAAAATTATTGTCATTGGGTTCATCCCCGAAATCGCCGCCGTACACAAACGTGGTCCGGCCGTCATCCAAAGTGCGCGTCAGTCCCTGATCCACCCAGTCCCAGATACACGCGCCGATTAGACAGGGATACGCGTAAATCGCATCCCAATACTCCTTGATATTTCCGCATCCATTGCCCATGGCATGCCCGTATTCGCAAAGGATAAACGGCTTTTGCGGATTTCCCTCCGCGTATTCATAGAGAAAACTCACTTCCGGATACATCCGGCTGTACACATCGGCTGCATCATTGTGTCCCTCATAATGCACCGGCCGTGTCGGATCCACCGACTTTGCGTGTTTCGCCATGCTGTGAAACACACTGCCGCTGCCCGCTTCATTGCCGAGCGACCAGAAGATGACTGAAGGATGATTCTTGTCTCGCTGCACCATATTATTCACACGGTCCACGCAGGCCGCTTCCCACGCCGGATCGCTGTCCGGCAGCGTCTGCATCAAACCGTGCGATTCGACATTGGCCTCGTCAATCACATAAATTCCATACTGATCGCACAGGTCATACCAGACCGGATGATTGGGATAATGAGAAGTACGCACTGTATTCACATTGAACCTCTTCATGAGCAGAATATCCTGGATCATCCGGCTGATTGGCACTGCGCGCCCAAAATCGGGATCGTGTTCGTGCCGGTTCACACCTTTTAAAAGCACGGATTTTCCATTCACGAATAATTGATTGTCACGGAGTTCCACTTCCCGGAATCCGGTTTTAGAAGTCAGGATCTCTTCGATCTGTTGCTGTTTGTTGCGAAGGATTAATACCGTCGTATAGAGATTGGGATTCTCAGCCGACCACAAACGCGGATTCTGAACCCGTAAATTAAAATCGATGACCACTTCTTCATTTCCACCAATTTCTTGGATAGAATGCTCTTTTGAAATGCTTTCAATTTTTGTATTGGATGCATCCAGCAGATTCATTTCAATGGAAAATGGGCCCTGTTTCTTCTTGGTGGAGTTGTAGAGAACAGCGGAAACACGGAGTTCACCGGCCAAGTATGTGTCATCCAAATTGGTTTGAACAGTGAAATCGCGGATATGCACTTCGGGCACAGCATAAAGGAAGACATCGCGGAAAATCCCGCTGAACCGCCACATATCCTGATCTTCGAGATAACTGCCGTCCGACCAGCGATACACTTCCACGGCGAGAAGATTCTCTCCCTTTTTAAGATAGGAGGTAATATCAAACTCGGCAGGAGTCATGCTGTCTTGACTGTACCCGACCTTCTTGCCGTTCACCCAGACATAAAAGGCGGATTTCACACCAGCGAAATGTAGGATGACCTGACGGTCCTTCCAAAGTTTGGGGGCTTCAAAGATTGTGCGATAGGAGCCCACTTCATTTTTTTCATGGGGAATGTTCGGGGGATTGGAAGCGTCGAAAGGGTAATTGACATTCGTGTAAATCGGGATGCCATATCCGGATAGCTGCCAACATCCGGGCACGGAAATTTCATCCCAGCCGCTGTCGTCGAAGTCTTTCTCGAAGAAATCAGTCAGCTTGTTGTCCGCACCCTGCACCCAATGAAACTTCCACTGGCCGTTTAAGGAAGAATAATAGACTGAAGCCTGATCTCCACCCTCAAGCGCATTGGCAATGGATGAGAACGGCATAAGGGTGGCATGAGCCGGTTCTTTATTAATGCGAAAGACTCGGGAATTTTCCCAGTCCGGAGTTTGAGCGAAAGACAATCCAATCACAAAGATCAATCCGCTTGTGAACAATCGTTTAAACATCGTTTTGTCCCTTTTCATTTGGATAATTCCTTCCTTTAATATTAAATAATTTTAAATGTATATGCGTTCTTGGTTTGGCATTTTGAAAATTGCATGAAGAAATCTGAGCGTCTTTCCGTAAAAAATGAAAACTGTTTGATCCCGCCATTCAATAAATTCATATGATAGGTTGGGCGGGAGAGTTTTTTCATTTTAGGAAAGACACATAGGATTTTAGCAAATTTTCAAATAGCCTTGATTTTTTGCGCCACTTTTGTATCAAGACAAAAGTGGCATCAAACTTAAAATATTTTCCAAAACGGCTTCTTTAAATGCCGATAATTAATCAACTCAATCCCACGTCGCTCAATCACCTCACGCACTTGTGGATCGATCAGCACTCGCGTGGATGTATCACGCGTCTCGGCAATACCACCCCATCCACCTTCCGTAATCTCATCCGTATCCAGACCCAACTTCCCGGGATGGTCATATAAAATCCATGTGCCTGGTTTCAGATTGTCGAGTTCATCCACTGCTTGCTGAAGTACCTCTTCAAAAGGATTTGAAGGGTCAAACAGCTCAACATACCGCGCACCACAATCAAGGGGATACAGATCCAGATCATATTCTTTCGCTATATCCGAAATCACGGATCTGACGGCAGGTGAGATGGATTCAAATCCCATATGAACAGAAAAATGAGTCAAATGAGGAAGCTTCTTTTGGGCCAGCTCAATCTGAGCCCTAAGCTCTCCCTCAATTTCAGAAATTTTGGGAGAATTTCCTTTCAATGTCATTGCTGGATCAATATCATCAAATGCCATGGTCGCCGGAAAAAAATGGCCATTCTCATCGGTCAGACTTGGTGCGTCTGTAAGCGGCCCCCATTTGATCTGATCCCACTCACTTGTCAACGTGAGATGCACTCCCACATCCAGACCGGGATTTTTGTTCAGCATTTGAACTGCTTCATCAAAATGAACACACGGGGGCATCACCTCCACACAGGTCAGGATGCCATTTTGATACGCCTCTATGCATCCGACATTCGCGGCGTGGCAAAAGCCCATATCATCACCGCGCACAATAAGGCGAATGCGTTGATCAAGCGGACAATGAAAAAATCGGGAAATAAAAGAAGTAAATATCAGTGCGAAAACAATCCAAAGCGCAACCATGGCAACAGACAGAATGCGTTGTACCCGGTCCCATAATTTAATACGGTCATTTAGCTGCATCGTTCAATCTCCCATAGATTGAATGCTCTCGATCACAACACCATTTTAAACTGATTCCATATTTATTTCAAAATCAGAACCAGGGTCGGATCGAGCGGATACCGTCCAAACTGCTCCCCGTAAATTGCCAGGCCGCCAGGCAGAGATTCGTCCACTTCAAGACGGATCTCCAGTCTACCCGATTTCTCCGCTTTCTGGAGAACATCCATTGGAATGGCCGCGGAGACCAGGTACCCATAGGAACCGGCTTCGCGTAGCTTACGATCTCTCAACTGAGAATGCCAGGATAAAAACCCTCGATGATCAGCCGGATCGTCAGGCAAATCAAATACACTGACAGACTCGCCATTCACCCGAACACGAACGGCGGAGGGATATAAATCTTCATCCGTCATGGGATATGCGTTCGGATTCAGACTGCGATCATGCGCTCCGCGTCCTCGCATGTAATCGCCATCGGCGTCCTTCTTGTCGTCACGATCTTTGCCATTGAGTTGCTTGGCGGATACTTCAATCTTGAAAGACGCTTCTGTCACATTCTCTGCATTTAAATCAGCGGGCCAATTGAGGGTATATTCAAAATAGCCATGTCCCGCGCCATTCACTTTAAGACCGTCAAGAACATCCCATTTCTTTAGGGACCAGGAAGCATCTGTGTAATTATTGGGAGCCACACGTAAACATCGGGTGTGGGAATCAATCATGTCATCCCGTGGAGCGGGGCCATCCTGCACAACAAATGCGGTGAGGTTCCGGTGCAAAACGGTTCCGGTCTGATCGGATAGAATGGCGCGATACAGTGCCAGACAGGGCTCATCCGGCAGGGTCACTTGCAACTGATCGATCTCACCCGCATACCAAGGGGTATAAGGGATGGCCAATTCGGATTCGGATGAGATGGTTTCACGTCCTAGTTGATCCCATACGACTCTTTCCACATTCACCATGAGCCGTTCCCCATAGTCCGTATCAGTAAGAAAGGAAGCATACAGCGGCACATTCACGATCTGCCCCGGACGGCCAGATCCGCAAAGCGAATCCCCGATGACCAGATACATCTCGTTGTGCAGATCATTCAGCGACATGCCGAGATCTTCCAGTCCTGTAATTTTATTGGAACGGTCATACTTGTAGTACCCGTTCCACTCATTGATCACATCGTGATGCTCGGTATACAACCATCCGCAGATGGCGGGATGCTTACGGAATGCGTCGATCATCCGGTGATAATCCCAACTCCAGTCCACATCGCCTGTAGAACCGTCATACCCCCACACATTGCCGCACTCACTATTAAAATTAGGTTGTTTACCCTGTTTGTATCCCTCTTCAAAATTCCAGGTGGATTTGGGATAAGTGTCTCGTGAAATCTGATCCAGCATGGCATCCCACTCCCAGCCGGGTAGATAATGATGCCATGAATTGATATCGGTTTTCGTATGCCCCCGACCGCAGCAGACTGAATTATCCTCAATCAGACGGGATGCATCCAACTGCTTCGCAGACTCATACATGTTCGCGACCCATTTCTGTGTCTCAGGAGTGTAGATTCGCTCGTCACCTTGCTGTGAATAAAGCCCCCAGGTTTCATTAAATAGCACCCAGCTAAAAATGGAAGGATGGTTGTAATCCCGTTTGATCATCGCACGCATTGCATAATCAATCTCTGACCGCATGGATGCATCCGGCTCGCCCCAGCTATTGGGAACATCTGCCATGATAAGGACACCAAGCTTATCGGCCCAGTACAGTTTGCGCGGCACTTCTACTTTAATGTGGATGCGCTGCCCATTCAAGCCGATTCGCCGCGTGCGCAGAATCTCATCACGCATAAATGCATCGGACGGAAACGTATAAAATCCTTCAGGATGATAGGATTGATCAAGCGTCGTTTCAAGATAAATCGGTTTGTTATTCAGCGCAATGTAGGGAATGTCCGTGCCCGGTAGGTTCATCACACTGATCTTCCGCATACCGAAATAGGTGGATAGCGAATCGTCTTCCCCGGATGGATTGCGTAGCATCACGCTCACTTCATAAAGATAGGGATCTTCAAGTGACCAGAGCTTGGTCTCGGGAATGGAAATATCAAATCGGGTTTCGGATTTTCCCTTTTTAATTTTCCGAACAACCTCGGCAGGATTGTGATCTTCGGATTTGAATTTCACAACCACCGAAACATCGTTTGGGACCTTTTGATCCAGAACAGCTCGAACGGAAACCTTGTCTTTGTCAATGTCAGGAGTGAAATGGACATAATCAAGATATAAGGATGGACGTGCCTCAAGATACACCGTTTGCCAAATACCGCGTGCATTTCCATACCCTTGCTTACCTTCGAGCTTAAATGCTCGATCCACATCATCAACTCGGATGACCAGGTTCTGCTTTTTACCATATTTGACATAATTCGTCAGTTCGAACTCGATGGGTGTGTACCCACCCCGATGCGAGCCGATTTTATGACTATCAAACCAGCAGGTCGTTTCCCAATCTGACGCACCGATAATGAGAAAAATCCGCATCCCTTCCCCACAATTGGGTACCTTGATCTGGCGCTGGTACCATGCGATCTGAGACTCATCTTCAACACCGGACAAGGGTGATCCCCACGGAAAAGGGACAAGAATTTTCTGGGAAAAAGATTTGGAGCTGTTAAACCACTTTGCTCCAACACCTGCATCCTCACCGTCAAACTTAAAAGCCCACTCACCATTCAGGTTGATCCAATGTTCGCGCTGAAAATCCGGCCGCGGATGTTCAGGCAGTGGTACAGTTTCAATTGCATAGATTGATGTAGACAACAGAATGGCAAGTAATACAATAATAAAAAAGCGATGATTCATCTCTCCTCCATCATTAAAAAGTCCTGACTTCTTGGACTACAAAGCCTTTTCTCCTGTCTCACAACTCCAGTCTCCGCTTATATTGTTCCCCGTTATCTGTATGCCGTTTACCGTATTCCAATCCTTCTTAATTATTAAAACCGCACCTCAATAGTCTTTGACTTCTCCAGCCGCACGGGATTCAATCTCTCTATCGTCCGCATGTCTTCCGTGCCCGGCTCGCCAATCATTATTGTGTGCAATCCTTTTTGAAAAACCTTTGGATGATAATGTGATGATGATGCCCGAACCGTATACACAATTTCTCCGGAGGCTTCATGAATCACTTGCACTACAGGCGGATTGTTCAGCCCTGTCACATGAATCTCCGGCAGCCAGGCTCTTGCCGTGCGTGCATAATTATCCTCTACTCTGATTATCTTCGGCCACCCCTCGTACTGTTCCGCATCTGGGACAGCGGGATCTGACCACCGTGGCCAGCATTCCATGGTGATCTCTTGCTTTTTCTTGTTGAGGCGGATAATACCATACCCCGTTGCCCGGTCATAAAGCTCTGCCGGTTCTTTGTCCGTGACATAAGGATTTGACGCAGCCCAGACTGTCATTCGGTTACCGAAGGCGTCAAAGTAACGGCCTGTATATGGAGGTAAACTGTCCTGATGATTGCCACCTGATTTTTGTGTGAACCAGCGGCGCGGCGCAATATTCCCATTGGCAGGCACACAGAATGAATATCCTGCATCTTCCCACTTATCTACGCCGTGATGGACGATGGATCCCAGATGCTGATCACCCGCAATCATGAATCCAAATCCCTTACGAATCGCCTTGAGCGCTTTGTTCCGTCCGGTCTGCGGCCAGCCGTTCGTATCCATATCCCGGGATGGCGCATAGTTGGTGGGATATTCTCCCTCAGGCAAATTCTTGAGCTGATTCAGCCTGACACCAAATGTGTTTTTCGGCTCGGAATTCACACACCCGAACACAGTGGCGGACAGTACGATCTTCATAAAGGCATCCGGCCAATCGGAAGACCAATTCTCAAGAAACTGAAGTTGTTGATCACCGAGCAATTCGGCTTTAGGATGATCTGCCCTGCGGCAGTCATAATCCAGATTGAGAGGAAATCCATTGCGGATATTGGCTTCCGGCAATAGAGCACGAGGAGCGGATTTGAACTTTCGATCTTCCAGGATGGCAAAACTCACACCACCGTAAAGCATGTCTGTGTAGTAAGTTTCAATTCCCTGTTCAATTGGATCGGGATGAACCGGGTCCGGCAAGTGACTGCACTGCGTCCGTTGCACCATGTTCACCCAGTCTGCAGGCAATTCATACCCACCCCCGTCGTGTCGGAACATGTGTGTATGTCGTTGATATTCTGGAGAAAGCTTACGGACCATCTCTTCCCACGAATCCGCCTCCGGAAAATCCCGTGCCTTTTTACCGCCCTCACCCCAGTAATTGATTTGATATACATCGTGATCATCCGTGATGCAGACCGTGGGGATGTTTCGCGTCAAGTCTTCATGTGCCCAGCTAAACAGCAGCCATTTATTAAAATAATCGATATAGGATGACCACGCGCCGCTTTTATCTGCACGCACAAAGCTGCTCTCGTAAATCTGATCGCCCGTGTAAACTAACAAATCAGGATTGTGTTTTTTGACATGCGCATCCAGATCAGCATGCGGAAACCACATACGATTGTGCGAAAAATCATAGTCATCCGGCGGCATCTTCCAGCTATGGATAGATTTGCCATTATAATTTCCTGTAAATGCCGCTATGGTTATCTCTTCCCAGTCCGGTTCTTTAGGGATATTACCAAAATAATAAGCAGTTTGCGTCTTACCCTTCTGATCCATATAATCGAACACAATCCGATACTCATAGTCGTTCGATCTGTCCCAGTTCTCCACACGGAATGGCAGTGTCCAACCAGGCGTCACAATCCGGCTCGTATCCATACGAATCCATGGATGTTTGTTTTTCACCTTAGATTCAAGATAACCCACATGATTCTCTTCAGGACTGATGATTGGCATCTGTGCCGTCAGTTTCAGCACGCCACGACTCTGTGTATACAGCACACCATGTACGGGACCATACGCCTGCTGCTCCCGTACTGCAACCTTGGATCCTCCTACCAACCAGTTTTTAAACCAGAAGGATTGATTTCTGTAATCGCCTCCGCGATGCGCCACGAGTGCCACATTACCGGTAAGACGCGCCCCATCTACTGAATCGATTGTGCAAGATCGTGTCCTGTTCTCAATTTGTACTTTTAGTGTGAGTTGATAACCGGAATCACTTGGCTCCATCAGAAGTGTTAAGCGGACTGGATACAGTAACTTCTTCACATCAATCGGTTCGGATGCAAGCATGCACAGACTGTCTTCGTTGTCGCGGAACACCAACCTGCCATCCCCCTGAATGCCAGCAATCAAACCACCATTGTTCCCGGATGCATGATGGACCTGAGCCCGTGCTTTATAATGCAGATCCAGATCTCCCGCACCGATGAGAAATCCGGCGATGGCATTCACTCCCTTACCAGCTTCTTTAGAAATCGCACCAATCTCAACCGACATCTTAAGCGATCCATCAAGCTCAGTTAGCTCCCGTGTCAACAAATGCACTGTACGTAAGGGTAATGTTCCCTCGAGACATTCCAACCGCCCTTCAGAAAGGCACCAGTCCTGAATACGGTTAGACCAATAATTCGGCCCGATCCAATGTCGCGTCACATTCTCAGGCCAATTGGAGCCAAACTGATCCTGCAATTCGCCGCAGGTCAGCATCAAAATACCAAGGAACGTACATCCGAAAACAAATTTATTTCTTCTCATAACCAATCATCCATCACCAAAGATCCATTTCCCGCTTTCGGTCTCCCATCTCCTGAATTCTGAACTAAAACACCTCATTATAAACAGACTGTAAATACTTAAGACCTTCCGTTGCCAGCACCTCGGGAGATTCGGCAAGTTTACGCCAGATACAGCACAGTTTCGCAATGTTTTCCATGTTCGGATCAAAAGACTCAATCGTTATGCATCCGTCGTATCCGACCTCTTTCAGGGCGGTGAAAAATTCTACCCAGGGAACAAGCCCCGTACCTGGGATTCCCCGCTGGTTCTCACAGGCATGGACATAGCCCAAATAGGATCCAGTATCACGAACTGCACCGCCGATGCTGTTTTCTTCACGAACCATATGAAAAGTATCGAGGTGTACCTTCACATTATCCATGCCAATCTCTTTGATAAAAGACACGGCATCGGACGCCACATTGATAAAATGCGACTCAAAGCGATTGAGCGGTTCAATGCCGATGATCAGGTCAGATTGAGATGCTGCATATTCAGCTATCGCACGTGTGGATTCCATGCCCCACTTCCACTCATCCTCCGTGCGCATCTTACCGGTTCGGTACCCCCAGCCACAGTAAATAGCACCGCCGAACACCTCAGCCCCGGTTTCATTGGCCAGATCCACCAGCTTCCTGGCAAACTCCACCCCTCGTTTTCGTACAACCGGATCAGGTGAAATCGTATTGTACTCTTCAGGAATTCCATACCCCATCTGGATGGTCAATCCCAGTTCCTCAGCCATCTTCCGGGTCTTGGCTGCCGGAAAATTATCCGGATCAAATGGAATAATCTCTACCGCATCAAAACCCATGTTCCTGCATTTCTCAAGAACCGGCAAATCCTTCTCCACAAAGGTCTCATTGAACAGTAATGAGTGAATTCCAAACTTCATACCAGACTCCTAATGATGAATGTCATATAAAACAGGATTCTGTCTTTAATGGATTCCAATCCATATCTTTTTATGATGTAAATTAGCGCTGTCATAAAATAGTATAATCTCTCCTCGAATACAAGTATTGGATGATAAAATTAATTTGCAATTATTTAATATCAGTCGATCGATCTTTTATCAACCATTCCGAATTATATTGCGGCTAATAACATAGTAGATGGCAATGGTTCTAATAAAGTGAACCATCCAAAGAATCTATTCACCGCTAAAAGAACCATAGGATCGGATGAAGATTTCTCAGCAACAGATGAAACAACCAACACGTACTAATATCCAGAAGCACAAAATGTTATCAATCTAACAGAATGGACACCAATCACAATTTTATTTAAAGGAGAACAAAATGAAGACAACTCAAATCCGTTCAATCACCTGGCTCTGTGTTGCACTCTGTCTGCTGACATTCAGCCTAGCAGTTGCTAAAACCAATCCGATTACGCCCAATCCGGAAACCGAACTCACGTTGAATGGTACAGTCGAAGGTACCATTGTGGATCTTGAATCTGGTAAAGCACTGACCAATGTGCTCGTACGCATCGAAGGATGTAAAAAAGCGGCCATGACAAATCAGTATGGCAGGTTTTTTCTCGAAGAAGTACCCACTGGTGTCTGCTGCATGAAAGTTTCAAAGCGTGGCTATCAGAAGGTGCAGAATGACATCATCATTCAAGATGGCGCGTTGACAAAATTCACTATCAAACTTCAGACCGAAGAAAATGCCGTAGCCAAACCGCCCGTTTCTTCGCAGATCGTTCAGAAAGGTTAAGATAAAATATTCTTATAGATATTTCCGCTCCTTGTTCTTCTTCATCCTCTTGATTCATGGTCCGGTACTGCATACCGGACCTTTTTTTTGCCTCAAAACTGAAAATAATCAAAATATTTCTTGACATCCTACGAGTCAGATAGTATATTTACTACAGTTATAGTAGAGTGACGACATCAGTAGGAGGATTAATGTCTTTTAAAAATGTCAAGTTGACCCCTGTGGAATGGGAAATCATGGAAACCATCTGGGAGATCGGTGGGAAACCTTCTGTCAGAGAGGTTGTGGATTTCGCTTATGCCAACGGCGAAAAAGCCTATACTACAATTCAGACCATGATGAACACCCTTGAAAAAAAGGGACTGCTTAAGCGTGAGAAAATCGGCATGGTGAATTTTTACACCGCTGCACGCACCCGGAATCAAATGGTCAAGACGGAGCTGTCTACATTGGTCACGCGCGTGTTTGATGGATCCGTCCCCGCGATGGCCAACTTTCTGTTGGATTCTGAGAACTTAAGTCAGGATGAAATCGATACGATCAAAACTCTGCTCAATCAAAAAGAAATTGAACTAAAGGGGAAATAAAATGGTCATGTGGATCAATGAAATTGCCGCAACCTGGGCCGAGTATTTCGGCTGGGCCGTGATACAAAATTCCATTTTCCTGGGGATCATCATCCTGACATTGCGCCTCTTGAGGGATACCCCTGCCCGAATTCGGTATTGGATTGGAATGGCTGGACTAATCAAGTTGATTATTCCTCCCTTTCTCGCTGCCCCGTTTCTGAAACCCGATCCCATCATTCTCTCATCCGTGGGATTAATCAGCATTCAGCCTGTTATAAATCTGACGGAAGTTCCACCACCCCCGCCCCCTACAGCGGAAGAAGTATCAGAAACAGCAGAAGCGAAAACTGCCATCAAGGGAACCATCCGGGATAAGGAAAGCAACAAATTACTTCCCGGTACGAAGGTGGAACTCAAAGGAACAGAATTCTCATGTGTCGCAAGTGATAAAGCCGAATTCTATATGATGGCATTCCCACAGGATCGTACGAAGTTTTATTTTCATTGGACGACAGGTATATAGGCAGCATGCCCCTCATTGTCAGCTCGGCAGATACCTGGAATATGGAGATGAAACTGGATTATCCAAATCCTGCTCCCATTGTTACCGGTAAGATTTACGGCAAGGTTACCGATGAAGAAGGCAATCCCCTGTTTGCGACCAATGTCATACTAAAGGGTACAAAGATAGGCGCAGCTGCAGACGAATCCGGCAATTTCTACATAATCAACGTACCGCCTGAGATATATACGCTTTTAGCATCACGGATGGGCAGTAAAACCGTTCAATTAAATGATGTGAAAGTTGTGGCTGGCGAATCAACTGAAGTTAATGTCAAACTCGAAGAAACAGTGATTGACATGACAAAAGGTGTCACTGTTGAAGGAGCGCCACCACCTCCACCATCAGATGACAAGGAAATTGTATTCGTGTCTTATGATTCCCCCCCTGAACCGATTGGCGGATTCGAAGCCATTCAGAAGAATCTCCGTTATCCTGAGCTGGCGAGAAAAGCAGGCATTGAAGGCCGTGTAATTATCTATGTTCAAGTGGACGAAAACGGCGATGCAATCAGGACCAGAGTGATTCAGTCACTTGGCGAGAACAATGGCTGCGATGAAGCAGCAATCGAGGCTGTCAAAGCCGTAAAATGGAAACCCGCCATGCAACGCGACCAAAATGTCAAAGTCTGGATCGCCGTACCGATTGATTTTAAGTTGGGAAGTCATAGTGAGCACAAAGTGGGTATGGCGGATTCTGATCCGTATGCAGAAGAAAAGATTATTGCCTGTCAACATAATCAGAAATCTATTGAGTCAGCGGCATCCATAGGATATGCCAATAATGCGCTTGATGGTGAGGCTTATTTTCCGAATGATATATCGGAAATGATTGAAATGGGTTTATTACCTGCGATTCCGAGATGTCCTAATGGAGGGACATATATTTATGAACCAATAAAAGGGACAGCAACATGCTCCATTCCGGGACATGCATGGAATTCTTCATCAACCTCAGATAATTAAACGACTGTAATGCGACGCATCCCGCACAGGCGGGATGCGTCGCACTTCCTTTTCCACATTCCCCCCTTGAATTCTGAACTTTTACTTTGTATCTTTGTTTAGCGATTGTTCTCGAAAAACATCGAGGTGAACAATGCAAAAGATATGTGCTTGGTGTGGGAAGAACATAGCAAAGAGTGTGGATACACGTCCTGGTGTCACACACGGAATGTGCGCTGATTGTGAAGCCCTGCTCGAGGGCAACCAGCCCGGCAGCCTGAGACATTTATTAGATAAATTTGATATGCCAGTCATGGCAGTCGATAAAGAAGGCCGGGTGCGTACAGCCAACGGCAGGGTGGAAGAAATGCTCCATAAAGACCTGCATGAGATGGAGAATCCGCTTGCCGGCGACTTCATGGAATGCGCCTATGCCCAACTCCCTGGCGGATGTGGCAACACCACACATTGTCCCGCGTGTACAATCAGAAACACCGTGATGCACACCTATAACACCGGCGAAGCACAAACCAATGTCGAAACCACACTCAATCGACGTACGGCCGATGGCATCACTCCCGTTCAACTGTGGATTACCACAGTAAAAACCAGAGACGTCGTCATTCTTCGAATCGAGGATATGAGGAAGCCGTGAAAATCCTGGGTTGGATCAACCGAAAGCTTTCATCTGATGCATTTTTTAACTTAGGCTTTTAAACCAATTTATTCCTCGACCTCTGGAAATAAATTATACAGATTCAATATCCAGGTGTAAGCATTAAATCTATGTATTACTGCTCCGTTAAGCGCTGGGAAGTTTAATGGAATAACATCTGTGTGTATCGGTTGAGAGATCGTGAAGGGGGGATCATCAGGATCAGGAGGATAAAATGTCCAACTGCTTGTAGTCCAGCATTCTTCGATCCACTCAATATCCAGCCAGAAATCTCCCTGATAGTCATTTGTCAGTTCCCCACTTAAGGTAATTGTATTGGTTCCAAAACCAATAATAGATGCCCCACCTGCCTGGCCGGTTACTGTGACATCGGAAACGCCGTGACCTGTTAAATGGCCGAATTCCTCAGTACCGATAAATGGAATAATACCATTCACAATCCATCTATCGTAATAATAGGGCGGCGCCTCATGCACAATATCATGTTGACATACAATGTCACCCTGAATGCCGCATCGATTAAATATCTCACCAACACGGGCGGAATACTGTGAGACAAGATCTCCATACACCAAAAAAGAAAAAACAAGTTCACTGAATTTAGTCAAAGCATTCTTGTACCATCCGCACGGATTTTCAGGAACAGGCTGGTTAATAAAATTGCTTGCATCCCTTTCGATAATTTCCCTCACTTTATCGAGTATCGCTTGAGCTTCCGCATCTCTGCCTAGTCCTTGAAGCATGTCCGCCCATCTTATCATTGCTTCAACCACATCATATGTGCCCTGCCAATCAAAGGGATTTAAAGCACCCCCTTCCGCCGCTTTACCAGCCTGGTCAATTGCTTCATTCCCCGACGGATCTCCTGCGGAATAATCGCTAAAATGATAAATATCTCCCTCTATTGAGGAATCTGTAACTGCTATTTTCCCCAGCGGCAGCACAAAATCGGATTGTTTAATATAGAACAACGTTGATAAATTTGTGTCCACATCGGTTGCGGCAAAAGTCACTTTTAAAGAGGCTGGTCGATGCGGTCTGAATCCTCCGGGAGAGATATTTACTCCGGGAAATATATTATTGTGAATTGGATTGTTGGGCTGTGTATCAAATGTGGATAGTGTGATCGTCGTAGGTTCCCACAGTGCATATCGTGGAATAGTCAGTGTGATGGAGTCATTACGGCTGTTCGCGACCGTAATGATTCCGCCTGTTGTGTCAAGAGTGACAATGCTCTGATTCCCTATCTGAACCAAAGAAAAATTGGTTTCATTATTGATACCCTGAATAAGTTTTCTTGAACGTTCCATACAGGCATATCCGGTTTTTTCTATCTTAAAAAGCACTTCAAGGGTATCGCCAGCTTCCTTGATAAGGCGCACATCTGGTTCACTACTTTTAAATGTCTGTCCTGGATTCCCAAATATCTGATTTAGCGAGAGCTTAAGAAAGCTGCCTGAAGTGAGCATCAACTTTCTTGATTCTGATACATAGCCATTATTAAATCTCAGTCTGCAAATATAAATGCCACTGGTAAGAAATCCGTGATGATTGACTTTCCTGCCGAGGATATTATACATCTCAAGAATGGGAGTTTCCAGCTCATTGTCAGGAACCTGGTACTGAATGGTTAAAGTTTCATTGTTTTCCGGCGTTACTGGATTGGGATGGAATTCACTCATCAAATAAGATGAAGGTGCTGCTGAGGGTCGAGTGCGGACACTTGTGAAGTTTAAATTAACTGTTGCATCATATGAGCCGCTTCCATCTGTATATATATCCGTATAGAGCACATCACCAGTGACAGGATTCAGCAAGGAAATTTTCGCATTGTCAATTGCAGCTAGTGTTGAGACATCAGTAATGATACCGCTAATTTGACAAGCTGACATTGTTTTTAAATCAGATGAAGGCGACCCATAAATATTACCTGTGTAGCTTGTTAATGGTAATATTGATAACACAATAAGAAATAGTATACTATTTCGAGGATTAAAGATGTTTAGCCTTAACACGATAACCTCCTATCAATAATGACATAGAAAATATTTCTTTTGTTTCAAGCCATAGACATGAAATGATTTCCAGACGCAGACATTTGGGATACTGTCAAAAAAACCGGTGTCAAGTCGTGGGAATACGTACAGGTACAGTAGTGTCAGAAGGTGCAGTGTAAATAGAATTGAAGTTGACAGCAATATACGAAGTGATATTAGAAAATCAAGGATTTTTCTATGAATTATATGATAGCTTCCTGAGCCAACGCAATAGCGCCACAAATCCCCGCATCATCACCAAGCAGCGGCGGCACGATAAACCCGCTGATATCCTCGCTAAGTGCCGGAGAAACAATGTATCCATTTAAAACGATCTGCACCTTCTCACGAATCATTTGAAAGAAACGATCTGAACCAAGTAAACCCGCCTTTCTGACACTGCCCCCAAGTATCACCCTGCGAGGCGATAAAATGCACACAATGTTGGCAACCGCATAGGCAATATACTGGGTTTCGAACTTCCAGGCCTCATGCTCTGACGGAAGATTTGAAGCGAGTATCCCTGATCGATTCATAAGTGCCGGCCCTGAACACAGACCTTCCCAGCACGCACCGTCATGAAAAGGGCATACGCCTTCAAAGGTATCACCTGGCACGCGCGGGAGCAACATGTGCCCCATCTCGGGGTGAACAAGTCCGTGAAGGAGATGTCCGCCCACCAGACCTCCGGCGCCAATGCCGGTACCGATGGTGATATAAACAAAATCTTCCAGACCAATCCCGTTACCCCAATAATACTCTCCAAGCGCGGCCGCGTTCACATCAGTGTCAAATCCAATTGGAAGATCCGGAAATTTCTGATGGACGAAACCTGCAATATCCGTGTTCCGCCATCCGGGTTTTGGTGTTGAGGTAATAAATCCATAAGAGGGTGAATTAGAATTAAGATCCACAGGGCCGAACGATCCAATCCCGATGGCTTGCAACCGCCCTCGCCTGCGCTGCTGTTCGCCGAGCCAGTTTGTAACCTCGGATAGGACATGAGCAGGACGATCTCCGGTAGGGAACTCAATGCGGTTCAGATCTTGTGGATTCGTACCCACGGCGCACACGAATTTGGTGCCGCCAGCCTCAATCGCACCTACAATTTTCTCACTGCGTTGTCGGATCATCAATAACCTCTATGGACGTCATAAATTGAAAGATAAGCTGTCTATAATCTATAAAGTCAGATTGAAATTGCAAACGGTTTTCTGTGGGGAGTGTACTCCCCCACCAAAACCCCAACAACTTCCTGACACTATACGTATATTAAATCAGCATTAATCCTTTTCAACCATCAACCGGTCTAATCAATCAAAGACCCCAGGGCTGAATGACCGAAACCGAAATCATCAAGCAATGCCAGCAGGGCGATCTGGCCGCGTTCAAGGCGTTGTATGACATGTACCATCAACCCGCGCTGCGTATCGCGCTGCACATGCTCGGTCACCCGCAAGATGCGGAAGACGCGGTGCAGATCCTGTTCATCAAGCTGCACCGATCCATTGGCCAGTTTCATTTCAAGGCAAAATTCAGCTCCTATCTGTTTCAGATACTGAAGCGGATCTGTTTTG
Source organism: Candidatus Zhuqueibacterota bacterium (assembly GCA_013202295.1). GTDB lineage: Bacteria > Zhuqueibacterota > QNDG01 > QNDG01 > JABMRT01 > JABMRT01. The sequence goes on from JABMRT010000101.1 coordinate 29,174, forward strand.
ATGAAATCCGCAGACGAAAAAGAAACCGAACCGCGCCATTAGACAAAGTGATATACAGCCATGAACCGAATTTGGATCAAAAACTCATCCTCGAAGCAGCCATTGCGAAACTACCTGAGCGAATGCGCATGTGCTTCGTGCTCTTCGCAGTTGAAGAGCAAAAGCAGGAAGAGATCGCCAAGATTATGGAGATGTCCATAGGTGGCGTGAAATCAACCCTATATCAAGCAAGGATTCGCCTGCGTAAAATGCTGGATGACTAATCGGAGAAAACAATTGAATTGTGACGGATTTAAAAAGTGGCAGCTTGGCAAATGGCCGGATGAGAAATTTCAGGACCATGTGAAAGATTGCTCCGTTTGCGCAGAAGCAGAAAGACAGGATCGCGAGCTTCTGGACATGGCCCGTTCCCTGAAACAGGATGTGAACACGCCCTGGCTCTGGACCCTGATTGAATCGGCAATCAAACAGGATGTGAAACAGAAAGAAACCCAAATTTTGCGAAGCGGATGGTGGACGCGTCCCGCCTTTCGCATGGCTGCGGTGCTTGTTCTGGGTGTCGGACTGGGACTGATCCTGCGGTCAGGACTCCTGCCGTCTCAATCCGGCATTCTGGCCAACTCCGCGCTCAAACGCGTGGAAGCATCCGAGCAAGCGTATGAATCTGCGATTTCGGATCTTGAAACCGAAGCCGGTACACAGCTCACGGAAATGGATATTGAACTCATGCTGCTCTATCGTGATCGATTGGAAACCATTGACGATCAAATCGAAGAGTGTAAAACCGAACTCACGCGAAATCCGGCGAACGCGCACATCCGGCATTATCTGCTGGCCGCGCTGAAGGACAAGAAAGAAACCCTGAATGAAATTATTGACTGGGCGCCTCACACCGATCCAGCAGAGAGCGTCTCATAAATTGGAGGCACACATGCAATCCTTAAATCACATTCGAATGAAACAGCAAATCCTGACGACCATCCTTTTTATCATTGGGGTCACCGTATTACACGCCGAGGATGTCTCTGGGAAAAGGACCTTTGAAGAAGAGATTCCGGCAAGATCCGGGGGGACCCTGATCATTGAAGAGTCTCGTGGCGACCTGAGAATCGAGGGCACGGATGACAATAAAGTCTCCGTGCGTGCGTTTCTCGGCGTAAAAAATTCGTCCGATGATATAGTGGAAAAGTATATGGAATATACCTCTCTTGAACTGGAGGAAACCTCTGAAGGCGTACGTCTCTCGTTTCGCACACCAGAGGATGTGGAGGACGGCTCTCTGATCGAAGTTTTTTCAAAGCAACTCAGGAATCTGATGAAAGCAGGCAAATGGCGGATCTCTGTAGAACGCCGAATGACAGTTAAGTTGCCGAAGAATCATAACCTCGAGGTGCACAATAAATACGGTGATGTGTGGATCAGATACGTAAACGGTGAGCTGGAAATCGAAAACCAGTCCGGAGAGGTGAAAATTGCAGATTGCGGCGGTAATCTGGATCTGAAAAACAGCTACGCGGCCGTGAGTGTAGAGGATTTCAAAGGTACAGTGAAAATCAGAGTATCTAGCGGGGAAGTGAATCTCAATCGCATTCAGGGCAGCGTGGATATTGAAAACAGTTATCGGCCAGTCACAATTAATCAGATTGGCGGAAATTGCATCATTCAGTCGTCCAGCGCGGAAGTCAAAGGTCGCAGAATTAACGGCGATTGCTATATCCGTTCTTCATACAAACCGATATATATATCAGATGTTCAGGGCAATCTGGATGTCAATGGTTCAAGCGCTGAAGTCACGGCCCTGCGCGTAGCCGGTCGCGTGGAAATCGAATCCAGCTACAAAGATATTAAGGTGGATAGCGTGGGCCAGAATTTAATTATCAAGGGCAGCTCAGCACCCGTGACTGCCTCAAGAATAAATGGACCTGTTTCTATCCGCACATCCTATAAGCCCATCAAAGTTACGGATGTCAACGGCTCACTTGATGTGGACGGTTCTTCCTGTTCCGTGGAAGCCATAGGCATCAAGGGTGATGCCACGATTCAGGCTACGTATAAAGAAATTACATTAAAGGACATAAGCGGACGTGTGGAAGTGCACGGTTCATCAGCACCGGTCACTGCCGTGAATATCGGGGAGTCGGCTGTGATTCACTCCTCCTACAAACCAATTCAGGTAAGGGATATCAAAGGCGATCTGAAAGTGGAAGGAAGTTCATGCAGTGTGTCCGTGGAGAATATCGGCGGCGACCTGGAAATCACAAATTCGTATAAATACGTGATTGTGAAAGGCACCTCCGGATCGATTCAGGTGAATAGCAGCTCAGGCCCTATTGAAGTTACTGGAGTAAAACATATTCCGGAGAATGGCAGGATTGAGATTATCACTACTTACAAACCCATCACCCTGACATTGCCCAAGGGATTGAACGCATCCATTGACGCAAAAACGAAATATGGCACGATTGAATACAATTTGTCGGGAAGCCGGCGAGGAACAAGCCAAAAGGACCGGCTCGCCATAAGTCTCGGATCAGGCGACATTCCAATTTACCTGAAGACGGATAAAGACATCACGATTAGTGAAAATAAGTAAGAGTAGATGGATCTCCCCTTAAAGAAGGGGAGATCCAATTTAATTGGGTGTTGTTTTTTACCGCATCAACAACACCTTCTGCGATTTCACCACATCCCCTGCGATCAGACGAAGAATATATGTACCTGTGGACGCCTGCCTTCCCGTATCGTCTTTTCCATGCCAATAGATGTTGTAACTGCCAGCACTCTGTTCTCCGTTCAATAGCGTGCTTACCTTACGGCCAAGCAAATCATACACTGCGATTTGCACCCGACCGGATCCAGAAAGTTGATAGCTGATTTTAGTCTGGGGATTGAAAGGATTCGGAAAAGGAGGTTCCAGTGCCGTCTCCTCAGGGAGATCATCCAGAGTGATCGAAATCACATCAAGAATGTTCATATCACCTTTTATATTGACATCGGACAGACGGTATGAATAGGTCTCACCGGGTTGGACGGTTTCATCCGTGAACTGGTATTCGGTCTTGGAGGAAGTATTGCCCTGCCCCTGCAGATCGGGATGGGTTTGGTATGAGGCGATCTCATCCCACTGTAGGGACGAATGGCCATTCGCTCGCTCCAGAACAAATCCCAGATTATTGACTTCAGATTCTGTCGTCCATTTGATTTGCACACCATCGGCCACAGGTTCCGCGGAGAAGGAGGAGAGTTCAACCGGCAGAGAGGCATCGGTTACATTATCTACCACAAACTGATCACACCAGATTTTATATCCACCCGCATAGACCGGATTTTCCTCAAGGGTTACCATATCGACCTGTTGAAAATTGGTATTGATCGTTTTATAAGCGTCGCCGTTTACCAATGAAAATGTTACCGGAGAACCACTCACCTGTACTCCTGACTTATATCCCTTTATTATCCAAGTGGGTGCGCTAATAAGAACCATTAAATCAATACTGTTCAAATCAAAAAGCCAGCCATTGCTGTGGGTGATGGTTGTTTTAATTGATGCCCCACTTCCACCCGTATCCCCCATTTCTAATTCACCGGGATAGCTCGCCATTGAATGGAATTCATAGCCAGCTTCTCCGCCGGTATCCGTTAATACAAATGGAAGGTCATCTTCAGTAAATTGCAGTGGGCTCGCATAGTAACTGTCTGACGTAAAAGCATCGAAACCTATAGTTGTTTGTGAATATAAGGGTAGAAGAATTAAAAAAACCATCCGTAAGCAAAGGTATTAAATCTCTTTTTCATAATCCCCTCCTTCTTTTGGTGTCCCCTCTTGCATGATTTATATCAACATCTACTGAGCAAGTAAACACTGGCTGTATTGATAATACTTAAACCAATTTCTTGATACAAGCCTTTTCACACTATATGAGTGTCACCGCATCAACAACACCTTCTGCGATTGTACCACCTCACCTGCGATAAGACGCAGGATGTACGTACCTGTAGAGGCCTGCTGTCCAAAATCATCTTTGCCATGCCAGTAAATATTATAACTGCCCGCACCTTGCTCCATGTTCAAAAGCGTACTCACCTTGCGGCCTAACATATCATACACCACGATTTCCACCCGTCCAGATTCAGCTAACTGATAACTGATTTTTGTCTGGGGATTAAAGGGATTCGGAAACGGCGGCTCAAGCGCGGTTTCCTCAGGAAGATTATCCAAGGCAATGGTAACCACATCAAGGATGTTCACATCACCTTTTGTGTTGACATCGGACAAACGGTATGAATAGGTCTCACCAGGTTTGACATTCTCATCCGTGAACTGATATTCGGTTTTGGAGGATGTATTGCCCTGCCCCTGTAATTCTGAATGGATCTGATACGAAGCAATCTCTTTCCACTGTAGGGGCGATTCAGGAATCGCCCGCTCCAAAACGAATCCCAAATTGTTCACTTCAGATTCCGTGGTCCATTGAACCAACACGCCCCCGGCAACAGATTCAGCGGACAATGAAGAGAGCTCAACCGGCAAAGAGGCGTCATCCCCCGCGTTCAATTGACCATACGTTGAGGACCCATTCAACGCGCCGCCACTGATGGACAAATCCCCAGCAACGTCAATGGTTGCATTCATGTTGTCATCAGCAGTCGCCGATGCGGCAATATCAGCCGTCACCCAGAAGTAGTTGGTTGCCCAGGAGACAATGGAATAACTGAGGCCGCTGAAGGTCAAATCACCGCCCGAACCCGGATCAGCCTGTGCAACACCCAGTGTGCCGGCGCTCGCAAAATTATTGGATTCAGCAGCGTACAGCTGAAATGGAGCTGATTCCAGATCGGTTGGATCATACGTGCCGCCCAGCGTGAGTGTCACGGAGTTGAGCGTGCCTCCCCATTTTGAAGTGTTTAAACTGAATTGCCCGCAAACCCAGTTGGTTTCAGGCGGTGCGGCATTCGTTTGCTGAAAATCGAGAGCCGCGTCTTCGCCGTTTGTGAAGGTGATATCAACCAGAGTTGTGCATCGTTCAACTGCACCGTACGTAGTGCCCACTGAATTAATTGCATAGGCCTTGAAGTAATATTGCTGACCCGAACTGAGCCCGCCAATCGATTCACTGAATGGACCCGTGCCGCTGCCGTTGTCATCTTTAGTGACACCGGGATCGCCAATATACGGATCTGAATCCGAGGATGAATAAACCACACCTCGGTCTGTCACCGACGCACCGCCGTCATCCGTCACATTGCCACCCAGGGTAGCGGACGTGGTCGTCACAGTAGAACAGGCGCTTGTGGTTACGGTAGGCGTGGTGATAGTCGTTCCATTATTCGGATTATTGGTTGCCGCGGTGCTAAGGTACAATTCAGAACCCGCCCCACGGTTGTATTCACACACATGAACCCGATAAGTTGTACCTGCGGACAATCCAGAGACCCCCATGTCTGTCCCAGTCCCTTTGTATATGCAATACCAACCAGTGGACCCGATTTGTGATCCTGAACCAAAGGTAGAACTGGCAGTATAGGTTGTATTATCCACAGGACTCGCAGTACCTGATGAACCTTGAATCATAAATACTGCACAATTTTCTCCATTTCCCCTTGTCCAGTGGACACCCATACCAGTGGTACTAATATTATCAAAATTTATACTGCTGGCCTGTGTTGTTGGTTCGGCTAATGTTGTCGCATTGCGCGGATTATTCGTGGCAGAGGCGATAAGGTATAATTCGGAACCGGCCCCCTCGTTATATTCGCACACATGAACCTGATACGTCGCACCCGGAGTTAATCCAGAAACCCCCATGTCAGTCCCCGTGCCATTGAATATGCAATACCAACCGGTGGACCCGATTTGTGTCCCTGAACCAAAAGTAGAACTGGCAGTATAGGTTGTATTGTCGACAGGACTTGCGCTGCCGGAGGAACCAAGCTTCATAAATACGGCACAATTAGCGCCATTTCCCCTTGTCCAGTGGACACCCATATTTGTGTAATTGATATTGTCAAAATTTACATTGGTAGCCTGGGTGGTGGGGGTAGCACTAATAGTGGTGGGGGCAGCACTAATAATAGTAACTGTTGGAGGAGGATTACCTGCTACATCAGCTACCACAGCAGAAGATTGAGCAATTAAATTTGGGCTCATTGCCAATCCAAGAATTAATATGAATGTAATCTTTAACAAGTTCTTCATTTTTCTTTCCTCCTTGTTTTCTTTGTCCAGTTTCAACTCAGCTCATCCTCATTAGCATGAAAAGATCACAGGCCATAAAGCATGGCTCTGCATCTCTCAAATATTATAATGTACACCAATTTCAAGAAATACTCTGTTCAATTAGATCATAATAAAGAAACGGTCAAATCCAAAATATAAAAAGGATCTCTCTCCCCCCGGAAGGCGATAGCAGACGTTGCGGCTAAAACAGCATAACTAAATATCTGAACAGAATCAAGTGACAATTGCGTCAAGAGTGTAAAAAAATGTAGGGCACTACTCACGCATTAAAAAACCTGTCAGGTCTTCGAGACCTGACAGGTTTGAATTATTTCTCCCTGATAAGAGAGATCCATCCCGCATCAATGGAATGGTAGAGGGTTTCTTACCACAATCAATTGTCGTACACCTTGATGGTAGTATCCGATATTATAACTCCTCCACTTCCCAATTCTCATTCACCCACAATTTCACAACCTCAACATCCGGATATTTTGACTGCAACACATCAGCACCTTTGACAACCTGCTGCACCTGAATCTCCTTCGGTACAGGATTCCCCGCGCAGTCATAATGCCCGGACAAGAAAATCAATTTTGATCCATGAACCTGGACGGAGATTGTAATGCGCTTGTCAATGGATTGCATCACAAGTCCATCCACATTTTCAGCCATGATTTTGCAGGAACCCGGTTCGGTAATCACATCAACATATTGGACATGATACTTATCTTTGATATAATGGATTAAGGGACCTTGAATTCTTCCATCCATACAATGAATTGACGTGGCAAATTGCATACACATTCCTTCATGTCTTATGCGACACAATGGTGTCATCTCGATCCCGCTCTTGCGGGAGAGAGATCTCAACACCTGATGATAGGTAGATTTCTCGTCGCTCTACTCCTCGAAATGACAGACATTGCAATTCATGACCAAACGTCCATCCCGCTTGGGCGGGATGATGTGCCGCAGGCACAAAGGACCCGATTTGTCGGGGCCAACCAGTTTAGGATTGACTCCGCCGAAGGCGGAGGATAATCAATTGTCCCTGCGAAATCGACGATGATGCACATCCCCGATGATGTAAAGGAGTATTGCAATCCAGATAAAACTAAAACCGGTCAATTTGCCCTGATCCATGGACTCATGATATATTAAGTATCCGATTAAAAAAATCATGGTTGGATAAATATACTGCAAAATCCCAATCAGCGACAAATTGATGAGTCGTGAACCCGCAATGAAAACCAGCAACGGCAATCCGCTGATAATACCAGTTCCCATTAAAAGAAGGCTGGTCGGGACAGCGCGTAAGTAAGTATGAGATCCTGACTGAAACAGGAAGATCAAATACACGAGTGCGGGAATGGACATCACCGAAGTTTCAAGCATAAGTCCTTCAACAGGCCCGAGCGGGGACCGCTTGCGAAGCAATCCGTATGTGCCCCAGGTCACAGCCAGATAAAGTGAAATCCAGGGAAACTGCCCATAGCCAAACGTCATCACAAGAACACCCGATGCTGCAACCACGACTGCGATCCATTGAATGCGTCTCAATTTTTCGTGCAGGAAAATCACGCCCAGAAGCACGCTGATCAAGGGACATATAAAATACCCCAGACTCGTCTCAATGATATATCCCGTAGTCACAGCCCAAATATAGATTGCCCAGTTTGATCCAATCAAAAAAGCAGGGACAAACAGAATCCATTTATTTTGACTGGTTTTGACTTTATTAAATAAAGACATCCAGCTTTTTCGAAATGAGATGATGATTACGAAGAAAATGAAGGACCAGAAAATCCGATGCGAAACGATCTCGACCGAATCCACATGCTTCAGCAATTTCCAGTAAATGGGGTGAATCCCCCAGAAAATATACGCGCTGAGCGCCAGAACCACGCCACGATTCATTCAGACTCCTCATTCATATCCACAGGTTTGGCCAGCTCTTCTTTCACCACATTGCCGAAATAGGTTGGCGCATAGGTCCAATCCTGCAGCATCTGCGGCCCCGCGCTGGGGTGAAAACACCACGCCGCCCAAGAGAACTTGTGCTCGCGTATATACTCCGTGATTTGACCGAAATAGACCGAGTCCTCTTCAGCACCACCCCATTCTCCGACAATGAGAGGATACTCCTCCCCTACGTCACCAAACCGGTAATCCCAGTTCGCGTCCTTCCAGGGATAAGGATGCGTGTCATATGCGATATTCTCACCTTCGAGCGCGTATCCAGTAAGAATACCACTTAAATCAAATCCCCAGTCCAGTCCGCCAGCCACAATGATATTATCCGCGCCCAGCGCCCGGATCTCATTGACAAACTCCTGATGCCCGACCGCGTTATAGGTCAGGTTGGTATCCTCACCATTACGATTGTAATATTCATCGACTTCGCCACCGTTGCGCCACATATCCCAGCCGATATTATAAGGCTCATTGTAAATGCCGAACATCACTGCCGGATGGTTCTTATAAATCGCAGCAACCTCTTTCCAGAACAGAAGAGAATGTCGATCAGGCATGATATGCTGGCCGATATACTTGCCCCATTGCCCACCATTGTTCCAGTGCAAATCAAGCCAAATATAAGCGTGCTGTCTCTCACCGATCTCGACAATGGATTCAACCAGACTGCGGTAAGTCGCGCCGTTATCGGTTTGCTCAGAAGTGAATCCGTACCAGCGATCCTGGGCCAGCGGGATTCGAAGCAGATTCGATCCCCAGCCAATGGCCCGATTCACTGACTCGAGCATATGATCGCCGCTTGCGTCCCACTCCATGCCGGGGATATTCACACCCCGAAGGAGTACCCGTTCATTCTGCGCATTCAGAAACCAGCGCCCATCCGTGTGCAGTGCTGAAAGAGGAGCAGGCGGCGCTGGCTGTGTTGAAGCGTTCTTTTTGCATCCGCTTTGAAGGATAAAAACTGCTGTGACGACAGCCAAAATTAATTTCAATGGACGAAACATAATATACCTTTCGTATTGGGATTTTTCCATCTATGCCAATGGACCGTACAGTTTCACTGTATTCTCATAAGCCGCTCTGCCGACTATATTGAAATCCACACCTTTCAAATCCGCCATAGCTTCTAAAGCGAGAAGGATGTTCGCAGGCTCATTTCGCTCATCGGGTTCCGGTGACAAAACCGGACTGTCGGTTTCCAACATCAGGCAGGATAAAGGCATCTGTTTGACCAGCTTCTTTTTCTGATTGGACCGGACAATGGACGGCGGAATGGAAAAATAATACCCGGCCTCAATCGCCACCTTCGCTGTGGATGCCTTGCCATCAAAGGCGTGAAGATGCACCCGTTTCGCGCCTTTATCTACGAGAAGCTGGATCACATGACGACCCGCCGAACGGGAGTGGATATTCAGCGGTAAATCCAACTCCAGGGATAGCGAGATAAACTGCTCAAATATTTTTCGCTGGACGATTCGATCCTGCTCCTCCTTGACTTTCCAGAAATCAAGGCCCACTTCACCGATCCCGATCAATTCATCCCGATGCGACCGGATAAACTGAATCATGCGATCCGCTTCATCCATATCAAGATAAGTTGGATAGAGCCCGGCGAGTGATTTCAACATTGCATTTGCACGGGACAATTCCAGATTCTGCATGGCCTCTTCGAGTGTTTCACTGACAAGAAAAACATGGGACACACCCGCCTGTCTTGCGCGATCCAGCACTTCCTGTCGGTCTTGATCAAATACAGGATCAGCCAGATGCGTGTGTGTGTCTATGATTGGAATGGATGCCAAATTGTAATCTTTCGCTTACTGCTTGGTTTGCAGCGGATCAGCCGCTTCCTTATAAAACTGTTGTTGCAATTCCAAAATTCTGTCATCTTTCTTGAGCTTTCGGATCAATTCTGCCAGTTGATCGGCATCCGAATCCAGAATCAAGTCACCCATCTCTTTGCTCGCCTCACTGCCGTCACCAGCATAATGATTCGGATAACTCGCATACCAACAGATGCCGGTATAGAAATTCGGGATGCCGTCAAGGCGGTTCAAATCTTCACCTGACTGATCATTTGCCACATCCGTATGCACCAGATCGGGCCGATGCGAAAACATCATGGATGTCTCTTCCTCATCGGCGTGCCCGCCGCCTACGGTCTTGCGAAGTTTTTGTATCTTTTCAGTGATTTTTGGATCTTCCCATGAACGGAACCAGACTACCGCATAATCTTTCTCTTCAGCAAGCTGTGCCTGACAGAAATAGGGCAACAGGTTGTTGTTTCCGCCGTGCCCATTTACGAGGATGATTTTGGTAAATCCGTTTCGTCCCAGCTCATCACAGGTCTCCTGAAGTACCTCCCAGACCAGATCGGGGCTATAAGCAATTGTGCCTGGCTGATGCCTGGCCTCAAAAATCTGCCCGAAATAAAATTGCGGGAAAACCACGGCGTATTCCTGTTTCGTGGCTCGAAAACAAATCTCCCGCACATCAATCATGTCTGTACCCAAGGGAAGATGAGGGCCATGTTTCTCCAATATCCCAAGGGGAAGAATTACTATCTTTCCAGATTTTTCAACAGCTTCAATAAATTGAGGCACGGTCAGCTCTTCATACTTCACAGGTATTTCTCCGGCAAGACACAGGGTCACACACCCTAAAAGTAATCCGAAGAGAATGTGTACGATCATTGATTTTTTCATGGTTCACCTCTCTTTTATTGTAAAATGGGGGAAGTAATCAAACATACAGAATAGACTGAATGATTACAAATAAAAAAAAGCGGGATGACGAAAATCCCGCTTCATACGATGACCAAAGGATTTTAAAACAATTGGAGTACATCTCGAATTTAAACTAAGTCAGTTTTTCCCCGCAATAGGGACAGACCTGCCAGCCGGGTTCCATTGGTTTTTTACAGGATGAGCAGGATGCCTGTAACTTTGTACCACAATGTGGACAGAACGTATGGCCGGATTCGACCTGCTTCTGACAACTCGGGCACGGCTGACTGGATTTATGAATCTGCGCGATATTAACTTGGTCATTTCTCACCAGAAGATACACGACCAGAGCAATAATATGCCCGAAAAATATCAAAAGCGCCCAGAGCAAACCGTTCATTCCCCGGCGCTCTGCGTCGCGAAACACCCAAAAAATCATGACAAACCAAAAAGCAAACATAATCATCGCTGGAAAAAACGTGAAAACACGCGGTCCCCAATGAGACATTGATTCTCCGAATACGGGACCAATGCCCTCGCAGCCCTTCATGAGAAACGGCATCGGCATCCCTGAACGAGAAAAAATTGCAATGAACATCATAATCATGATGACTAGAATGAATACGAATCCAACGGTTTTTCCTGAAGACATGACTTGCCTCCCTATTGATTTATATACAAAACGAATTTATCAGTATTGATAAATTTTCCTGTTTCTGATTTTGTGTAACATTGGAAAATTGCAATTTGGCCAATAGAAGCGGAGAAAACAACAACATCAGAATATTTTGAACAGTAAAGATCAAGGCCACTGTTTTTTGAACATTCCATCCCGCGTCGGCCTGATAGAATGTAAAACCGATCAAGAACATTGTCGCAAACATCCAACCGAGGATGCTCGCCAGTATCCATTTGGGTGTCTCTGTTGTTCTTGCGGATTCGTCTATTCGGATGAGGCTCTGGCATTGATCGGCTGTATGTTGTACCAGCGCTTCAGAAGGTTCTGGAGATTCCGCTTGATCCAGATTTTGTCGAAGCATTATTAAATTCTTTTGAAACGTCTGACAAGCTGTGCAGGTTGTCAAATGCGCTTCGAATCCAGGGTGCTCAGCTTCTATCTCATGTCGCATAAGAAGCCATCTTTGTACTGTTTCACATCTCATCATACTTCCTTCTGATATTCTTTCAAGTCAGTCTGTAACCGCTTCACAGCCCGAAAGAGGAGGGATTTTACGGTCCCTGTCGGAATGTGAAGAATTTCTGCAATTTCATGATGTTTGTATCCTTCAATCTCTTTAAGGATAAATACCTGTTTCTGTTTTACCGGCAATTTGGAAATCGCACATTGGAGGGATTCTTTCAACTCGAACTGAATCGGATCTTCAATGTGAACGGGGATCACTTGGCTTGTTGCATTCTCCTGATTTGAATCGGAGCCAAAGGATTGAAAAGTCAGGATACGCCGGATTCGTTTTTTTCGGAGCTGATCTTTAAACAGGTTTGCAGTCACAGTCAGAATCCATGCCTGTGGATTTGTTGCTTCACGGATTTTTAATATATTTTGAGCCACTTTAAGCCATGTCTCCTGAAACAGTTCGTCTGTTGCATCTCGGTTTTGAGTGAGATAATAGGCAAAACGATAAACCGGCCTTTGATGTTCGGAAAACAGACTGTTAAAAAACTCAGAATCTGTTTGCCGATGGGTACCGGTATTTGCCATTCAGTTCTCCCTCAAAGTCTGCTTTCATGGAAGTAGACGCACAAGATGCAAAATAGTTCGGGCCCTATTATGACTAAATTCAATTAAACTGTTGGATAGAGAAAAATAAAGCCCCGACCTTTATAAAGCAAGATCGGGGCAATAATTTTAAAAGGATGAATCGATCCGGATTTAATCTGCCTTTTTCATCACAGGCATACAGATCTCAACCTTGCCGCTCCACACACCATTTTCATCCTCTGAGGGCATACTCATAAATTTCTCCATACCGGGTCCGGCTGGGACCAATCCCTTTTTCGTGATGCATTCGATGATCTTTGCGTATTGACCCTTATAATTTTCATCAAACGGACCTTCATACACCAGGGTCGCAATCTCGGTCGCCTTCCATGTTTTGCCTTTCAACGGTTCCTTGACCTGGGATGCATCCGGAACAGGCAAAGCGATTTCCCATTTCAGATCTGCCTCGGCTACCATCTCCGGACTGTTATAATAAATACCCATCGGCTGTCCATCCATTGCGATACCCTGAATGCCAGCTTCCTGATAGAGCTGTCCAAACGCTGCGCCACTCTGCTCATAACTACCCGTCATTTCAACAGCTGCGTAATCAAACACTTCAATAGTCTTTACCTGAACAGGACATTTTTTCTCACAACATTCCTTGGCTTCACCCTCTGCTTTTTTGCAGCAAGCTATTGTGTCACCTTCAGCTTTTTCACAGCACTCGGCTTTCTCAACCACAGTCTTGCTATCAGCGGATTTTTCTTCAACCGCATCCTGAGCGACAGCCACATTCACAATCAGTAGAATCATTACAAATAAACTTATCCACTTCTTCATGCTTTCCCGAAAATTAGTTTGGGATTACGATTGGATTATTTCAGATAAATACATTTACGTCGTTCCAATCCGGATGTTGCTTTCAATTCATAATAATATATGCTGGACGGCAAATCCGACGCGTCAAAAATAACGCTGTGTTGCCCGGCGTCAAGAATTTCATGTATTAATACTTGGACTCTTCTTCCGAGTGTATTGTATACAGATAAATGAATCTCTTCACTTCTTTCAAGAGAGAAAGAAATTTCGGTTTTAGCATTAAACGGATTCGGATAATTCTGATTCAGTATGAATTGCGAGACGATTTCAGAACGGCTATCCACATCAGTAAACTCGGGAGAGCGGAATGTGAAGGGAGCATTACACGTTGTGATGTCAATTCCGTCTGTCGCTTCGACGATCCAGGTATAAATCGTGTCGGATTGCAAATACCCAGTTCCGTCATAGAGAAGAGACAGATCTGTCAATCCGGTAAAGGTGGTATCCACACCCGGACCTGTGAGAGTCAACAGATATTCAATCGGATCCGTATTGGCATCCAAAGACTCGGTCCATTCGAATTCAATCTCGAACTCATTAATGGCGCGATTATCCCGCGGCCTTCGCAGCCTGAAAGGAATAGGAGCGTAATTTACAGGCTCTGCTCCATCAATGGCATCCGCACTATAGTAAAGGCTCGTCAGGCCTTGGCCATCCCGCCAGATCTCGAATCCTGCTTCCATATTATCAAAGAACCAATTGGTCTGCAAATAACCCCTCGTACACGCATCGTGGATGAAATCCTTCAGATCGAGCGTGACGCTATCGATAGGAGTTACTGCTTGATACGCGATATAATTCCAGATGTCCCATACCACATAGCGCAGATTCCAGTCAATACCACCGATATTCACGACTTCAATCAAGGAACCTGCCGGACTGGCGCCTCCATGATAATCGAGCCAGATCATCAGTTCACCCCCGCCGTTGGGAGATGTGGCGCCAGTTGGACTGAAAAATGCTTCGAAAGCCGCATTCCATACGCCGTTAACTCCCTCTGTATTGATTTCCCAGGTAAAGGGTGCACTTTCCAATTCCCAGATCTGCATGGGAAAGGGATTGTTCACAGTCGTACATCCGCCCCAATGGCAGCCCTTATAGATAAAAGGATATGATGCGACCTCGTTGTCATCATGCGTGGAATGGGTGACCTTGAAATAGGTCGAATCCGGATACACATCAATGCATTGTTCACCCACACCCGGGCCGCCCCCCCACACATTATTGCTAATTCCGTACTCACCGCCCAGTACTTCCACCCCTTCGCCGCCGCAATTCTCATCTGTTAATCCATTCTGTGATGTAAACACGAGAACAAGAATGCATAGAACAAATCCTGATATGATTCCTTTTTTCATGATGCAGACTCCTTTAATGTCATTCTGAAAATTTAAGGAATTATGTGCCACGCGTCAAGGTGACTTTCTGTATAAATAATTCGCCGCCGATTTCAGCCCTTACAAAATACACACCCTGCGGCAGGAAGGCCAACGGAATGCGCTGACGAATGAACGCTGCACTTTTAAAATCATTGATGGATGCCACTTCACGGCCAAGGATGTTATACACCGTGACCTTTAGATCTCCGGTTTGTGGACTGTTGAGCGAAAAATTCAACAATCCAGATGAAGGATTGGGAAAACAATTGAATCCCGTTTTGCGAATTTTGGGAGATTCCTTGACCGCGGATGAAGCTTTCACCAGCCTGGCCGCGCCAAAATCATCGGCATCGATCCAATGATCATTGTATTTTGCTTCCGGCACCCAGACCGAGCCTAAAAAGTTATCCCGGGTTTTGGGATTTTCATTGATACCGTCATTCTCACAGATCGCGATGGAAAGACCCATCAATTTCCCTTCCGCAAGCTCGACACGGGATGTTTCGGGCGGATTTTCATTATAGGTATCATCATAGACCGAGAGGGAGAATTCACGTGTATAAATATTTCCCTCATTCCTAAACGCGAATTCGGGTAAGTGATCAGCATAATTGGGATCCTGCCGATCTCCCCATCCTGAACCCGCAATGTCGCCAACATAGCACTCAGTGGTCACCCCACCACCGGTCGGGATGTCTGCGTAAATGTGATATGCAAAGGCATTCTCGGCATTATAGCCGTACTGCTCGCCTGTGCTGCCCGTGCCATCAAAAGTATGTTTGCCGCCCGAATCGTTCTCATCGATAAAAACTTCGACCATATCGAAATGATAAATATCTGCGGTCTGCCCGGGAATGTATCCATCCACACCAATATCATCGGTCACTTCAATCAGGAAGTAAAGCAGATTCTCAGTGGAGGACCAGATCACTTTATACCGACCCGAGCAATCTGATGGATCCAGGGTTCCTCCATAAGGAATCCAGACCTGATCAATGGTTTGCCAGGGCACATCGGCCCAGCCAGGATCACTTCCAATGCCGTCAATTACAGGTGGAATCTCCACATCCGGCACAGAAACCGTATCATCCTGAACCGTGACTCCGCCAAACACAACAGTCGCGGTTATGAATAATAGAACGATTAATATGAGATTGGAAAATTTTGTTGAGAATCGCATCATGATGAACTCCTGGTTTGCCTTATTAATTCTGGAATTACAATTTACACAAACTGGATGGCAAAGGCCAGAAATATCAATTGCTCTTGACAAGAATTTACATTTTACATGTAGTGTAAGTAAAGATTCTTTAAAATGGGCAATCATATTAAATAATCTGCAGAAAATAAGGAAAAAATCATAGTCGGAAGTTACGGTATAAATGAATTCAAACTTCCAAGATAAAACATTATACAAAATTATTATTTTTCTAAGACTGAAGATGGAATAGCGATTTTAATAATGATCAGCAATTAAAGAAATATTTATCTTGATGGGGATATTTCATAAAAATGTTTTATATGCGTATAGAGAGCGGTTTCCTCATATCCCTCAACCTCAAGAAGCATTTCGAAATATGGGGGAACAGAACCATTGAGTGCTGTTATTTCCTCATACAATCGGTTGAGTGATGAATTTTCAATAATCTTTTTTATCACCTCCATCCGACCAATTTGGTGGAATGAGACGACAAAAAGACAAATATTGTCTTGGGGACCAGGTACCAAGGAAAATATAACATAATCTTTAGTATATTTATTTTCATTTGATCCAGGATGGATAAATGTATAAGTAGTATCAATTTCATTGTTATAAAAACGAATTTGTCTCAATGAAGATTTTGGAATAGCTGCCGTATACTCTTTAAAATGTAAAGCTGGAAATATTTCATTCATATTATTTAAATTGTGAAAATGCCCAATATAAATGACATTGTAATTTTTTAAATCTTCCCACTCAATTTCGTCAGAGGTTTTCCAATAAAATGGCTTCGAATTTATAGTAAAAATCGGCTGAATTCTTGACAGATTCCATAAGCTCGACTTGGGAAGGATGTCCCAGTCAGATTCTATATAATTTTCATTATCAAGAGCATATCGACCAATGAACGCTTCAAGATCATCTAAAGATCCAATTTTGTCATCTCTGACAAGCCGGAAACTATTTAATTCTTCTTGGTATTCATTAAATGCATATAAATTTCCAAATGTTAGAATGGTTGGGAACTCACTTGTCAGAAAATCGGACCATATGAAACTGGATTCATTCACAGAGTTCTTAGAAACGATTGTCTTTATTATTGTTTTATTGGTATACCACAGATAAAATATCAGAATAAGAAAAATAAGGATGGTAAAAACAAAGAATCGTATTAACAGTGTTGTTTTCCTCCCCTCATTTTCCTCCCTATTACTCTTTGAAGCTGATTCAAAAACGACATGATAGTGCCCCTTGGGAATCGTCAGTTGTATCTTGTCATTTTTACCTTCCTCTTTATAATACTCTTCTAATTTTTTCCTTAGCTTATAAATATGTACACGAACCAAGGTGTCTTCGAATGGATCAAATGTATCATCTTTGTCCAATGCCTGAATTGCTATATCAATTTCATTAGGTAATTTCCCCTTCAAGGAACATTCAACCAAATAAGTAAGAATCTTTTTATATGTCTCACTTTTAGCAAACGATGGACTGAGTAATATACTCTTAAGTACACTTTGTTGTATATTTCTTTTAATCATTCGGTTTTAGTAAGCCTCTCATATTGGGTATATATGGATTTTTAAATATATCATTGAATCACAATGATGTCAAGATATTATTGGATTATTATCCAAGTCCCAATAAGTGATTTCTGTTCACCTCTTACCATATCATTACAATTTTGCCAAATATTGATCATCTAATTCACTCACAAGTGGCATTATTTGATGAATTCTTAATAGAGTGAATTTCTTTATATATCAAATTTCAACGTCACTGGCAAACCGTTCACTGTACAATTCACAGTGTACTCTTTGCATTTATATAGTGTGTCCATTTGTCCTGATTTCCGGATATATAATGCACAATAGGATCATACTTATTCAATTAAATAATCGGTGCTAATCATGATTAATTAACAATTAAGGCATGCTTCCAGCTTTAATGAAAATAACTGTTAATAGATTTCGAGTGCAACAGAGTATTAATAGTTTAATTTCGTTCACCTACACATTCACGTGAACCTGAGGTGAATTCACATTGATTCACTTGATTTTTATACTATAAATCCTTATTAAGATACACGATTCTTACAATAAAATTAGTGAAAATTACTCATGCATACAAAACGTATTGGGATAATTGTTCCTGAACTAAAACACACATTTTTTGCAGCTATTCTTGATGGTATTCAGGATGCAGCTTCCGAAGAAGGATTCATCATTTGTGTTGGACAATCCAAGGAAGATTATCGTCGGGAAAAGACTGAAATTGAATCATTGCTTTTATATGGCATAGATGGTTTGCTTGTTTCTGTTTCTCAAAACACGAAAAAAACAGATCATTTCCAACGCGTTCTGGATGAATCAATACCTCTCGTATTCTTTGATCGGGTTTGCCAGAATCTGAACACGAGTTATGTGGTTGTGGATGATTTCGATGGAGCTTTCAAAGCGACTGAACATCTGATATTATCTGGATATAAACAGATTGCTCATATCGGAGGCCCGCAATTTATTTCCAACATGAAAAATCGTTATAAGGGTTATCAAGCCGCACTCAAAAAATATGAATTCCCTTTTCAACAGGAACTTGTCGTATTTGGCAACCTGGATGAAGATTCTGGAACGATTGGAATGAAAACGCTTCTCAAACTCTCAAAAAATCCGGATGCTGTTTTTGCTGTGAACGATCCTGTTGCAATAGGTGCGCTATTTCAAATAAAAAAAGCCGGATTAAATATTCACGATGATATTGCACTGGTTGGTTTTAGTGATAATCCGATTGCCGCATTAATTGATCCCCCCTTGACTACTGTCGCTCAACCCCGGTATGAGATTGGTAGAATTGCTGCCAAAATGCTTATTGATCAAATAAATAATAATAGTATGAGTTCACCACCTATCGAAAGAGTTTTGAAAACTAAATTGATTATTCGACAATCGAGTTGACTTATGAATAATATATGGAGGTATTATCATGTTCTTTTATTGCAGAGATCCATAGAGCGCATTAGATTAAGTTAATTTAATCAAATTTATTCTCAAACAAGTAGATTGATTATCTGTTGTATGAAATGGATGGAATTGTGAATACCCAATAATGATAAGGACAAATGTCATATTAAAACCATTCAAGGAGAGAAGAGGATGAACACAACAAATATACATAAAATTGTCGCGGTTCTATCAACTCTTTTATTAATTGTTTTTTTACCATTATACCTGTCGGCCCAAGTACTTATTGATATTGAAAATCCAAGTTTTGAACTGCCTGGCGATGCAAAACACACCAATTTTGATGATGTGCCCGGCTGGAGCACAGACAGCACATGTACAGATTCCGGTGTAGAGGAAAGCGACTCTGCGACTGATGGCGCATGGGCTGGATTTATGATGAGTGGCGATCCGTCAGTCTGGCAATTAACAGACCATGTGATAGCAGCAGGAGAATTCATTGAGTTGCATGTTGATGTATGGGTTACCTGGATTGCCGAGGGCGTAACCATTGGATTGTACTATGATAATGCCGGTGAACGTGTAGAGCTCAACTCCACTGAAATCGCTGTGACATCTGATATGACAGGATATTCTGTTGGTTTTTACGCTGATGATACACCTGCGGCGATCGGTAATACTGTGGGTATTGAGTTACAGAATTCAACAGCAAGCGCTAGTACCTGGGTGGGTATGGATAATGTGCGTTTATATAATATGATCGCTCTGGACATTGTAATGGTTGAAAAAGTGGATGCGCCGGTTGTCATTGATGGTGTAATTGATGAAGTCTGGGACAACATTCTCGGCAATATCGTGAGAAATGTTGTTGTCAATACTATCGACGACCCACTTGATAACGAGGGTCGATGGAAAGCATTATATGACAATGATTATCTATATTTGGCATTTACAGTGACCGATGATGAACTGAATGATGACAGTGATGGCGTTAACGAACATGATGACGGACTCGACATTGTTTTAGATACGGATAATGAAGATGAAACCTCTCCCGTTCCGGAAGATATGGATGATTTTGTATTGACAGCTGAATATTCATCCACGGGTGATTGTGCTGTGAGCGGTGAAAAATGGTCTTTTGCTACACTGGATGTGGAGGGTATAGAAGCGAAATGCATGGACACTTCCGAAGGATATGATATGGAAGTGGCCATTCCCCTAGAAAATCTGGATCTCTATGGCGATGAGTTGATTGGATTTGGAATTCGAATCAATGATGATGATGACGGAGATGATCGGGATTCACAAATTGCCTGGTTCATGACTGATGCAGGTAATTGGAATAATCCATCAGCTCTGGCGGATCTTGAGTTTGTTGTTCCAACAGGAGTTAAAGAATCGCCAGCTATTGCCAGGGGATTTCAATTGAATCAGAATTATCCAAATCCATTTAATCCTCGTACAACGATCGATTATGAATTAAATATAAGTGGAATGGTGACAGTGGAGATCTATAACGTACTTGGTCAATCCGTTAAAATATTAGTAAATCAGCATTTGGAAGCAGGATTTTATCAAACGAATTGGGATGCTACGGATAAATTTGGCCAGAAAGTCAATAGCGGAGTCTATTTCTGTAAATTGACGACTCCAAATAAATTCTCTCTGGTTAAAAAAATGGTACTGCTCAAGTAGAATTTATCAGTATCCATTGTTCTCTAGTATTAGAGAAGCATTTGTGTCCAAAAATAAAGCCCCATACTCCTCTCTTGTTGGTATGGTCCAGTACCGGATGGAATGACATTTTAATCTCTCAATCTCTCTCTCATTCCATCCGGTACTCATTAATTCAGCCATGTGCTGAGCTTAGGATATTAAATCATATGGAGGATTACTATGATATGATGATTCTTGTCTGTTCACTAACTTTGATCAATAAACAAATGGAGGTGTACCATGAAGCAGGTTAGTATTTTAATTCCTTTGGCATGTTTACTTTTTGCGGTTGCTTTAACCGCTCAAATACCGGGAGAACTGCCAATCACAAATCCCGGTTTTGAAGCCGGTGATGCAAGCGGCTGGAATATGTGGCCGGGTGACGATCCCAAAGTCAGCATTGTGACTGACATGGTATCAGAAGGCGTAAACGCAGCAAAAATATCCGGTGGCTCAGGAGCGGTTTACAAGATGGTATCCGGTGAAGTTGATATTGTTGTTGGTACATTTTATTGCATTGTAGCCGATGTTCTGATTCCGTCCGCCGATCCCCTACAGGAGGGACAAAGTGTGTACCTTGCGGGTAAAGCGGAAGGTTCGGCCACCGAATGGTTTGAGTCTCCAAAGGTCATCACCTCTGCTGATGATGCGGACACCTGGTATCGATTGTCTGTCGGTCTGACCTATCCGGCGGATGCGATCGGACTCAACGCTGAATTCAAATGGACCGGGACCGGATCCGACGATCCCGGATGTGTTTATGTGGACAATGTCAAGGTCATTCGCATGGAACCTATGCCGGATATAATCAATTTGGGATTTGAGGAACCTGAAGATTCCCTCTTCACCGGGGACATCGGCTGGTGGACCTGGTCCTATGGTCCTGTATCCCCTCCGGCAGGTGAAGAGGCCTGGTTTGAAGAAGGGATCAGCCATGATGACGGCGAAAGGGCGCTTGCCATAAGCGCGACGGATTGGTATTCATTTTATGATTTCTACTGGTGGGGCGGGTACTATAGCTGGACCGGGCAAACACCCTATCCTGAGGGTTACATTAATGGCGGTGATAATTTTTACATGAGCGGCTGGGTCATGACTCCTGCGACAGACCCGCTCGATGGCGTGGTTGATGTCGCACTTGAACTGACTTTTAAAGGTCCTGGCGGTAATCTGTCAAATATGGGGTATGAGGAAGGTAGAGTATGGTCTGAAAACACACTCACTGAAAACTCGACCAGTGATGAATGGCATTTCCTGGAAGCGTTCATCACATGTCCTGAATTGGCTCCGGAAGATACATGTGATCGAATCGATTTTAATTTTGTGCTCCGACAATACGGCGAGGCTTGGGGTATTGCATTTGCCGATGATGTCTTCATTGCAAGAGGTGTCTCAGCACCGAATGATGTCAAAGATGAGCCTGGTCGCATTCCAACTGGATTGTCTTTGTCTCAAAACTATCCAAATCCGTTTAATCCGGCAACAAACATCTCCTATTCTATTGACCGCACCCAGTATGTCAATGTAACGGTCTATGATATCTTGGGTAAAGAAATCGCTGTATTGCAGGATGGAGTCCAGAATATGGGGCAGCACAATGTTACGTTTGACGCCTCGGATCTGTCCAGCGGGATTTATATTTATCGGCTGAAAACGGAAAATCAAACAGTAAACAAACGAATGGTGTTGATGCAGTAAATCTATTTTTACGGATTATGTTCAGTGACATACAGCAATCCGAACACGACTGATAACCATCT
The DNA here is from genome assembly GCA_013202295.1 of Candidatus Zhuqueibacterota bacterium. Lineage (GTDB taxonomy): Bacteria > Zhuqueibacterota > QNDG01 > QNDG01 > JABMRT01 > JABMRT01. The sequence goes on from JABMRT010000101.1 coordinate 51,715, forward strand.
TCCTACCACAGGGGCAGGCGACTTGTACCTCATAGTTAAGTCGTCTGCCTAATATAAATTGGGAGATTTGATAAGAAAATGAGCAAGAAAATGAAATTTCAGATCACTACGATACTTTTATTGACTCTTTGTGTCACTTTGATAATATCATGTGCCAACAAAGATGCCATTGCAAATCCTGGAACGAACTCAAATAACATAAAAATCTATTATATTGACGGAGATTCCGGCCATGATGACAATGACGGTCTGTCACCGGAATCAGCCTGGAAAAGTCTGGACATGGTCAATGGCCTGGATCTGAAGCCCGGCTGGCAGATTCTCCTCAAAACAGGGACTATATACAATGGCAGGCTGGTACCAAAAGGATCCGGAGCGGAGGGGCATCCTATCATCATCGATAAGTACGGTGAAGGGGAAAAACCGCGAATCGATGCCTGGGGCAAACATCCTGAAACGCTTTTACTCAGCAATATCGAGTATTATGAAATCAGCAATCTGGAAATTACCAACCATGGTGGAACACGGGCAGCGGGACGCAAAGGTGTTCATGTCACGGTTCAGGACATGGGTGTGGCCCGGCATATTCACCTGAAAAATCTGTATGTGCATGATGTGAATGGCAGCAATGTCAAGGATGAGGGTGGAGGATATGGCATTCACTGGAGCTGCTCGGGTGACAATGCAAGATTCGATGATCTTCTGATCGCGAATTGCCATTTGGTTCGGACTGACCGAAATGGGATTACAGGATGGGCGACGGCCTATAGCCCCGGTGGGGATAACTGGAATCCGAGCACAAATGTGGTCATCCGTAATAACCTTCTGGAAAATATTGGTGGAGACGGGATTGTCCCAATCGGCACGGATGGGTGTCTGGTAGAATACAATACATTGCAGGGCGGCCGTATGCGCGCAGAAGATTATGCAGCGGGTATTTGGCCCTGGGGTTGCACGAATACAGTCATTCAGTACAATGAAGTCTCCGGCATGAAAGGAACCAAGGACGGTCAGAGTTTTGATTGTGATTACGAATGCAGCGGTACGATCATTCAGTATAACTACAGTCATGATAATGATGGCGGATTCCTCCTGGTATGTGGTCCGGCACGGAGTGATTATGGGTGCCGGGACTCTATCATCCGGTACAATATCAGCCAGAATGATGGCAGCGATTCGAGAATTTTTCATATCAGCGGCGGCAGCGTGAGCAATACACGAATTTATAATAACACGATCTATTCTAATCTTGTTAATACACTCATCAAAATGGATAACTGGGAGGGTTGGCCTGAAAACACCTATTTTTATAACAATATTTTTTATATCCCAGGCAGAGCACGTTATTCATGGGGTCAGGCAACCGGAACGGTTTTTAAAAACAATGTGTTTTTTGGAAATCATACCCGACCACCTGATGATGTTGATGGAATCACAGAAGATCCTTTGTTAGTCAATCCGGGGAGTGGTTATGATGGTTTTGACACCTTGGATGGATATAAATTGAAAGATGAATCTCCATGCATCCGTAGCGGTAAAATAATTTCCGATAATGGCAGGCTGGATTTCTGGGGAAATCCTGTCCCTTCGGATGAGAAGCCGACAATTGGGGCTCATCAGAAATAAACAGAATACAATAACTCGAAAAACATCGAGATTCAATGAGCGTAAAGTGTTGGACAAGCCGTTACCATGCAGTCCGACGTGACAGGAGATTATTTTCGGGGGACATATAACTCGAAGTAATTGATATTATAGATAGAGCATCAAGTTGTTTTTTCAGAATATACGTAAATAACCGAAAAGAAAGAATGGATTACACAGATATAGACAGAGATAAACCGATGAGTTGTTATCGTCGGATTTGCTGCATAACGAAATCCAATAAGTTCTCCATGATTTCATTGGTAAGATTTACTTATTGGATTGCTTTGGTACTCATTTCAATAATGTTTCATACTTCCTGCAAGAAAAAAAATCCCGTAATACTTGATAATGAAGTAGCAGTCGTGATCCCTATAAAGCCTCATGGAATTCCTCAATCGACAAATTATACGGTTTGGGTGAATGATGACACCGTTTTTACAGGCCAAGCGGGTAATGAATCTCATAAAACCTATTCCTTCTGCACATTCGACTTTAGCGGAAGTGTTACTGTTCGCGTGAATTCGGAAATCTCTATCCGAACGATTGATATTCTACCTACTTCAAAAGAAATTAGTTATACAATACTGGATAGTAAAACTGTGGAATTCACACTTCAGCGGCCGGAAATGATAACTTTGAAGTTGAATGACAGTAATAACCATACACTTCATTTTTTAACAAGCCATCCGGAAACTGATAGGCCGGATCCGGAAAATACAAACGTACTCTATTATGCCGGACCCGGGGAATATGACGTGGGTATACTGGAATTAGCAAGCAACCAAACCTTGTATATCGAAGCCGGTGCCAAGTTGAATGGCATGGTTCTGATAAAAGATGCACAAAATGTAAAAGTTAAGGGAAGAGGGATGATCGACGGAACATACAATGAGTTCATAGGGAATCATCCTGAAGGTGACGCGCCCTGGAGACTGGTCTACATGGTCCGTTCGCAAAATATAGTGATTGAGGGCATTACGCTATATAATAGTCGCAGCTGGACCATCCACCCCTATTCATGTAATAATTTATGGATTAACAATATCCGGATTCTCAATTGGGAATATGGATCTGATGGAACAGATATATCTGCCTGTCAGGAAGTAAAGATCACCGATTCCTTTTACAGGACCAATGATGATCCGATCGCCATAAAAGCATTGAGTTTCGCTGAGAATGCCTTTTATCCCAATCCAATGATACAGAATATGGATGTGAAGAACATCCTTGTGGAGGGCTGTACCATATGGAATATGTCCTGGGGGAATGTATTTGAAATCGGCTACGAACTTAGATGCAATCGGGTCAGTGACATCACTTTCAGGAATTGCGATGCGATCAGGCAGGGCGGCCGCGGTGCCGTATTCAGCATTCACAACGCGGATGTCGCTACTGTGGAAAACGTACTTTATGAAGATATTCGAGTCGAAAATGCCGAGGCAGGAATGATTGGCTGCAAGTTGTTTGACCTGGCCATTTTTTATTCTCTGTTCAGTTATGATTCGGATTGGGGAGATATCAAGCCCAATGAACATTGGGATAATTTGCTGCCTGAACGGGGTATTCCAATCTACAGGGGAAAAATCAGCAATATAATTTATCGCAACATACAGGTAATGGATGGTAATTTCCCCTACTCAATATTTCATGGTTACGATCAGTTTCATACTATTGAGAGTGTACTGTTTGAAAATATTACGATTGGGAGCACACAAATTGAAAATAAAGATGAACTGAAACTGGAAATAAATGAGTATGTTGAAAATGTTCAATTCAATTAGGAGAGAAAAAATAAATGATGTTCTCAACTGTGCTGTAATAATCGAAAGGTACTGACATGAATGACAAATGCATCAAAAGAGTTTTACTTATGGGTCTGATAATTACACTTTTAATGGCTTCCGTGTTGGCTGGAGCCACAATGCCACCCGATCATCCCAACTTTCAGTATACTGGAAGAATCGATTTTTCGTCCCCGGACGCCCCTATGCTATACTGGCCTGGCACGTCCATTAAAGCCAATTTTGAGGGAACTTCGCTCAGTGTTTTATTGAATGACCAAAATGGACAATCCTATTATAATGTGTTTATCGATGAGGATTATGAGAACCCTTATATTATAGAATGCGGCGCAGGAAACCAGAGTTATATCATTTCGTCCACACTTGCAGATACAATACATCCTCTCCTCATTTTTCGTCGTACTGAAGCTTCCACAGGTCCAACCGAATTCTTAGGGATTGAAATTGATGAAGGGAAAACACTGCTTGAACCCCCTGAACGACCTGAACACCGAATCAAATTTTATGGGAATTCCATTACCTGCGGTATGGGCAATGAAGCGCCTGATAGCGGTTCTGACGATATTATGGAAGAGGAGAATAATTTTCTGGCATACGGTGCCATTGCATCGCGTCTATTGGATGCAGAGTATATGTGCATTGCAAAAAGTGGAATCGGAATCATGATCAGTTGGTTTAACATGATTATGCCCGAATACTATTATCGTCTGGATCCTGATGATTCGGAAAGTTACTGGGATTTCAGTCTGTATGTACCGGATGTCGTCGTGATTAATCTTTTCCAGAATGACAGTTGGTTAATTAACAATTTAAATCCCATTCCAAATTCTATGGAAATTATTAATGCATATGTCAACTTTGTACGACAAATCCGTACCGCTCATCCGACAGCCTATATCGTATGCTCTTTGGGCAGCATGGATGCCACGAGACAAGGATCGCCCTGGCCGGGATATATTGAAGACGCCGTAGAACACATGCAAACTGAAGATGATGATGCAAATATTGATGTTTTCTTTTTCCCATTTGAGAATTGGTATAAACATCCACGCGTGCGCCATCATTTACAAATGGGCGAAGACCTCGCCAATTTTATTGGGGAAAGTACGGGGTGGATTGACGTTTCGGTTGATGGACTCCATTTAAAAACCGATTCACAACCACTATTCTGTCTGGAACAAAATTATCCAAATCCGTTTAATGCTTCAACACAAATAACCTTTGAAATTCCACAATCGGGACAAGTCAAATTAAATGTATATAATGCATTGGGGCACAGAATCATTTGCCTTGTGAACGAGAATCTTCAATCCGGATTTCATGCAACCACATGGAATGCTCGAGATGCAATGGGAAAAGATGTTTCAAGTGGGATATACTTTTATTCGCTGACATATGGTCAGCAGAAGAATATCACGAATAGTAAAATGCTGTTAATGCGATAAATAATGAAATGAAAGCGTCCATTTTTCTATTAGCTAAAATTAAAACACTGTGGAATAAAACCGTCAATTCTTTAAGAGCAACCTCATTGAAACGGATTTTGTTTTTTTGTATTGCGGTTCTGTTACCCTTTCTCTTTCTGTGCATATTTGAAATCATTCTTCAAGGAATCCAGTATGGTGGCGATCTGTCCCTCTTTGTGCCTGCTCCACTGCCGTTCGAGAATTATCTCAAAGTCAATCCCAATGTGGGTAAACGATTTTTCGGACGTCAATCCACTCTTCCTGTGCCATCGAATGATGTTTTCCTTCAGCAAAAGCCAGAAAACGGGTACCGTATCTTCGTAATGGGCGGATCTACAGCGGTTGGATTTCCATACGGTAATCTACTCATGTTTTCACGAATTCTGCATCGAAGGCTGCAGGATACTTTTCCGGAAAAACGGATTGAGGTGATGAACACAGCTCTTACGGCTGTAAACTCATGGACGCTCCTCGATTTTCTGGATGAAATTCTCAATGCGGATCCAGACCTGATTTTAATTTATGCCGGGCACAACGAATATTATGGTGCCCTGGGTGTGAATTCACAGGAGTCTATTGGCCGTTCCCGCCTTCTCATCCGGATGCATTTATATGCCAATCGGTTCAGGATCGTCCGGTTCGTCAGAGACCGATTGCGATGGATCAACGGCTTATTTTCTACATCTCCCCCCTTGGAGGGGACTCTGATGCAGCGGATCGTTCGTGAGAAAGTGATTCCATATCAGAGTCCAATTTATCATGCTGGAATTGAACAGGCAGGAAAAAATTTTAATTTGATACTAAAACGATTCCATGCAGCTAGGTTGCCGGTAATGGTAGGGGAACTTGTTTCCAATGTGAGGGATAATCCACCTCTCGACGGTGTCGAAGTAAAAGATTCCACGGATGCAGAGAGAATGTATCACGCTGCGCGAATTCATGAATCTGAAGACCAATTTCACAAGGCTCGCCTTTTTTACACCCTTGCGAAGGATTATGATTCAATCCGGTTCCGAGCACCAACTACTGTGAATGATACTATCCGGAATCTCGCCGAACGCTATGGTGCTGTGTTAATCCCCCTTCAGAAACTATTTATGGCCCATTCACCCCATGGACTGATAGGGGACAATCTCATGTGCGATCATTTACATCCAAATATCGATGGATATTTTTTAATGGCTGATGCTTTTTATGAGTCGATGAAAACACATTGTTTAATTAAAACGAACTGGGACTCATGTGTGATGTCTGCTGCATGGTATCGTGAAAACTGGCCCATTTCTGATTTGGATCATACAATAGCGGACCTCATCCTGAAGAATCTGAAAAGTGGCTGGCCATTTCAGTCCATTCAAAACCAAAAATTCTTTTTCCAACAATTTGTACCCCGAAATCCTATTGAGTCTCTGGCAATGTGCGTCCTTCAAGACAGTATTTCAGTGGGTGAGGCACACTTTTTACTTGCAAAACAGTTTGAATCAAAAAAGGATTTCCTGGCTGCAAAAAAGAGTATGATGTGCTGACGCATTTGGTGTTCATTGAAGCGTATCACTATCTGTGGCGGGCAGAGGCTTTTGTCAGACGTAGTCAGAACAAAGAGGCATTGGAAATGCTTGAAGCCAGTTTGGCTTGTGAGATGATTCCCAGAGCCAAAAAACTTCAGTATCGACTGAAACTAGAGGTGAATTGAAATCACTGGATTTATTAGGCAAGGAGAAACGGTAAATGTCATATTATAATCAAAATATTTCCAAAGATGTTAATCTATCCATCGAGTGGATTCTAATTCTCATTTGTATTTCTTGTTTTGCCTTTGCTTCAGCAGATCAGAATCAATTGTCAATAGAAGATGGCTGGAAAATGAAGAAAGGCGATAATGCGGATTGGATCAAGCCTGATTTTGATGACAGTGGCTGGAAGCCCATTCAGGTCGGGAAAACCTGGGAAAACGCCGGATATAGTGAATATGATGGATATGCTTGGTACAGAATCAGATTTATTATTCCTAAAAGGGCATTTAAAGGATTAAAGCATGATTTCCTCAGCATATCACTTGGTTTCATTGATGATGTCGATGTAACCTATTTCAATGGAGAAGAAATCGGGAAATCAGGTGCGTTCCCACCCGAATATGCCACAGCATATTATAATGAGCGGAAATATCGCATATTTAAATCTTTGATTCGTTGGGATCAAGAAAATGTTATTGCTGTCAGAATGTATGATGGTCATGGTGAAGGCGGTTTATATATGGGACCGTATATAATCAAAGTGCCTGGGATTGCTGAGATGCTAGATGTGAATTTCGACCTCGAGAATTCGGACGGCATCTATCATTCACCTGATCTACTTCCTGTAACTCTAAGTATTCAGAATCATTCTGGTGAAAACAATCAAGTGATATATGAGTGCACACTCAAGAGTGACTGTGTAGATAAAGAGCTCATTTTTAATAGTAAAAAAAGAATTGTCCAAATTACAGGAGAAAATGAACTCACAGAAGTATACAAATTCTATCCACCTAGTCCGGGATTTTATCGCATTGTCACAACTTTAAGTGACACAAATGGTAGTAAAATAACAAAGTCCATAATGTTAGGATATGATCCCGAAAAAATCAAAACAGAGATTACTCGTGAAGATAACTTTGAGGATTTCTGGAGAGAACGCAAACAGGAACTGGGACGCGTGGATCCTGCTTTTAAGATGATCAGGAGCGATATGTCCACAGATGAAGTGGATGTCTATCTTGTTGAAATGCGCAGTTATGGGAATGTGCGTATCAGAGGGTGGTATACGGTTCCTAAAAATGATGGCCCTCATGCGGCCATTCTGAGTGTGCCTGGATACACTGGTACGATGTGGCCCTATGTGAACAGAACGAATGTGGCTACATTTGCCTTAAATCCACGCGGGCATGGCAACAGCAAGGATGACATTGATCCGAAAGGTTCAGAATATATGTTTCTGGGATTCGATCCTGAACATCCAGAGAAATATATTTATGCGGGTGCATATCTAGATTGCATTCGGGCTATTGATTTTCTTTTTTCTCGTCCGGAGATTGACAAATCACGCATCGGTGTAGAGGGTGGAAGTCAGGGGGGTGGTTTATCTTTCGCAACAGCCGCACTTGACCAGAGAATTATGTTCTGTGCCCCAGATATTCCCTGGCTAGGTGACTGGATCGGTTATTTCGAAGCAGCAATATGGTCGGGTGAAAATTATGCAAAGTTAGCCGAAAGTTACCCCGGGCTTACACCGAGTGATATAAACCGCCTTCTGAGTTACTTCGATACAATGAATCTGGCCAATCGAATAAGATGTCCTGTGTTCATGTCTGTGGGACTCCAGGATGAAGTGTGTCCCCCCCGAAATGCATTTGCAACATATAACCAGGTCAGTTCCGATAAAGAATACCGTGTATATCCATTCTCCGGCCATGGATTGGGATCCGAGCATTACACTCTCAAGAACAAATGGATGGCAGAAAGACTTGGCGTTGAAGAAGTGGGACTCTAATTGATTTCCCTGTTAAAGCATATCATGCTATAAAGGGTGATGGAATAATGGATAATCCATTGATTTATTTTTTTACATTATGAAACAAATTTACCATGCATTTAATCATTTTATTTATTATAATTCGATAGGATTATTTGTATTATAATCCGGGGAGAGGAAATATCTCCCCTGTTTATACTCGACAATATAAAATCTAAAAACCTGTCTATCGGATGGTTATTTTGGCAGAATAGACAGAATTCAACCTGTTGAAGAGGCATTCATTGATATGCAAAATTCATTAGCTCAGAGATTAGCAGAGGGAGGAAGTATGAGAATGGTGAAGGCCGGCACGTGTTTTCTGATTTTGGCTTGCTTACTGATCTGCACGGCAGATGGGTGGGCACAGACCACCGGAAAAATCGCGGGCCATATTACAGACCAATCCACCGGAGAACCCCTGATCGGTGCGAATGTTATTCTAAAAGGCACACAGATGGGTTCCGCAACGGATATGAATGGTGACTTTTATATCCTCAATATTTATCCCGGAATGTACTCACTCGAAATCCGCATGATGGGATACAAAACCATAAAGATGGATGAAGTTCGCGTCTCGGTGAATCGCACGTCCCGGATTGCTCTCGAAATGGAATTCTCGGTTATCGAAGGTGAAACCGTCTCTGTTTTAGCAGAGCGGATCGCCATTAAAAAAGATCAGACCAATTCCATCCGCAATATCTCTTCGGATGACATTCAGAAACTCCCGGCCGAGGATATCGATGCGATTGTGCGGATGCAGCCGGGCATTGCAGGCAACCATTTCCGTGGCGGTAGAAGCAATGAAGCTGTCTATATGATAGACGGCATCAAGGTCACGGAGTCTTTCCGTCAGGAAAACCGTTCAGTGGAAGTCAATCCTGAAGCGGTCGCGGACATTGAGGTGATCACAGGAACCTTCAACGCGGAATATGGCGATGCCATGAGTGGTGTGGTGAATATCATCACGAAAGAAGGACGGCGGGCGGTTGAAGGATCTATCACCGGATATCTCGGTAATTATCTAACCAGCCATGGCGATAAGTTTGTTGGATTATCCAATTCAGAAGTTGATCGCATCAAGGACATCAAATTCAATTTGTCCGGACCTGTTTGGGAAGATAAACTCACCTTTTTACTGGATGGCCGTCTTAATGATGATCAGGGCTATCTGAACGGTATCTATCATTTCAATCCTCACGATTACAGCGACTATGCACCACAGGACCGCACTCTATGGCACACGGAGGACACCGGCGATGAATCCTACGTCTCACTGAGCGATCGCATCGATCTCGTGGTTTTTGGCAAGCTGACCTACAAACCGGCTCCAGCAATTAAGATGTCTCTGTCCTCCACCTATAATCAAAGAGAGAGCCAGTGGTACAACCACACCTATAAATACAATCCGTATGGAATGAGCCACAGTGAGAATGAATCGATGATGTGGAGTTATCAGCTCAATCACATGATCGGATCCAACTCATTTTACGAGCTCAAACTTTCGTATTCAGATTATCAAACCGGAGATTATGTGTTTGAAGATCCGCTGGATCCACGATATGTTCACGACGAGTACAATCGGAGCAATGGATTCAGCACAGGGGGTCAGAATAAGGGCCATACCGTGAGAACCGAGAAAACACTGAATTTAAAACTGGATTACTCCCGGCAGATCAATAAACGGCACTTTCTGAAAACCGGGATCGATCTGAGCCGCATCACTTTGGACCAGGACTATCGAAGTATCCAGAATGCGTATCGGGGCACAAGCCTTGAGTACACAGGATATTACGATGGCAATAATGAGGTGCAGTTCCCCTACTACGAACCCACAACCTATTCAGATTCATCGACCTATTCGGATATCTACACCCATGAACCCATCAAGTTCGCCTTGTTTGTACAGGACAAGATGGAATATGAATCCATGGTCATCAATCTGGGTGTACGGTTCGATTATTTCGATGCGGATGCGATTTACCCCACCAATTACCGGAATCCGGCCAACTTGCTGCATCAGCTTGAATCATCACGATACAGCACCTATCCGAAAGCCGATCCGCAGTATCAGATCAGTCCACGATTGGGTCTTTCTTATCAGCTCGGCGAATCGGCCTTGTTGCGATTTTCATATGGCCATTTTCTGCAGCTGCCCCCGCTGGATTATTTTTACCAGAATAATTCACATCTGGTTCAGGTGCCCGATTTTACAACTAGAATGGGCAATCCGAATCTCAATGTTCAGAAGACCATTCAATATGAAGTGGGGCTCTGGCAGCAGCTCAACGACATGATGAGCGTTGAAGTCGCGGTTTATTATCGAGACATTTATGATTTGGTGACTGCCACTATCTTTACAACCTATGATCAGATTAGATATGGCGTCTATACCAATTCGGAATATGGAAACGCCCGTGGCCTGGAGGTCAAATATGACTTCCGCCATAAATCCCTGATGGCGGGCATGAATTATACACTCGGATATACCCGCGGCGTGGCCGACGATCCACAGATGAGTTTTAACCGGGCTGGCAACAGCATGGACCCGGTCAACAAGATGATTCCCATGGCCTGGGACCAGCGCCACGTATTCAACACCTTTGCCGGCGTTCAAAAAGAGACATTCGGCGCCACAGCGATGCTCTATTATTTCTCTGGTGAGGCTTATACCTGGAATCCAATTGCGCAAAGCCCGCTCGCCCGTATCAATCTCTTCCCGAATAACCAGCACAAACCCGCGCGTTATATTCTCGATCTGAACGCCTTTTATCAGTTCCTGACTATGGGACGCATGAAGATGAGATTGACATTAATGGCGTATAATTTGTTGGATCGCCTGAATGAAAACAATGTCAATGGCGCGACAGGCCGGGCTGACCAGTTCATTGTGCAGGAATCCGATCTGGCTGCCCATCGCAGTGACTATCATGAATACAGCGATCAGGTGCTCAATCCCTCAAATTTCTCGAATCCACGAATCGTGAAACTGGGCATCGGTGTGACGTTTTAAGATATTTGAAAAGGAGCTGATAGATGATAAAGAGAATCATTTGGACGATTTTAATGCTCACCCTGATCGGAACCGGTCTTATTCAAGGTCAGGGCAGAGAGTATGAAGGACCCATTGATCCGGCCGGAGATCAGGCTGGTATCCGTGAGTCTCATATGACAGGCAATCGTTTTCATCTTTATTTTAACAATCAGGGACGACAGGGTCACTGGCCCTTTTTGGATGGTTCCCGCTTTCCCGGCAATTCACAGAAAGGACTGGACCTGTTTGACAGCAACATCCTCATAGTCGGTGCGCGTGTTTATATTGAGCAAGACACCATCCCGGTGACGGACATGAACGACATTCAGTCACGCGCACCGGGTGAACTCGACACCCTCTATTACTGTCTTTCCGGACGCACGGATCATGCGATCGACATGAGCCCGGACGGCACGGTGGAGTGGGGATTCCAGCCGGTGTTCGGTTACTTCAATGTCAGCAGCGAAAGCCCGGCCATGAGCACCGATCCAAATTCCTGGCCGCCTGAAGGCTGGCCCTCAACCGGATTGGAAAGACAATGGGCCGGTCAGTGGAAGGGTCGTTTCGGCCCCTATTCCTACGCGCATCTGGAATCCTACTATGTGATGAATGACGCTCAGGATCAGGAAAATCTCCAACCCGATCTCCCCGCTCGCTACTCTCCACGTGCAGAGAGCAATTTCAAGATTGGAGATATAAGACCGGAAGTGACCACCCAGTACGGACTTCCCTGGGGCGGTGTGGGTATCCGGGTGGCAACTCGCGGATACCAGTGGGACAATCCCCAGACACGCGACATTATTTTCTGGGAATACGACGTGACCAATGTGTCTGATTATAATCTGCCCGAAGTGGTGTTCGGATTTTTAATGGATCTGGGAGTCGGCCACTTCTTTCAGAATTCAGATGGTGAAGATGATGTGGGTAGTTTTAATGACGAGCTGGATCTCTCCTATTGCTGGGATCTGAACGGCGAAGGATATTCAAGCTATTTAGTGGGTACACTGGGATTTGCTTTTCTTGAAAGTCCGGGATTGCCCGAGGATCAGGTCGACAATGACAAAGATGGCATCACGGATGAAAAACGGGACAACAAGGCCACCCAGCTGGTCGATCCCTATTATCACATTACCAATCTTCAAGACTTTCTCGATGCATACAGTTTGACTGAAGAGCTTCTCAAAGAACACTGGGATGCTGATGAAGATCAGGATTGGGAAGACGGCAATGACATCAATGGCAATGGTATTTACGATTCGGGAGAGTTGGCCGGTGATGATGTCGGTTTGGACGGCATTGCCCCGGGTGAAGAAAATTACCCAGGCCCGGACGCAGACGGCACCGAAGGCAATCACAAACCGGATTATATTGAAGGTGTGAATGCCGAACCCAATTTTGCCATTACAGATGTTTCTGAATCTGACATGCTCGGTTTGACATCGTTCCATTTGTTTCTTCATCATCAGGGTGGAGAGCGATGGGTCACGCATGATGAAACCTGTTACGACCATTTGACCGACGGTATCCTGGATGACGCCTATAGCGATCCTACAAACCTGAATCAATCTTTCTCTTCGGGCACATTTATGCTGCCGCATGGCCGGACGGAGCGCATCTCAATGGCGGTAATTGCCTCGTTCGAAAACCTGGCCACGTTGAACGATGAAAGGATCGCGCCTATCCAGTTTGAGCGTAAAAAAGTGGTGCAGACGATTTATGAAGCGGATTACCGATTCGCGCGTCCTCCGATCATGCCTTTACTGACTGCCACACCCAGTGATGGTCGTGTGCTGCTCTCATGGGACAATCGGTCCGACCGTGACACTCGGGAATCCCTGCTGAATGGCGAGAACGACTTTGAGGGATACCGCCTTTACAAATCCACGGATATTAACTTCTCTGATGCTGAGGTACTCAGAGACGGCTTCGGCAATCCCGCAGGTAAACTGCCCATTTTTATGTGTGATATAAAAAATGATTATTTCGGATTTACCGATTTCGCCTATGTGGAAGGTGAAGGGTATTATCTGGGCGACAATACCGGTATCCAGCATTATTACATCGACGAAAACGTGGACAATGGCCGTACCTATTATTACTATCTGACCGCGTATGATCACGGTATTGAGATCATGGATATCGCGCCGTCCGAGAATGTAGCCACCATCATTCAGGATGAGAACGAAGTCATCACCTTTAACACACCCAATGTAGCCATAGTCACACCGCGTCCTCCAGTGAATGATTACATCGCGCCTGAGATTGAACTCCTCACCAACATGGAGGATATCGTGGGCACCGGCACAGTCACAGTCGACGTGGCCGCACCCCAGGACATGAAAGAAAATCACACCTACAAACTCTCATTTATTATAGACTCACTCAGCCGGAATCCCAGGATACCGGAAGATCTGGAATATATGAATTCGGGATTCCGAATTTATGATCTGACAGAAGATACACTGGTCTATGAAGAGAATCCCGAACATTTTGTGCGCATCAATATCCTGTCGGAACAAACCTCCGCAACCCAGATCCGGTATTATCTGAATGATTTGCGGGAGGTCCGGTCAGATATTTTTGACGGATTGCAGCTTCGATTAAACGATCTGACCAAAGAATCCGTCTGGGATTCCCTGGGCGGCACCGGCTGGATTCAGGGATTCGCTCCCATGACTGTAGAGATCAACCGGTCGAAAATCGCCCGTTTCCCCTGGCAGTATGATCTTGTCTTTACAACTGAGGAAGAGGGATATACCCCACAATACACAGGAAGGTGGATACAAGATGCTGAAAACGATAGAATAGACGGCACCATCTTCAAGGAGCAGATGCTGCCCTTCTATGTCGAGAACAAATTTTATACCGATACGTCAACCGGAGAATTTAAAAAGTTGGAAGTCATTTGCGTTGATGCCAATGAAAACGAAACCTTTGATCTGATGGAAGATGAAATGGTAGTTGGGTTTACGTATAGGGAAAACAAAACCTGGCTCGCCACGCTTTTCACATTCAATTTCAGAGATCTCACTGTGGACGTAATGCCTAATCCCGGCGATGTATTCCGGATCGACTGTATCCGGCCCTTCACCGCAACTGACACTGTGCTGTTCAAAGTCATCCCCACGGATGAGCTGGACAAGGAACGCGTTGAAAATCTGGACAAGATTGTGGTCGTGCCCAATCCCTACATCATGACAAACAGCATGGAACCGGCCGTGAGAAACAACGCACTTAATCAACGGCGGCGCCTGATGTTCAAAAATATCCCCGCCACCTGCACAATCAAGATTTTTACCATGAGCGGCTATCTGGTAGATACCATTGAAGTCTCCAATCCGGATGACAATGGTATTATACACTGGGATCTGCTCACCAAAGAAAATCTGGAAATCGCTGCGGGAGTTTACGTGTATCATATCAAATCCCACAAGACGGGTGATGAAAAAGTGGGCAAATTCGCGGTGATCAAATAAAGGGGTATGACAATGAAAATACATATTAAAATTATTGGAATCATTCTGATCAGCCTGCCGCTCCTGGCCCAGCAACCTATTCGCGTGGGTACCACTGCCGCCGAATTTCTGTCGATTGGGTACGGCGCCGTGGGATGCGCGATGGGAGACGCCTATGTCAGTGTGGTGGATGACGTCTCTGGAATTTACTGGAATCCGGGCGGTTTGGCCTTCATGGATCAGAGCCAAACGATGTTCACCTATCAGCCATGGTTCGCAGATATTAACACATTCTTCGCCGCAACCGGATTGGTACTGCCCGGTGTCGGAAATATTGCCATCGGCGTCATCGGTGTCGATTATGGCGAAATGGATGTAATCACGGTTGAAGATCAAGATGGCACGGGTGAAATGTTCTCAGTACGGGATTTCGCATTCAATCTATCATACAGTCGAAGGCTGGCCCAGTGGTTCGGTTTTGGTGCGACTGCCAAATATATTTCTTCGAGTATCTGGCATGAAACCGCTTCTGCGTTTGCGTTTGACATGGGCGTAATCATCAAAACCGCTTTCTTCTCACCGACCGGAGACAAAGCAACCGGTTTGAAGATCGGCATGAGTCTTTCCAATTATGGAACGCCCATGAAATATCAGGGCATCGATTTATTGCGATCGTATGACACATTGCCCAACGAAGCGGGTAATTATCAGGATACCAAAGTCGCCTTCGAAACCGCGCATTGGGAATTGCCATTGATCTTCAGGATTGGGGCCTCGCTCACGCCTCTGGCTTTGAACAACCATGAGCTCATCCTTGCGGTGGACGCCCTGCATGTGAATAATAACAATGAAATGGTCAACCTCGGCGCGCAGTATATGCTTAATCTGCCCGGTTTGGGACAATTCTATCTGCGCGGCGGATACCGCGCCTTGTTCCTCGAGGATTCGATTTTCGGCCTTACGTTCGGGGCAGGCATCGCGAAACAGTATATGGGCAACAAAAGTGTGGTGCTGGATTTCGCGTATCGGGACATCGGTATTTTGGGCATCGTGCCTATGTTCAGTGTTTCCATGGTTTATTAATTTAACATACATTGAATCATTAAAGCCGTTTGTGATTTTTCATGAACGGCTTTTTTTTGACATCCCTCTACCCCACCCTGCACTGATGGACGAGGATCTCCCTTTGAAGACGACCGGAGGCGACCAACGGAAGTGCCCTTGGGTAAAGTGCCTGTGGTAGAGACAAAACCCTTTCCCCCTTTGAAGGGGGAACCTTGGACTTGCAATAGAAAAGTGGACACATAGTTAAGGTTATGCAGCCATTTTCAGTTTAACAAACTCAACCGGTGAAAGGTACCCGAGAGTTGAGTGTTTTCTGATCCTGTTGTAAAATACTTCGATATACTGAAA
>JABMRT010000102.1 GCA_013202295.1 Candidatus Zhuqueibacterota bacterium
AGGACACTTTACTGGTACAGCCACAGGTAAAAGAAATTGGACTCTAATTCTCTACTCGGTATATCCCTTTGAACACAAATATTATTATTGTAGAATTGTACCACTTGTTTGCTAATCATGGAATATTCGGATGAAAAATGATACCATTCACATTGCCGGAATTGATTTACCTAAACAGCTTTATGATGCTGCCATTAATGATAAACTCGTTATTTTCGTTGGTGCCGGTGTCTCATTGCCCAGTAATGTCCCTGATTTTCCCGACCTTGCTAAAGAAATAATAAACGGTGCAGCTGATAGTGTTGATGATAAGTATAGTCCTTCTGAATCCCTGGAAAGGGCTGAAGCTAAAGGTCTAAATATTCAGCGTGAAACAAAACGTATCATCAATCACAGAAATAAAGGTCCGGCATCAACCCATGATAATCTCATTGATATTTATCGCAAAAAGACACTCCGGTTAGTTACGACTAATTTTGACTTGAATCTTTCATTAGCCGCTAAGAAAAAAAAACTAAACCATAGGTCTTACTACAACCCAGCATTTCCAACTGGTGACGATTTTGAAGGAATTGTGTACTTGCATGGTGCAATATCAGATGAGAATTCTCTGATTATCACCGAAAGAGATTTTGCTCGCTCATATCTAAAATATGGTCGACAAATGGCTTTTATTCGTGAGCTTTTCTCAAAATTTACTGTCTTGTTTATTGGATATAGTTATAACGACAAGATCTTCCAATTTCTATCCAAATCTGAAGATTTCCAGATAAAAAGATACATGGTTGTTTCAGATGAAAAATATCAACTAGACCAAATGAAATGGGAATTGCTTAATTTATCAGCAATTCCCTACAATAGTAGTGCTAACCACAAACAACTATGGGATATGATCAAGATATGGGGTGACCTCATTAACTGGCAACCCTCTGAACATCGCATAGAAATAATAAGAATTGCACGTAAGCGTGGTACATTGAATCAACAGGAAAGTGATTATATCAAGTGCTGTTTAGGAACTGAAAGTCTTGCAAAGTATTTCTTTCAACATGCAAAATCAGAACGTTGGTTGAAATGGGCTTATGACCAGAATCTTTTAGATATTTTCTACAAGATAGAACTTCAATATTCAGTAATTGCGTCACTTATTTATGGATGGTTTTCAGACAATTTTGTCACAAAAAACAATAAATTATCATTAAAAATTATCGAAGAGAACAGTGCAAAACCTCTCAACCCCCAATTGATCGATTCAATTACTCTTGCATTTCATAGGACTAAAAAACTTCCACCAAGGTCAATTTTTTCTAAATGGCTTCATATCATAATTTATTCAAGTGGATTTATCTCAAACAGTCACATAAGCTATATACTACTTAAGTGCCGTATTCCTCAAGATATTGATATTGCATTGTTACTTCTAAATAAACTTACTTTTCCGACAGGTTTAAAAGAGAGAAGAAATTCGGATGCTGCCAAATATTGGGTGAGAATAATTTGGGATAAGCAATTCAAGCCCAAAATTAGTTCAATTGCATATGTAGTTGAACCTTTAATCACGCATCATTTGAAACTTCATGAATTACAGAAGAGCACAAAATATAACCTTCATCCATTTAACTATATCTCAAGACCAGCGATTGAAGAAAATGAAAATAATCATAAACGTGACATGTCTGATGTTTTGATTGACATTTCGCGAGATCTAATTGATTATTTTGTTGTAGAGAATTCTAAAATTGCAGCTGAGGTAATTGAACGTTGGTTTCAACAAAATACGACTATTCATAAACGTTTAAGTATATATGGAATGAGCAAGTATAGATATCTTTCTGCTGCAGAAAAACTTGAATGGCTTCTAAGTAAAAAGGAGCTTTTAAAACCAGCATTAAAACATGAGAATTTTTATCTTATCCGCAAGATTTACTCAAAGCTTAGAACAAAAGATAAACAGCGCTTGATTACAACAGCAGAACATGAAGCAAAAGATGAATACTCAATTTATAATTTTATGATTTGGCTGAATAATATTAATCCAAAATGTAAATTGGCAAAAAACAAATTAGACAAACTTCAACAAAAAAATCCAGAATATGGTTCAAGAGAACACCCTGATTTGGACTCTTATATGTCACCAGTACAATTTGGATATATCAGTCCATTAACGAGTGAAGACATGCTCAAATTGGAGTTAGACGAGATTATTAAGTTACTAGATACGTACAAGAGTGAAAAAGGCATTAAGAAGCCGGAAAGAGAGGGACTTCTTAATACACTCGGTGAGGCTGTAAAGAATAATTTTAATTGGAGTTTTAATCTTGCCCAGTCCATTGCTACCCAGCAAGTATGGCACAGTGATATTTGGAAGAAGATTATCGGGTCTTGGAGTGAAACCAAAAGTCTTGTGAGGGAAGACGCTAACAAAATTGTTAAGTTTTTGTTAGTGAATGAAGTTCTCCACACTCATCATTATAAAATAGCCAGATTCCTATCTGAGCAAGATAAAAATATTTATCAGTCAAAAGAAAATGAGATTCAATCAATAACGTTAGCTAATAAGATTAAAGATGGCGCTTTTTATGATAGAAAAGCGGGTAAAGTTTTCATTTCTGATGACTTGCCTGACTGGTGGGCCGAGGCAATCAATTCTACAGGCCATTATCTATGCTATTATTTTATAAGATTATTTGAAGAGAAATACCAGAAGTCTAAAGCTAGTACAGAAAAATTAAATTATTTCTTTCTACCTTTTATAGAGAATAAATCATATTCAGCCCAAATGGGTAAAATCACACTTGCTCATTATCTAGGATTTTTTTACAGCGCGAACAGGGAGTGGACAAGAGAGACTATCCTTCCATTATTTGATTGGGCCAATAACAAAACGTGTGCATTACAATCATGGCAAGCATATCTTTATCTGCCTAGGTGGACCAGACCACTCTTTGATGATTTAATCATTTTACACGAGAGAACATTTGTTCATTTTAAGGGTTTGGGAAAACTTCGAAAAGAATATTGCCAACATATCGCTGGATTAGCACTTTACAGTGTATTATTCAATAAATATGATTTATTAGAAACTGGATGGATGCGTGCTTTTATAAAACACTGTGATGAAGAAGATTTAGAGGCTTTTGCCGAAGGAATCTATCTCTTTTTGAATAAAACCAAAGAAGTACAAAAAAATAGTTCAAAAATATGGAGTAATTTTTTATTACCATATTTAGATCAAAGAATTTCAGGGAAACCAAAAATTTTATGCATGGCTGAATTTGAATGGATGATAACATGGAGCTTGCACCTCAATAATAATTTTCCTGAATGTGTCGATAAAATTATTGAAGCAGATAATAATGTCGGTCTATTAGGCATAGACCAAATGCAACACACCGACATTTTCTTTAGATTTAATAATCAAAAAGTAATTAAGGATTTTCCTAATCCAGCAGGTAAGTTAGTTCTTCACTTATTATTGAAAAGACATTATTCAGTGTGGGACTGGAGCTATTTAAAGAATATTATTCAACGACTTGCGATACGTGGTTGTGATCCCCAGTGTGTATCACAGATAATCGAAACTTCTTTGGAGCTTGGATTTGGAGAGGCAGAAGGATTACGAAAAAATTTAGAAAGTTTTTGTGCTAGACATAAAAAATAATTTATTAATTATATAAATGGCATTATACAATTATTGTGGATAGGCAATTAATGGGTAGTCGCGTTTTTATTATCGGTGCCGGTTTTTCTAAAGCAATTGCTGATGCACCTTTGGCTAGTGAATTCATGAAACTGATATATGAATCTGCTACAAACGGAGAAATAGGTAAAGAAACTGGATGGTATGAAGGACAAAATGCGTTCATAGAGATAGTGAAAGGTTTGGAGAAATCAATTGAACATGGATTTGATATAATTGAGGAGGATGGTACTGAAATAAAAAATAGAAATGGCTTAGAATTAATATCCTCTATAAATATTGAGCATCTCTGCACACTATTAGATCTTAATATAAATAGGCCATTTATACCAAAAGGCAAAGGAGTGGATCTTAAGAGTTGTCCTATTCCATTCATGGATAATATGCAAGTTAGAACTCTTGAGCATGCGAGAAGTTTTATCATGCATTATATAATAAAATTATTATTACCAAACTCGCTTAAGACTAATCAAAACCTTTTATCAAAATTTTCGAAATATCTTAGACCTGGTGATATAATAATTACATTTAATTATGATATATTGATCGAACAGGCTCTTTGGAATGAACAATTATGGAGTCCAATTGATGGTTATCAATTAGGGATTATTGATGACTATCTTGAATTGAAGGATGAAAGCAGTTACAAATCAAAAATATCAATAATAAAGCTTCATGGGTCAATAAATTGGATCAAGCCAGGATTGTTTGATAATGATATTAAAATCTTGATAACAGATCCATTGACTCATGCTCCATATTTCGATGGATTTAAATTTAAATTTAAAGTAAAAAGAAAAACAGAGTACCGATTGTTAGATTCTATGCTAATAACTCCAACATTCATGAAAAGTTATGCCAACAATCAAGAAATTGGATTAATGAAATTTGCTTTTGAATCAATTGCTCAATGTAGTGAATTATATTCAATTGGATATAGCTTTCCTGATGCTGATTTTCTATCCATTGTTCTAGGTTCGCAAATATCAGATAAAACACAGATTACAATAATTGATCAAAATGCGAATGAAATTGCAGAATATCTCGAAATGACTTTTGGAATAAATAAGAAAAATATTATTAATGAAGAGAGCAGTATAGAGGAATGGATACTTGGGAATTTTGAGTTCAGCGCCTATAAAGAGAATTGCCATAAAACTGAAGTATTTCAAAAAATATTAGATGCAGGACGAAGAAAAAATCAGGTTCAGTGATAGTAATGGGTATTGCAGATAAAGTTGATCAATTTTAAATCATCAGATTATAGATCCGACCATGCCTGGAGATTTTTAAAACTTTTCCAAGATCTATTTTTGTTTAGTCTATGCTACTTATTTCAAAATCTCTTCAATTCAATTTCGGTACATAACCTTAAATTGGGATGCAATAATTTCGTTGATATCTCACTCTATGATAGATACGGCTCAGACTGAAAAGATAAAAGAATTTGTTCAACAGCGGGTTGAACAAATATATTATATTAAGCCAGATAATCAATCACTTATTAATCAAATAGTCCGACTCATTACTGTCTCCGAATTCGGAGGAATTATTGGTGAATATGGTACAGGGAAAAGACAAATTGTAGACGAGATAATTAGTCCAGGTTTTAAAAAGTTCTATGGATTATCCTCTATAACTAAATATAATATAAGCATTAATAATCCTCGAATTGATGAGATCATTTCAGGAAAGTCCGAGAAGCTACTAATAGTATCAGATATCGATCCGTTATCAATAATTGACGACCATCTTTCCCCAACATTGAGACTAGTCCAGGAACGTTTAACCAATTATGACATTCTGCAGCTTCCGAGTCTTCAGCAACGGTACCTCGATTATCCAGAAATAATTGCCAATATTGTCAAACAAGAATACGGAATACCTAATGACAGGGTAAAAATTGGAATATGTGGGTACATAGAGTCGATGATTTCCAAAATGCCAGGTAACTATCTTGCATTGCAGAAGCTGATCCTAACAGAATTTTTGAACCACGAAGATTTTTACAAAAATGCTAAGTCTCCAGTTGTGCGAATCGGGTTTTACCTCCGCTTCAATACCTATTTTGACACATTAATAGAAAGGAGGAAGCTATGGCGTTCTTTTTGGGACTCTTCAAATTCTTTCCCCCTCAAGAAAATTCAGGAATTCAATAAACAATATATAAAAAACGGTCATGATGTTGTTGAACTGGTTTCCTCCGGGCCATGGCGGAAACATCCACAGGAATTAATTCTTAAAAAATTGAAAAAGTACTGCAGGGCACTGATTGCCAATTTCAATGAAGGATCAATAGAAGATGCAGTTACTCGGCCGATCGACGAGAAAATCATCCAACTTTCCAATCTCACTAATGAAAAATCTAAATTGAATGGATGGTTATATTATTTTTCAGCTGAGGAGCAATCATCAAAAGTGCTTACATCCAACATTATCAAAGAGGATGATAGTTCGGACTCTATATTAAATTATGACACAATTGAAATCAGGGTACCTGGTAAAGATAGTTCAGGTGCTAAATGTGACTTCAGGCTAATTGGTAAGCATGGATCAACAAAGCCTATTAAAATGATTCCAAGCCATGCGACTTTCTTATTATATCTTGCTAAGGAACGTAAAGCTGGTGGAAAAAATTGGCTTATCGAACCTGAAGAACACCTAAAGATTATACAGAATATTTGTAATAGATTTTATTTGGATAATATATACATTGAAGAATGTCAAGAAGATGAAGTGCCTGATAACCCCAAGACTTGGATTAGGGATCATTATCAAAGTAAGAGAAGGTTTATTGTCGCTCCCCTGAATACCAAACTCAGGGAGAAAGCGGATTTCAAGGATACTGATTATCTGATAGTGAATCAAGAAGGTACTTTAACCAGGAAGGGGAATTATTCCCTTGCTAAGCATATAACCATCGTTAGGATTATTAAAATGTAAATAATTGTACACCACGTTGTGTACGTCTATTCTCTGATTTATTTCCTCCCTAGTTTCAGCCAAGAAATTAGAGGAACGATATGAAGAACAACATCACAAGCGCTCAGATATGCCGAAAAACAAAAATAAGGCGTAGCCAACTTGAATATCTAATTCGCGAATACCCGGAATTCCCGGTAATGCGAAATGGCAATGGTAGGCAGCGTCAGTATCCACCGGAGGCAATAAAATTCATCAGAAAGTGGCAAAAAGGGAATACCAAAAAATCTAATCGGCAGATGAGGTGATGGGGTGGCATTCAAGAAAGGACTTTGGAAGAGGATTAAACCCTCACAAATATATGATAAAATTGATTTGGTACGCGCTACCAAAAGTGATATTTCAACGATAAATAATTGGATCCGGGAGCAAGGTTTGAAACCTGTTAATCCGGATGATGAAGACATTCTATTTGAAGGTGTAACTGTGATCAAATTTTTTAAAGCCTGGGAACAACGTCGAAAAATTCCGCTCAAACCTGGGCAGTGCCTCTGTGTAGGCTGTGGAGAGCCATTTTACCCAAAGGTAAAACCGGCAAAGTTAATGGGGAGTGGAAGGTTCAATGAAGATGGGTCAGAGACAAAGGTTGAATTAAACAAATGTCCAAATTGTGGACATATAGCCGGCCATTTCCGTTCCGGTCGAAAGGAAGTTAAAAGTGAAATGGGGATATAACTGCACTTCTGGTGTTCCGACTCCATTTCCCACAGCTCCGAGGAAGCGATGAAAGATAAAGACAAAATCAGCAATGCAAAGCTGAAATACGCCTTCAAACAAAAGCTTAGACACGCATTGCAGCGGGCGTTGAAGACTGTTGAAAAAATGCTGGGCATAATAAACTTGTACGAGAAGTTTTTTAATGGTGACCTCCTGAAATTCGGCAACAAGGAATCGTTCATTAGCTATAAAGATCACCTTAAAAATGACCGGGGATTAAAGGAGTCCGCCTATCTAAACCACTGTAACACCATTCGGGAATTTTACAAAATGGTCCTTGATATGCCAAAAATATCACGGAAGGTGATTCGTGGCGATCTGGATTATCTCAATATCAGCCAAAATGAACGGAACGCACTGTACAGTTCGAAAATTCTGAAAGCAATACCTTCAATCGATACCTGGATCAAGATGGTCGACTCAATAATAATTAAGACGGCAAAGGATCTAAAAGAGCGTGCGCTGATTGTTTTCTTGCTGTTTGCTCCGACCAGAGTGGGGACGATTACTTCGCTGCAACTTCAACATTTTAACAAAAAGGATTTGATTGCTATTATTAATCCTATCGAGGGTGTGGATGCAAAATTTAGACAAGGTAATTGGGGGAAGCTGCTGGTATTTGAACCCGATTACCTAAAATGCCTTACGGAGTACCTGGATTATTTGGCCAGCCAGGGTTTTTCGGATGATGATGCTCTGTTCTCAAGTACTCTTCCATATAAAGTTGATGAAAATGGACGTGAGCAATTCAATAACCTCAGAAGGAGTGGTTACAAATCCACCAACAGCATTAATGAAATCCTGAAGAAGCGGTCTGCTGCTGCTGGTGAAAAATATTACTCTCCACACCGGTACCGGGATTTGCATGTCATGCTTGCACGGAGGTGCTGTGTTACCAGGGAGCAATACAATGCAGTGACTGAAAATCTTGGGCATAAGGGTGATAGGACGGCCGATCGCTACTATGGCAACCTCACCAAATTTGAGCGGTTCGAGGTCTTGGATCAAATAGACTTTTCAAGGCATCGAGAACCACAACCGAATTTAAAAGATTTGCTGGAAAAACTTGAACGCAATAGTAAGCAGAATGAATCGACTAATAATAAGCTCGATTCCATTTTGGAACTGTTCAATCAAAAAAGTAAGAAGGTGAAGCAAAATGCCTGATGAAATGATAGAGATATGGAGTGATTTGGATCTGGTTTTCGAGTTAACACTTCATGTTTCGAAGCATGAAGCACAACTAATTAATATGAGAGAATAAGATGATCAGCGAAGTGAATGAGAAAAATGAGAGAGTACTTCAGAATTATTTGAGGTACTTAGCAAAAGCGGTAGGTCTAAATGAACTAACTGTAAAACATAAGAAGCAGATACTTTATGAGTTCATTCAATATCTGGGAAAATCTGATTTCCAGACCATTGATGAGAATATAGTAAGTCAGTATAAAGAGTCGTTGCAGAATAGTAAAAATCAAGGAAATGAAATATCTGGTACGACCTTGATGAGAAAATTAAACACGATAGGAGGTTTCACAGCATGGTTAAAGAACATCCAGTAACTCATAGCAAACTTAAACCTAATCTAGTTGATGTGTTAGCCATTAGAATCTGTAGTGCAACCACGATCGAATCTTCAACCGATATAGAAGAAAAGCCAACACTAGATTATGTCAAGCTAATACTAGACTCAATTGAAGGAAATTCTATTGCTGATTTTCGTGATAAAGCTTCTATTGGGTTAGCTCTTATGGGCGGTCTTCGGTACAAAAGACTGATCACAACCAGAATCAGAGATATTGATCTCCCAAAGTTAATTGTTACGACAAATACCTCAGGATCAGCTAATGAGTTTCGAGATAAAAGTAACAGGGTTTGCTTATTAGTATTTAAAGACTGGTTGATTGAGCCAGTAAAAAATTGGCTCAATTATTTGATCAATGAGCTGAATTATAAACCTCATGACCCATTCTTTCCACTGATTAATGCAGAAAAAGGTTCGAATATTATTCGATCCGAAAAGAATAAACCAAAGTTTATTACAGACATTTCCACTATTGTGAACATATTCAAAACTCGAATGGCAGCAGCAGGATTTCCCAAACTACATACAAATTATTTTCGTCAGCTAAATTATAATCTTGCATGGAGATGTTGCAAAACAGTTGAGGAATTAGAGGCTGTTTCGCAGAATCTTACACCTAATAATCCCGACACCACCTATAGCTTCTACAAGAATTTTCAACCTGGTTCCCGAGTAGAAATTATTTCAGGAATAGATTTTTCAAAAAACTATGAGGCACTTATAGTTGATTTAGCAAAGAAAATTGCTAGTTCAAATAACAAAAAAGAAAAAGGAGTATAATCATGACTGATGATATGCGACAGATCCTGTCCGAACTTGACGGAATTCGTAGTCTGGTTGAGGATAAGAAGTACGATTTCAGTCAAGCGAACATAGCCCACTCTTCAATCGAAGAATTGGATGTTCTGCTATCATATGTGGAAGGTAGTTACAAGGAGATGGAATCCAGGTTGATTGAATTCCGTGACCATTTGAATGATACCTTTCTTGAGGTTGCCTCAGCAATAGAAGTTGAAGAATAGCTGAGAAAACGTGCAAAAATGCCATTTTTTCCGGTATATGTAAGGTGAAGAAAGAAAGGTCAAAGATAGCTCAAGGATGAGCTGACTTTCTTGAAATTATGGATAGGATCGATCAGATTTTGCAGCGCGTCGGCTCAATTGAGTCGCGTTTGATAAAAGAGGAGAGTAGCTGGCTGACGGTATCGCAGTCCGCGGCTTACCTGAAAATGTCAGTAAGAAGCGTTCGCAGATATCTGGATCGTGGGACGATACCACGTTACGGTTTCCAGGGAACAGTCAGAATCTTGAAGAAGGACTTGGATTCACTGCTGTTTTTTGGAAAACCGTGGAAAAAGCTGATAGCCCGCCAGCGGGAGCAGCTAAAAGCGAGGGACCCCTAGTATCACGACCATTGTCGACAAAATGAAAGCGGGTACCCTCCGGTTTACCCGCTCAGAATGCCCCGGTGTCATTACGGGGCATTCACCCATTAAAATGAAAGGAGGCCAGTATGGCACATTTATGTAAACGCAAGAACCGCCAAAACTATTATGTTGTTGTTTGGCTTCCACATCAAAATCGAAAGAAATACATCAGCACGGGCACGCAAAATCTAAAGGAGGCGCAGAAAATATTACGCCAGATCCAAACAGCAGAAAATCTACAAAAAGCTGGTTCGAAAGCCTTTGATACATTGCACCAGGAAAATCTTTTGGAGCTAAACCTGATCAAAAACGTGGATGAGATCATGGAAATTGATAATCAGCTGACCCTTAAGACCGCCGCCGAGCGTTTTTTAAAGTCCCGTGTCAATGAAATCTCATCTGGAACGTCGAAAAGTTATGCTTTGGCGCTTAAAGACCTGCAGGCAGCCCTGAACCCTGGAACTCAGGTAAAAAGCCTGAAAAGGGGCGATTATGACACGTTAGTGGCGTTTTTGGTGGCGCATTACAATGTCAGCACGACAAATATCCGCTTGCGCGGTATCCGGACATTCATTCACTGGTTGATGGAATTTGAGCTGATTGAGAAACGGCCCTTCAAAATCAAGCAGCTGAAAAATGAAAAATTGCCAAAATTTCTGACGCCGGAGGAGATTACTGGAATCTTCAAACACGTAAGCGATCCGGTGATTCGCTCAGCATTTAGAGTTTATCAATACACAGGAATCAGACTTTCAGAGTTGTACTCCAGTGAATTAGAAGGCTCTTTCTTGAAGGTGAGGGGCAAAGGCAACAAATCGAGGTTCGTTCCATTACCACAGGAAGTCCGTGATGATTTTCTGATTGCTGTGGCAGGTGGATATAGCCACCACACGATCACCCATCATTTTACTGACTGTTGGAGAAAATCATTACTAGAACGTCATCAGGATAAACTGCCCGAGACTGGACTGCAGGGATTGACCAAGAAGCGCATACGGGAGTTGGTATTTCAAATTTTGGAGGAGCAACACGCTAAAGTTCTTAACAAAACAGAACTGACAATGGCAGAGAAAAGAGAAGCCCATTCCAACGCAAAAAGTTTGCATAGTTTCAGGCACACATTTGCTGTCAGAACCTGGCTGAAAACCAGCGATATTTATGCAGTTAAAAAGCTCCTGGGGCATACGACAGTCAGCGTAACGGAAATTTACATGAAATTTCCTGAAGCCTATTTGAAGCAGATATTTAAGCAAAAGAGTAGTTGAGTTCACCTAATAGGGAGAATGGATTTTGAGCCCAGCAATAAGCAACTTGGTTATCTTGATGGGAGTTCAGACTGATGAAACCACCCTTGGGAATTCACAACCGATTGTGGATTAGTTCTGGTTGTAAACCATGAAAGAATCACAGATAATCCAT
>JABMRT010000103.1 GCA_013202295.1 Candidatus Zhuqueibacterota bacterium
GCTGGATTTCAGAAAACAACTTCGATGCACAGGATCGGGCAATCACCATGTATGACAGTCTGATCGCGTGGTATCCGGATACGGAATACGCAAAAAAAGTCAAGCCGAAAATTGAAGCTGTGGCCAATGAAGAAAAACGGATCGCGATGGAGAAAGAACAGGCTGAAGTTGCGAAAGCCGATTCCATTGCAAAAGCCATTGAACTGGCCAATGCTCCACCAGCACCCGCAGATTCAACCGTCTCGGATTCGACAAATCTTCAGGATGTTGTTGCTGATTCACTAATTGATCCAACACAGTTAGAAGAAAAGTTGGAGGAAAAACCGAATAATCGCAGAAGCGCTGAAGATATAAAACGAATCTTCGAAAAACAGCAAGTTCCTCCGAAAGAGAATCCACCATCAGATAGCCCAGTCATAAACGAAGAAGCGATGGAAAAATCTTTAAAAGAGATTGATCAGGTAAAGAAACGGCCTGATCCTGTTCCGAAAACTGAAAAATAAATGTGGTGTTTATCCCTTTCTATGAGGACCCATGTATATCGAATCCTGTGAGATTTTGACCCATGAAGCGATCACAAAAACTGTGTATCGAATTGTGGTATCATCTGAACGCCTTGCCCGTGAATGCTATCCCGGGCAATTTTTACATGTAAAAGTGCGCGAGGCGATTGACCCGTTGCTTCGCCGACCGTTAAGCGTGCATCGCGTAATCCCTAAAAAGAACACGATCGAATTATTATATCGGGTGGTTGGGCATGGGACCCGTCTTATGTCCGGATTAAAATCCGGTGAACTATTAAATGTCATGGGGCCGCTTGGAAACGGATTCGACCTTGAAACTCCGTTTGATCATGCGGTAATTGTTGCAGGCGGGATGGGAGGCGCGCCGGTTTTCTTTCTGATTGATACCTTACTGGATATGGGTAAACAGGTGACGTTGATTTGGGGTGTGGGAGACGGAAAAGAAATTTTCGGAATTGAGACTTTCAAAGCACGCGGTGTGGATGTACAGATTGCCACAGAAGATGGCACGGTCGGTAAAAAAGGATTGGTTACGGATTTATTAATCCCCTTCCTCGCGAAGGAGAAGAATAATTCCACTCTGTGTGGATTTGTATGTGGACCGGAGTGTATGCTCAGTTCTGTGCAGAAACTGGCCGGAAAGACCAGTTTTCCGTGGCAGGCCTCCCTGGAGGAACGCATGGCTTGCGGCATCGGAGTTTGCAGAGGATGTGGCGTGCAGCTCCGAAATGCTGATATGAAAATGGTATGTGATGACGGACCGGTTTTTAATCTGAAGGAGATCTACTTTGAAGCCTGATCTTTCCGTTATAATCGGTTCATTGAATTTGAAGAATCCAGTTATGACCGCATCAGGCACATTCGGGTATGGATTGGAATATGCCGATTACTTTGATCCAGCTATGCTCGGCGGGATCATTACCAAGACAGTGACACTGGAACCCCGTGCCGGAAATCGCATGCCGCGTATTGCAGAGACTCCAGCCGGCATGTTAAACTCCATTGGTCTGGCCAATGTGGGCGTGGAATCCTTTCTTGAATCCAAATTGCCGGAACTCGAAAACCTGAAAACTGCGGTGATCGCGAATATCGCCGGAAATACTGTGGAAGAATATTGCCTCCTCTTGCAAAAGATTGCAAACCATCCCAGAGTCGATGCGATAGAGGTTAATGTTTCCTGTCCCAACGTAGAGCAGGGCGGGCTTGCGTTCGGCGCGGATGCGTCTGTAATCGAAGAGATTATGCATTGCATGCGTCCGGAAACCGACAAGCCTTTGATTGTCAAACTCACACCGAATGTTACGGATATTCAATCCATTGCAGCAGCTGCCGAATCTGCCGGAGCGGATGCGCTGTCCCTGATCAATACTGTTCTCGGCATGGGCGTGGATATCCAAACTAGAAAACCCCTTCTTGCACGGATCACAGGCGGGCTATCCGGCCCCGCTATTAAACCAATCGCGTTGGCCAAAGTCTATCAGGCAGCCCAAGCCGTTTCCATTCCGATTATTGGGTTGGGAGGTATAATGACTGGTGAAGACGCTGTGGAATTTCTGATTGCAGGAGCCTCCGCTGTGCAAGTGGGAACGTTGAATTTCATTCAGCCAGATGGTGCGCTTCAAGTCATTTCCGGAATTGAAAAATATTGCATTGATCATGGTATTGAACGCATCCAGGATTTGGTCGGCACTTTGGCGGAGGCTTAACATCTCAACACATCCCATTATTGAATCCATTCAAAAGCGAAGAAGCATACGGCGTTTTGATGAACGTCCCGTGCCTCGTGATCTGATTCTATCCTGCATAGAGGCTGTCCGGCTTGCGCCATCCGCCGAAAATGTTCAGCCATCGCGTTTCATTGTGATTGATGATCCGGAAAGGCGCGATGCATTATCCAAAGCCGCGTTCAGCGGTATTTATTCTCACACCCAATGGGCGGCCAAGGCCCCTGTGTTAATTGCGATTTGCGCAGAACTTGACATTCTCGCCAACCGGATCGGCAAAGCCATCCAAAATATGCCCTATTATCTAATCGATATTGGCATCGCGGGAGAACATTTCGTACTTCAGGCCGAATCCCTGGGATTGGGTACATGCTGGATCGGCTGGTTTGATTTTAGAAAAGCGAAAAAACACCTTCGAATTCCGAGACATATTCGTCTTTGTGAGCTAATCGCGGTGGGGTATCCTGATGGAGAATCCCGCAAATCACTCAGAAAACGTAAAGATCTTGAAGAGCTGGTTCGGTTTAACCAATGGTAAAAGCAAGATATAAAATTCTTCACCCAAATAATTTTAATGAGAACCTGGATGATTCTTCGTAAAACAATTGTATTTCTCCTGTTTTGGGCGGCTGGACTTCATGCCCAATCTGTATATTTGCCGCTTGATCACTGGGCCTATGATTTCATGGATCGCATGGAAACACGAGGCTTTCTCCAACACATTCGGAACGGAAGCAAACCCTTTACACGTGAGAGATGCAGTCAGATTATCCAGCTTTTGGATGAGGAAGCTCAGACTTCTCCTGAAAGATTCTCCGATATCGAGAAACAGATGATTGAACGCTTGAAAGGTGAATTCTTTGCAGAGCTGCACAGCCAGGATGTTTCCATCCAATCTAAAGAAAAGGAACCCCACTTTTACGACCGTAATTTCAAGCAGGGTTCTGTCTCCATCGACGCGCTGATGGGGTATTCCTACACTGGACGAACCGCAGATGCTCAGACATCCGAGCGCAAAATCCACAAAGGATATTACGGTGCAGCAATTCGTGGCAATGTGGGCCCTCTGGGATTCTATTCAGATAATCGGATTTACAGCGAGTGGGGGAGCCGAAAATATTTGCAGCGATACGACGCGTCAGAAGGATATCCTTTGAGCACAAGCCGTGACAGCTCCCGCGCCATCTGGGATGTTTCGGACAGTTACCTGACTTTCGGGTTCAAGAGTATTCATCTGCAATGGGGACGTGACAATGTGCAGTGGGGGCCGCTTCGTAAATCAGGATTGATGCTGTCCGGATCCGCGCCATCATTCGACTTGGTCAAACTCCACTTCGATCTCGGTCCGAGCACATTCACGTGGCTGCATGGCGAACTCCGAAGCGACTATTCCCACAAATGGATTGCCGCCCATCGCCTTGAACTCTCATTATCCAATACGCTCGATATCGGTCTTCAGGAAGTTGTCATTTACGGACGGCGCGGATTGGAGACCGCTTATCTCAATCCAATTTTACCCTATCTCGTGGCAGAGCATACTTTGGACGATCGCGACAACATGTCGCTTGGGCTTGATTTTGATTTTCATTACTGGAACAACCTGAAATTTACAGGTGAGTTTTTCATTGACGATCTGTTTGCGCCTTGGGAAATATTTGATGATTTTTGGGGCAACAAACTGGCCTTCGGTCTCGGAGCAAGCTGGGTGAATCCCTTTGGTCTGGATGACACAGAATTATCACTCGAATACATGCGGATTGAACCCTTTGTATACACACATGATGATTCTGTCAACGTTTTTGAGCATTACGCAAGCGGATTGGGATCCAATTTGCAGCCCAATTCAGATCGGTTCCGGATTGAAGCCAATCACCGTTTCTCTCTTCAGCTTCAAGCCACCGGGATTGTATCCGTGTCTCGTCATGGCAATGGAAACAGGCGAACACCACATAAAACGGAAGACGGCGAGACCAAATCCTTTCTTGGCAGAACCGTTGAACGCGTTGCGAAATCCGGATGTGAAGTACAATGGGAGCCGGTTCGCGATTTGAGGTTTGGTGTCTCTGCATTTTACTGTGCGGTTCAAAATTCTGAACTTATTGTAGAAGATGACCGTGCATGGACCGAAGGATTTATTTCAGTAAATTGGAACTGGTAAATTGAAATGAGGATCACATGACGTCCATTCAAGATATACATGAGAGTGTGCAAGTGGGTGAGGGCTCGCAACTCGGATCATTCTGCGTGATTGAAAAGGATGTTCAAATCGGAAAAGCTTGTCAGATCGGTCATCATGTGGTGATACATCAGGGCAGTCGGATTGGAGATAATATAAGGATTGATGCTCACTCGGTAATTGGCAAATCGCCCATGCGCGCTGCGCGATCCATTTTTCAGAAATCAGAAGATTTGCCCCCCACACAAATCGGAAATGGCTGTATGATCGGCGCTCAGGTCGTTATTTATGAGGGATGCGACCTCGGATCGCATTGCCTGGTCGCAGATGGCGCTGCGGTACGTGAAAATGTCCAGATCGGGGAATACACGATTATCGGTCGCTTGGTGACTGTCGAGAATTATTCTAAAATCGGCAAGAAATGCAAATTGGAAACAGGCTGCTATATTACGGCCTATTCCACACTTGGTGACTATTGTTTCATTGCCCCTCGCGTGACCACGACAAATGACAATTTTCTTGGACGCACCGAAGAGCGATTCAAGCATTTTAAGGGTGTTACCGTTAAAACGGGAGGGCGGATAGGCGCGAACGCCACGATCCTTCCCGGGAAAACGATAGGCGAAGATGCAGTTGTCGGGGCAGCTTCGGTGGTCACCAAGGATGTTCCAGATAAAACAGTGGTCGTTGGAGTTCCTGCAAGGGAGTATGGTCAAACTCCAGAAGAACAACTACTTGAGAATCAAGACTGGGATTAAACCTTCCTCAAAGGCTGTTCCTATTTTTTACTTGACAATAATGTATATCTATCTTATATTCGGATATGGAAATATTATAATTTACAAC
The DNA here is from genome assembly GCA_013202295.1 of Candidatus Zhuqueibacterota bacterium. Lineage (GTDB taxonomy): Bacteria > Zhuqueibacterota > QNDG01 > QNDG01 > JABMRT01 > JABMRT01. The sequence continues at coordinate 5,271 of JABMRT010000103.1, forward strand.
TAAATTAGTGCCCCTGGGGAGGATTTCATGGATGCGAAAGTTCAAAATCAGATAAAAACTTGTGAGAAAATTATACCATTTCTTCGGGTTGTATCAAATACAACCCGTTTAAAAATACTATGCATTCTTAATGAGGGTGAGCGGCGTGTCGGTGAGATTCAACAGTTTCTCGGAGCGAAACAGTCTTACGTATCACAGCAGCTTAAATTTTTAAAAAGTAATGGATATCTTGAAAGTAGACGTGAAGGCACACAAATCTACTATCGTTTGGTCGATCCAAATTTTCCATCGATATTAAAATCTCTGAAAAGTACATTTAAATAGCATTTGTCCAAATTGGAAAATGAAAAAGCCCGTCAATTATTTGACGGGCTTCATTATTTATATCCTTATTTTTGAGTATTATAAAGAATAGACCTAGTTTCTACTCTTGTGACACCAATAGATAATCACCGTTTCCAAATTTATCCATGAAGACAAAGCGCTTTTGAATATTTCGGTAAAACCAGATTTCATACTGCGCAGATTCTCCAAAATCTATTTGCGGGCGATCAATATCTGATGGCGCACCATAAATCATATAAATGTTTCCTCTCTCTGTTTTCCATCCGGGTTGATTTGCACCTGGAACAGAAAGTTGTTTGTTGGCGGTCATGACACGACGGTAAAACTCTTGTTGCAGGGGATTATTCATCCTATCCGGATTTGGATTCCGAGAGTTCCAGAAATCTTTTAACCACACCTCTTGCTCTTCACGAGTCCGCATTAGAGTTTTTTCAATCTCATCCTCGTCAATCACATGAACCAATGATTCGATGGCCAGTTGTAGGTCAGGTATCCAGGAATTTATTTCTCCCCAGTTCACAAAAAATGTTTGTTTTCTGGTCTGGGTTACCGACTCATTCAAAACCTCAAAACTGAGTTGATAACTTCCGAAATCAAGTTTTTCAGGCAGATGAAGTAAAAGGGGTTGAATGGATTTGTTCAGCTGGAAATCAGTTGTATCATTTATCACAGTCTTTCCATCGGATGTCATTAGCGAACGACGTATAGTCACAAAGCTGTCTGATTCTGTGAATGTGATAAAAACCACTGCTTTTAAAGTTGAGTCAATCTCACTACGTGTCACAGGAAGGATTGGATGCAATGTGGAGGGTGTTGGAGTTGAGTCTTCATTTTCCTGGAAAAAGAATATCTCAGATAAGTATATGGATGGTATTGATGGGGGGGAGATTTTGTCCTCCGAGTAGATAGAGCGTCGAGTTTCCAGATCAAATAATTCGAAATAAATCTTAAACTCGATCTTTGGCATCCTGAAATGAAAATATTCAATCTCGCTCGCGACCTTTTTATTTTCATTAATATTATGGTTTTCCGTTATCTTCCCAAGCCGAACTTGATTCGAGATCACTGTTCTGTTTTCGGATAATATAGCAGCCGTAATTTCAAAATTTGCATTATAGACTTTTTCAGAATCCAATACAAATTGAAGTTGGTCGTGGGCGATTTGAAGATAAAAATGATAATCCAGACTGTCAGGATGAGAAGCAGGTAAAATTAGAGATTCATAGTGTAATTGACTTGAGCGTTCCCGATTGAATCTAGGTCCTCTGGACATCCCTTGAGCAAACATTCCGTCAATCGGATAGAGAACAGTTAGTAAAATAGAAAATAAGATATAATTGTTATGGAAAAAATCACGTTGCTGCATCAGATTCCTCGCTTGTTGGTTGTGGCAAAATTTAAGAAGATTTATTAATCAATTCAACTGAATAATTAATGATTCGTTCCACTGCTCCAACTGAACCTGGAAAAGTATACAATGAATCTAGTGGGTTAAGTTCATCCACTTTGAATGATTACTTTATAAAATTATAATGGCCTTCATTATGACTTAAGGTATTGTAATTAAGTCAAATAGTAATAATACTCCTATTCCATTTTATTTGCTTTTCTAATAAAGGCACAAAACTTGCATTAGATTCAAGTAAAGTTAGGGTAAATATTACTTGACAATGTATTTAAATTTTGTTACTCTATAACATATAAGCCAAATGCTTTCAATGCTTTGACTTGTCTTGCTACAGGGGGAAAAATGAAAGAGCGCCTGCTTATAATCACTGTGCTGGCGGTTCTGTTTGCGAATGCAGTGCATTCTGATGTGACTACTCTGGCAGTCCTAGATTTCGATAATAATAGCATTTTCAATGTAGAGACATACTCTTCGTTATCTCGCGGTTTGTCTCAAATGATGATCTCTGCTTTAGATCCAATTCAGTCGGTTGATGTAGTTGAACGCCAAAAATTTAGCGATCTGATTGATGAAATAAAAATGGCTCAATCCGGATTGGGATCAGATGCTGTACTCCAGCGGATTGGTCAAATGTCAGGTGCGAAACACCTTGTTTTTGGATCCTTCATGGTAACGCCGGATGATAAAATTCGGATTGATGTACGACTTGTGGAAGTTGAAACAGGAAAAACAGTCAAGGCTGAAGAAGTTACTGGAAAATCAAAAAAGATACTTGAGCTTGTTGATAAACTCAGTTTAAAATTCGTCCAAAATCTTAAACTTGAACTATCAAATAACGAGAAGGCTCTGCTTAATAAATCAGTTGATGTACCCATGCAGGCGTTAGTCGCTTATTCAGAAGGATTGCTTTTTGAAGATAATAAAAAAGACAAGGACGCCTATCTCGCATATCAAAAAGCATTGAAAATTGCTCCAAAATTTGATGAAGCAAAGAGCAAGCTTAAGGCCTTGGTAGAGCGTGTCAAGAATAAATAAAGAATGGATATTATGATATCTAATAATTGGAATAGAAATCCGTACCGGAGGAACATTGCATGAAACGTTCTCTCTTGATCTTTCTCATTGGATTGATTTTAGTCGGGTGTGCAGGTACAGGTTACGGGCCGGCTGAGAAATCACTTAAGAATCAAGATTATAATCAAGCTATCAGGGAATACCTGAAAGTGTTGAATCCTCATTCGCGTGATGGAAAACGATATATCTATTACGAGAAAGAAGCATTTACGGGTATAGGGTCTGTGTATTGGCACATGGAGAAATACGAAACTGCCATTAAAATACTTAAACCAGTACTCGAAAAAAATCCAGAATACGGAAAAGCACTTTACTATCTAGGTCTATCCTATGAAGGATTGGGGCAGGAGATAAAAGCACAAAATGCATATAAAAAATATCCAAATATTTACGTGAATGATCCATTTCGAAGTGTTATTGTTGGGCGTCTAGACTACATTAGAAAGCGCACATCAGCTCGTCAGATTCAGCAAGCACTTGATCAGGAAAAAAGCTTGAGATTTGAAGATCTGCCTCAGCAAAGTGTGGCTATTATGTATTTTATGAACTTAAGCAATTCACCTGAGTATCGTCCTCTCCAGACCGGCCTTGCTGAACTTATCATTCAAGATTTAAATCAGGTTGAGGGTATTGAGGCTGTGGATCGCTTCAAACTTAATGCGCTCATGGCTGAGATGAACTTAAATGTTGAACACCTTTCAAATGAATCCTGGATTGCCAGATTTTCCAAATTGTTGAATGTATCCACAATTGTCACCGGATCCTATATGATTTCTGCTGATATGAGAATGACTTTGGATGCAAACCTGTATGAAGCCAGTGAGATCATGCTTCCTGAACGGGTTGAATTTGACGGATCGTTGGCGCGAATCTTCAGAACACAAAAGGAACTTGTGATCCATATTGTTGATCAGCTGGGATTGGAACTTACAATTCAGCAGCGTGAGAATCTAATTCAAATACCCACGGAAAACATGATGGCCTTTTTAAAATATTGTCGAGGCTTAGAAGCGATTGACTATGGTGATTATCTTGCAGCGCAAGAGTTTTTTCAAGAAGCGATCTCACTCGATCCCCGTTTTTATTTGGCGTTGGACTGGCTTATGTTACCTGAAATGTGGCAGGCCACGCATAATCAGAATTTAAATCGTGTGAATTATGAAGTCATGAGTATGATCAAGACCACTTCCAGGGGGCAGACCAGATTGGCTTATACTCCCAAACCTGAATTGGTTAGCACATGGAATCGGCTACAATGGCTGGCGATGCGACAAAATGCAGGTCTCATTCCGGGGAATGATACACGAAAAGCGTTTGTTGAGGCCATTGAATTTAGTGCGGATCTCCTGCCTGAACTATTGGCAGAACCGCCACGTCCAGCTCAATAATTGCAGTTGACTATCGAATAGTTAGGAGATTCTACTCGATGCGAAAATATATTTTCTTTATTTGCTATCTCGTAATGATTTCAGGGTTTATGGTGCAAGCCCAAAATGTGGGTGAAGTCGGTCGATGGGCGGAAGGCCGCTGTGAAGCGATTTCCAGACGGGGAGAATTTACCTTCGTTGGAAACGGAGCCTACCTTGAAGTTTATCGTAGGACGAATGGTCTTGAAGGCGATATCTACAAAAGACTTGACCGTATTCTTCTGGATGCTCCGATTGAGGATATCTGGGTCAAATCAGATACAACACATATTTATGTGGCGTGTGGTGATACCGGTCTTCAAGTCGTCTATTTCGATGCGAAGGAATCCACAGATAAGTTTGTGCAGATAATTGGCCGGCATGACACAGATGGTTTTGCATCCGGTGTATATGAAAATGGTGGGTATACTTATGTCGCAGACGGTGATAATGGATTGGTCGTGTTTGATACGGGATATCCAAGCAATCCGGAACAGATCGGACATTTACCTTTGGAAGGCACAGCGCATGATGTCTGGATTGTAGGTGGCTTGCGTGCGATGGTTCCTGCGGACACTGCCGGACTCTACATGATAAATATCAGTGTGCCGGGAGAGCCTGGAGTGCTGGATCAATTCCATATTCCTACTATATTTCCCACGCGTGATGAACCGGCTGCATACAGCGTTATTTCTATCGGTGATACGCTTGCTTATCTTTCCGCCGGATGGGGCGGAATGCATATTCTTGACATCAAGAATCCTTCCAATATAATTTCTCTCGCGAGCTGGCCGACGTCTGGAACCGCCCTTGACGTGCATGATTCCTGGATCACGGGATATTATGCACATCTCGCATGTGGAGAAAAAGGATTTTATACGCAGATCAATATTTCCGATTATAATAATATCACTGGCCCGCAATCAAAATCCAATGATACGGATGGATTTGCCACCAAGATTATTGTTGAAGGTGACACAGCTTTCGTGGCTGATTCACACAATGGCCATATAATTCTTGATGTAGATATCAACAATGTGCCTTCGATTATAGAATCATTTCCGATGGCAGATATCTGTTATAACACATTCCGATCCGGCGATTATGCTTATGTGGCTGCAGGGCGCGCCGGATTAAAGATATTTGAAGTACAATCCGTCTATCCCGACGGTGAAATGATTCCTATCTCCTCAATAAACACAACTGGTGAAGTCCACAGCGTCAAACAGACTGGTGCATTCGCCTATGTTGCTGATGGATCGCGCGGCATAAAAATATTTGACATTATAGATATTGAAAATCCTGAGCAAATGGGCGCATACAATCAGGCTTTGGATGATTGTTTTGATTTGGCCGTGCCTGAAGGTCCTTATATCTTCGCAGCATGTGGTCATGATGGACTTCGCGTGCTGGATTATAGTGATCTGAATAACATTCAGATGGATTATCATTTTTCTACACACGGATCCGCCAAGGCAATTCAGGTTATTGAAGATCGCGCCTTTTTGGCTGATTCTAACAGTGTCATTGTGTATCAGGTTGTCGGTTTGCCTGGATTGATCACCAGTATGTCTGATATCGACAGTACAACCACAGCCGATTTACCAATTGATGCAAGGAATCTTTTCATCGATGGATATAAAGTGTATGTGGCCAATGGTGTGAACGGCATTATTGTCTGGGATCGATACACAGATACTTATGAACGTCTTTTGGTTGATGGCGTTTGTACAGATATTTATGTATTGGAAAACACATTTTATGTCACTATTGAAAATGAGGGACTCAGACTCTATAATTATGCAGAAAACGGAACGATTTCCACTATTGGAGGCTATCCCACCAAGGGAGTCGCATTGGGGCTTGATGTTTCTGAATCCGGTGAGAGAATTATGGTTGCAGCTGGTGAGGCGGGACTGTACGATTTATCCAGCACTTTGCGGCCTCAAATAGTTGTCGATCCTACAGATCTTAATTTTGGCAGAGTGGCTCCCGGATATTCTCGCTCGTTGAAACTAAGGATTTCCAATCCCGGGACACAAGACCTTGATATTGACCAGATACAATTGTCTGAACCGAGCACGGTCTTTACATTCAGTGAAATAGCATTTACAATTCCACCAGGTGAAACACACCAGGTATGGATTACCTATACGCCGACAGCACAGGGTGCGAGTGCGCATGGAATGTCCGCATATATCTATTCGAATGCCACGCCATCTTCCTATCCGATATGGCTTAGCGGAATTCGTTCTGAACCGAATGACGCCCTGCCCTATGAAGTGGACGTCTTTACTCAGGGGCTTTGGCATTTTGATGAAACCACGGGAATCACTGTAGTTGATGAGACCGGGAATGATCTAGGCGGACAGGCATTCGGCACTCCCATTCGTGTGAATGCAAAACCGGGATTTGACCGCGCCATTTTATTCGATGGCGGGAACGACCGTATTGTGATCAACAATAATCCGCTTCTTAATCTTTATAAAAATCCACTTACACTTGAGCTTTGGTTAAAAGCAACCCAGATGCCTACAGGGCGGGCAGTTCTCGCAAAATATGGTATCGGGGATCACGAACAGTATGAACTTGCGCTTAATGGCGGTGAAGTTAACAATGGATTCATAGGCCGCGTATGGGATTCCAATGGATTCTCCCATACAGTGGATGGTATTCCACTCACTGAACTTAATGTAAATCAATGGTATCATGCATCCATGACATGGGATGGTGATTCTTTAATAC
>JABMRT010000104.1 GCA_013202295.1 Candidatus Zhuqueibacterota bacterium
AAACTGTGGAGAAAAGGAGTATATGAGAGAGATAGTTATACTTGTGTGCTTTGTGGAAGCGGGGTCAGTGGTAGTCTGAACGCTGACCACTTCCCAATCCCTTTTCATGTGATACTGAAAACAAACAACATCAAGACGGCAAATGAAGCGAATAACTGTAGCCTTTTGTGGGATTTATCAAACGGCAGGACCGTCTGTGTTGAGTGTCATAGAAAATATCATGCCGACTATCCAAGAGGCGAAATAACAATACAAATTGGGAGACATTCTAATGCGTAAACTAATACTATCATTATTATTGAGTGCCTGTTTATTTGGTGCAGTTATATATGATTGGACAACTAATCCTGTAACCGTTACATTTCCCGGTGCTATCAATGTTGTGGGGAATGAATCAACTCACGGGGAAATGGACATTACTGGCGGTGGTGTATATACTATCAATACAACGGCTAAATGGCACGGCTATACTGGATTTAGTTCTGGATACTTAACATCAAAAATAACCTTTGATGCTGGTAAAACTGCCAGTGACATTACAGCTATGGCTACTTATGACGCTGGAGCTACAACTAAAATAACTGCTACCGCTGCTCATGCCCTAGTTGCTGGAAACATAATAACAATTACCGGAACAACTAATTATAATAATGTCTATGAAGTTCAGGAAAGTGTTGATGCCAACAACTTCACTATTGACAAAGCATGGGATACAAATGATGATGCTACTGGTACTTATGCACAGGCAAGTTGCTTTATAGTTGGTACTGATGGAGCTGGCGACTATTTAATTCAGTGGACAGCTGGTGGCTCTGCTGTCGCTGCTGATACTTATGAATTTGGGATTTATCACGAAAAAACGCTTGACCATAAAATACCAAGGAAGTACCCCAATAACGATGTAGGAGCTTGGGCTGGTTGCGGTATTATTACTGTTGTTGATACCGATGTAATTTGGTTCGCTGTACAAAATACCACCGGGACAAATAATATTGATATTGACGAAATTTCATTCGTAATTCACAAGCTATAGGAAATAACATGAAGAAATTACTCATAACAATATTATTAACATTAACAGTCGTTCAGGCATCTTGGCTGACAGAACTTAACCAAAAAGATGGAATTGACTTTGCCACTTTAATTCATTACATCAGTGCTGGATGGTACACAAGGGCAAGAACTTCTGGGATTTTGAACAATGTGGTTGGAATGCCTGTTCCGACCAATAAACAAGTGTTCTGGGTGGAATTAGTACCTGCTGTATTTATATTTGAAGGAGTACAATATATGATTGCAGGCGGCTGGCCACAATGGTGCGCTGTCTATGGTGGAAAAGAGGAAGCGCAATTAAATATGTGGTATGATATAGGAGCAGGGTTGCTCGGTGGACTATTGCCCCTGAGAAGTAAGTCTGATGTTGCAGTGCTTGATAATTGGCAAGTTACATATCTTCCCTCAGTCAAACAATTTCAATTTGAATGGCTATTTTAATGAACTTATTTTTATCAGCTCTGATTATTTTTTCCACTTCTTTTAGTATGCGTACGCCGAAAGTTGGTGATGAAGTTGATTGGCAATTCTTATTCTCAGCAGAAAAACCTAAAGTATTTTATCTGAGTTTAGAGGAAGAACAGGATTCTGGCATACGTTATACCAATCAGGAATATTGGGTGAGAAAAGATTTCAAAAATTATTTCACCAGGGATCGATTAGTCAGCCGGGATGATCGGGCTATTTATTACAACCAAGCAGAGTTAAACTATAAATTTAAAAATTGGTATGCTGGATATGCTTTGCGCCATGTTGACAAGATCCCATCTCATCGTATGGTGGTTGGCTATGAATTAGAAAAATCAATCACACTTTTATCCAGATTAGAATTACGGTTCGGTATTAATTCTAATTTTGATCAGGTAGATTATAATTTGCATGCCAGATACTCATTGCAATTACTGAAATTATTTGAAGTTTTTGCACTGACAGTTTTTGAGGATGCAAATAGTGAAAAATACCGACAATTCAAAATAGGAATCTCAATGGAGATACCCGGAAAAAGGAGTTAATCATGGGCGAATTAATAATACAATTAGCAGAAAAATTTAGCAGTCCCGCACTAATGGCGGCTCTTGTTGCTTTGTGCTTGGCTATTGTTTCGGTGTTGCGTGTTGCTGGTGAGTTTTTTATCCGGCTTGGGCAATTTGGGAAACAGGCTGAAAAAGAAAACTGGCTTGATTCTACGGGCGCATTTTTACGCAAAGCATCAGAAGGATTTGGTAAAATTCTTGCCTGGTTTGGTATAGGTAATAAAAAATGAATAAATCAGAGGTGAAAGACCTCAGAGATGTTGCCAGTCATTTAATCCAGGCCGCTACTGAACGAAAAGCTATACATGAAAAAGTTAATAGTTTAGTATTGAATATTGAAGGTGTTGAAGGTGATCACACTAAAGATGGAATGATTGGTGCTGTAAATCGCAATACGTCATTCAGGGCAAATAGTTCAAGACTTATGTGGCTAATTATTCCAATAATAACGTCGGCAATACTTGGGATTAGTATTAAAATATTTTTCTTCACTCCGGTGGCCGCGCAAATACCATGATTAAATGCGATAATTTTTCAGCTGACGAATTACTTTGTCCTTGCTGCACTAATGAGTATATGAGTGATGACTTTATGCTTCAGTT
>JABMRT010000105.1 GCA_013202295.1 Candidatus Zhuqueibacterota bacterium
CAACGATACCTTCTTCAACCGCAGCGCGTGTGGCATGAAGAGCATCTTCAACGCGGGCTTTTTTCTCTTTCAATTCAACCTCAGTGGCAGCACCAATATTCAGAACTGCAACACCACCGGCCAGCTTGGCCAGGCGTTCCTGCAATTTCTCACGGTCATAGTCTGAAGTCGTGTTTTCAATCTGCTTCTTAATCTGGGCAATCCGACCCTTGATAGCCTTAGCTTCGCCAGCGCCTTCAACGATGGTTGTTGTGTCTTTATCAATTCGTACACGTTTGGCTGTACCAAGATCATCCAATGTGGCATTTTCAAGTTTATATCCGGCTTCTTCTGCAATCACGCGGCCGCCGGTGAGTATGGAAATGTCTTCAAGCATGGCCTTGCGGCGATCACCAAATCCGGGAGCCTTGACAGCTGCCACTTTCAGTGTGCCTTTCAATTTATTCACTACAAGAGTAGCCAAAGCTTCGCCTTCAACATCTTCAGACATGATTAGCAGGCTTTTGCCCATCTGAGCGACTTTTTCAAGTATAGGAAGCAGATCTTTCATGGCGCTGATCTTTTTATCGTAGATCAGAATCATGGGGTCATCCATTAAAGTTTCCATATTCTCCGCATCGGTCACGAAGTATGGAGAGAGATAACCACGGTCAAACTGCATACCCTCAACCACTTCCATAGTGGTATCTGTGCTTTTGGCTTCTTCAACGGTGATCACGCCGTCTTTTCCAACTTTATCCATGGCATCGGCGATCAAGTTGCCGATGGTATCATCATTGTTCGCGGAAATGGTGGCAATCTGAGCGATCTCTTTCTGATCTGTTACAGTTTTGCTCATCTTTTGGATATTGACAACAACCGCTTCAACAGCTTTCTCGATGCCCCGCTTCAGATCCATAGGATTGGCACCGGCTGTCACATTACGCATACCTTCACTAAAAATGATCTGCGCAAGAACTGTTGCCGTTGTTGTACCATCACCGGCGACATCGGATGTTTTCGAGGCAACCTCTTTTACCATCTGGGCGCCCATGTTTTCTATCGGATCTTCAAGTTCAATTTCTTTGGCTACAGTCACACCATCTTTGGTTACGGTCTGTGCGCCGAATTTTTTCTCGATCACCACATTGCGACCCCGCGGACCGAGAGTAACTTTCACGGCCTCTGCCAACTGATCAATGCCTTTTTTCAGCGCTTGACGGGCTTCGGCACCATATTGAATAATTTTTGCCATAATACGTAGTCCTCCTTAAATACTCTTTTTATTTGGATTTTCCTAAACTACTGCAAGGATATCACTCTCGCGCACAATCAAATACTCAACATTATCCACAGTCACTTCCGTACCGGAATATTTACCATAAAGTACCGTGTCGCCTTTTTTAACTGTCATGGCAATCGTCTGGCCGGCGTCAGAGATTTTACCGGGGCCAACAGCCATGATTTCACCCTTCTGAGGTTTTTCTTTGGCTGTATCAGGAATAATGATACCGCCTTGTACTTTTTCTTCTGCATCGGCAGGTTTGATAACCACCCGGTCAGATAAAGGTTTAATGTTCATTTACTGCCCTCCTTAAATAATTGTAAATAAAGATAATATTTCATGCCTTGTTAGCACTCTATTGGGTTGACTGCTAATTTTGCATCAACTAATATATGCTTTTTTTCTTGAATGTCAAGTGGTATTTAATGTTGAAAATGTGGATTATGTTCCCGGGATTAATAATTTTAGGTCGGAAGGGATGAATTCAATAAATTACTTATGTCTAACGTCGATGTGAAGTGGCCCATTGAAGTTTTTTTCTAAGAACATCAAAGAAATTATGGTCTTCAAATTTAATGAGTTGGATATCCGCTTCTCCCCGCGTCACTTCAATTTCTGTAGTTTGATCGACCTGACTCATAACCTGACCGTCCACACTTACAAAGGCGTCTTGGTCAGGAGATTGCATCTTCAGACAAATTTTACTTGAAGCAGGGATTACGGTGGGACGTGCAGTCATTGTGTGCGGGCAAATGGGATTAAAGATAATCGATTCAAGGGACGGATATATAATCGGCCCCCCGGCCGCGAGTGAATAAGCTGTGGAGCCCGTGGGTGTGGCAAGGATAATCCCGTCTGTAAAAAAGGTGCCGAAATATTTATCATTCACTGTAGCTTCGATCCGGATCATACGGGGCATCCCCCCTCTCGCCATGACCACATCATTCAGCGCTTGATAGGAACAGCACGAAGATTCTGATTTCAATTGGGCCTGAAGCGTCATCCGTTTCTCAATGAAATACTTCCCGGCAAGCATGGCCTCCATCCGGCCAAACAACTCATCAGGGGATACATCAGCCAGAAACCCCAGACTGCCGAGATTCACCCCCAGAAGGGGCTTCTGAATCTCTCCCATCTGACGGGCCGCAGCGAGCATGGTGCCATCACCTCCCATAGCAATCACAATATCGCTGGCCTTTGCGAATTCAGATTGAGGAACGGCTTTAATGTTTGAATTTGGTTTTTGTATGAACGCATGTAAATCCGGATTGACAACAATATTAACGGAGCGATCCTGCAGCCAATCCAGAAAACTTTGAAGTGTTTCCCGGACATTCAATTTCTCAAGATTGGCAAATATTCCGATCGTCATTGATTTGATCCGATATCAAATATGGAAAAAGGCTAAGTCGAATGTAACGGTTCAGATTCCTTAACCAGAGTTAAACAAGCTTCAGAAAGACTTTCAACATCAAGATGAAGTTCGCTGTATAAACGACACAGGCTGCCATGTTGCACGAAACGATCGGGCAATCCGAACCGTTTGAAACACACATTGACATTTGAGTCAGCAAGGATTTCAGCCACCGCACCGCCCAAACCGCCAACCACAGTGTTGTTTTCAATGGTGGCAATTGCCGGGAACGTTTCTGCAATCTGCCTGACTACCCGTTCATCGATTGGCTTGATAAAGCGCATATTCACAACGTGTGTGGAGATACCCTCTTCCTCCAGCTTTGCTGCGACATCAAGTGCGGGCACTGCGCGATCACCAATGGTGAGCAGTGCGAGATCTGTGCCCTCTTTTAGGACAATACTCTGACCGATCGGCAGAATCTCCATTTTCTCGGGAACAGGAAGCCCGTAACTCTCTCCACGCGGATATCGAATGGCAACCGGCCCCTCTTTATATTGAAGAGCCGTCCACAGCATATCGCGCAGTTCAATTTCATCTTTGGGTGCCATAATCACGAGATTGGGGATCAGCCGCAAATAACTCAGATCAAAACCGCCGTGATGGGTCGGTCCGTCCTCACCGACGATTCCGCCGCGATCCAGGGCAAAGATGATTGGGATTTTTTGCAGGGCCACATCATGGATCACCTGATCATAGGCCCGTTGCAGAAAGGTGGAATAAATCGCGACGATTGGACGAAATCCTTCAAGCGCCATGCCTGCGGCGAATGTCACTGCGTGCTGCTCCGCGATACCCACATCAAAGAAGCGATCGGGAAAAGCGCGGGCCAGATGGATCAGGCCGGTGCCATGCGCCATGGCAGCAGTCACACCAACGACCTTGGAATCTTTCTCAGCCAGCTCCACAATAGTCTTGCCAAATATTTCCGTGTAAGTGGGATTGTGTTTCGTTTCGGATTTTCCGGTTTCAGGGCAAAAGGATCCCAGACCATGAAACTCTGTCGCATCCTCTTCGGCAAAACGGTATCCCTTGCCTTTGGTAGTGAGAACATGGAGAAGGATGGGACCCTTCAGGGATTTGATGTTCTGGAACGTAGCAATCAGTTCATGCACATTATGCCCGTTAATCGGACCGAAGTATCGGAATCCAAGCCGCTCAAAAAGAAGAGCCGGAACAACCATCGCCTTGATCCCCTCTTCGATACGCTGCACAAGCTGCCGAATCTTACTTGATCCCAAAGGCAGTTTGCCAGTGAGATTCCAGATATCCTTTTTGACCCGGTTATAAATCGGAGTGGTAATCACTTGAGTAAGCACCTTGGAGAGCGCACCCACATTCGGGGAGATAGACATATTATTATCATTCAGCACCACGATCAGATCGCGTTTGCATCCGCCTGCGTTGTTGAGCCCTTCAAAGGCAATACCGCCCGTCATCGCGCCGTCACCAATCACGGCCAAAACCTTGTTATCATCCCCGTTTAAATCACGACCCGTTGCCAAACCCAGCGCTGCTGAAATTGAAGTCGAAGCGTGTCCCACACCGAATGCATCATATGCGCTTTCCGAGATTTTTGGAAATCCGCTGATGCCACCGAACTGCCGCAAGGTATGAAACCGCTCCTTACGGTCTGTCAAGATCTTGTGCACATAGGCCTGATGTCCGACATCCCAGATAATTTTGTCCTGAGGCAATTGGAAAACATGATGCAGAGCAATCGTCAACTCGACAGCGCCCAGATTGGGTGCGAGATGGCCACCCGTTTTTGAGACATTCTGAATGAGGAACTCACGTATCTCTTCAGCCAGCTTTGGCAGCTTTTTCTGACCGAGCTTTAAAAAATCTTCCCGGGTTCGGATTTGGTCAAGTAATGGGTACATATCGTATTGGCTATCTATTCTTTTAAGGATGAACTGATATCTTCGAGATTAAATTGGCCCACATCATCTTTCGATAATTGTTCAATACGAATCTGAGCTTTTTCGAGAATGGTAGTGCACTGCCGAATCATTTGCATTCCCTCTTCGTAGGCCTTCACCGCATCTTCCAGAGATATTTCATCGGATTCCAGCTTCTCAACCACGGTTTGCAGTGCATTGAATGTCTCTTCGAAATTATTAGTTTTGGCTTTTGAGATCATGTTCTTTCAACCTTTTTTACCTGGATGGATTCAACAACACTGACTGCACTGCCTCTGGCAAATTGCATTTTCACCCGATCCATTGCTTCGAGAACCGACGCATCTTTAATAGATAAGGATTCATCGGCCCTTGTCACCACACTATAACCCCGGTTGAGAATTGCCTTCGGATTCAACGCATTCATCTTTTCATGCTGGATTGCAGTTTGTGATTGTTTGTCTTGCATGATTTGAAAAATGTTGGACTGATGCGATCTTGTCATGTCATCGAGCCGTAACCTGTATTCACGAATCAGATCTTCCGCTCTGCGAAAAGCCCAACGGGATTTCATACTCTCAATCCGGTTTTGATATCCGGATATCATTTGGACAACCATCTGTTGAAAACGTTCACGATAAGCGGACAGAATATCCAGCAATTCATCCTTGTTTCGCACAGCCAATTCTGCAGCGGCGGAAGGTGTGGGCGCACGAACATCTGCGACAAAATCACTGATCGAAAAATCGATCTCATGACCAACCGCAGAAATTATCGGGATCTTGGATTCGAAAATGGCTCTGGCAACAGCCTCTTCGTTAAAGGCCCAGAGATCCTCGATAGATCCCCCTCCTCGTCCGATAATCAGGACATCCGCTTCTCCGTGTACGTTCAGATCTTGGATGGCCCGGGCAATCTCATCAGCAGCCGTCACACCCTGTACGTGTACTGGAGAAAGAAGCACTCGGAGTGCTCCGAAACGCCGCTGGAGCACACTGAGTATATCTCGAATGGCTGCGCCGGTGGGCGAAGTCACTATACCGATACATGTTGGAAATTCAGGAATCTCTTGTTTATGCTCCGGATCGAACAATCCCTCTTCCGCCAGCTGCTGTTTGAGCATTTCGAACGCCATCTGCAGTTCACCCACTCCGGCAGGCTGGATGCGATGCACATCAATCTGATAGCGTCCTTGACGTTCATACAAAGTCAAGCTGCCGAAGATCTGAACCTTCATCCCGTCTTGCGGCTCAAAAAGAAGGCTTTGATTCTTACTGCGCCACATCACGCACGCTATCTGCGCATCGGCGTCTTTCAGTGAAAAATAAAGATGTCCGGATCGATGGCGTAAGAAATTTGATACCTCGCCTTCAATCCAGACGGAAGGGAATTTGTCTTCTAATGTAAGCCGAATATCGCGAGTGATTTCTGAAACAGAATAAACCCTCCTTGCGGAGGGTTTATTCCATTCAGTCAGATCCATTTGCGAATCATCGATCATCGAACTTTCTTTTTATGTCGATTCTTACGAAGTCGTTTCTTCCGTTTGTGAGTTGCAATCTTATGTCGTTTTCGTTTTTTACCGCAGGGCAATTAAATCCCTCCTTTCAATCGATTTATCTATAAAAAATATTGTGATCTTAATCCGGATGCGGTAGTTGTTCATTCAAATCAAAAAGTTCCAACTCACCCATTTCATTAATTTTGGGTTTTTCGGAATGAGATTTGAATTGACCGCTTTCTTTCAATGCTTTAAGAACCTCTGCCTTCATATGGCCGGAGGGTTTAAAATCAGGCACAATGCGGTGCGGGATAAACATCATTTTGCCTGTTTTGGGATTCGGTGTTTGCTTCTCCTTGCGCTCTCTCAAACAAAACGTTCCAAATCCCCGAAGCTCCACCCGCTCGCCATTCTTTAATGCATACGTTACAGTGGATAAGAAACCATCCACGACCGCAGCTGTTTCATTCTGTGTAAGGCCGGTTCCCTTTGAGAGGATTTCGATAATATCCGTTTTAGTCATGACCACAATCCCGGCTTATTGATAGAGATATTTCATCTGGGCGCCTTGTCGGCCACGCAGGATATTCTCAGCCTGTTCAAAGAGTAAGTCAATAAACGTGGTCCGGCGAATCCGTTCTTTTATGAGTGTGGGTTCCCCGTCAATCTCTGCCATTTCGGCAGCCAAATCCACTGCGTCGGAGTAGTAACCCAGAAGATCAACCAACCCATTATTCAATGCCTGGCGGCCGGTAAAGACACGCCCGTCGGCTATTTGGGCCACCTTTGCTCTTGAGAGTTTTCGTTCATCCATCACCACCTGGACAAACTGATCATATGCGTCATCCACCCAGGCTTGAAAATAACGTCGATCGGCAGGTGTCATATCCCGGTGCAGAGATCCGGAGTCCTTATACTTGCCGCTTTTAATGACCTCAAAATCAATCCCGATTTTATGAAACAGTTCTTGTGTATTGATAAACTCGGCAATGACTCCGATACTTCCTGTGGTTGTTCCAGGCCCTGCCATGATGGTATCTGCACCGCAAGCGATGTAATACCCACCCGACGCAGCCAAAGACCCCATAGACGCGATGACCGGTTTCCCTGAATCCCGTACAGTCTTCACCGCATGATAGATTTCTTGAGCAGGTGCTACAATGCCCCCAGGGCTGTCAATTCGTAAAATAATGGCTTTAATGGATTTCTGCTCGCCATAATCCTTGAGCTGTCTGACTGCGCGTCGTGAATCATAAATGGTTCCAAAGATTTCCACAACCGCGACTTTGTCTCCCTTGATGGAAATTCCTCCGCCTTCATAATGCCGCTTCTGATAATTGTACTGGGCTATCCCATATACAAGAAGCAATGTGAAAACCGCGATTCCCAATCCAATAAGCCAGTCTTTAACTTTTCGCGACAAGTTGAAATCCTTCTCAATTTTGCATAAAACGTGCTTGTGTGAATTTAAACAGACTCAAACACAGAGCCATGATAAATTATTGTGGACTTTTATACTTAGACCACAGTCGTTTCAGACCGTTCATTATACGTATATTTTACTAAAAAGTCAACCTGAAAGCCCAACTGGAAATGAATTGCCACTCCCATAAAAGCAGGGATTTTACTTACAAAAAAAACTGGCCATGAAGGCCAGTTTTTTTAACAATCACCCTGCTGTCTATGACTGTTATAATATTGGACCATCCATTTTAGGAGCAGCAGAATTCGTGGGTTTTAGCGCCGACTTTCTCTGTGCCAGCATCGGAATGATAATTCGGATCACGACGCCCTTATCCTTCGCTTCAGAGACTCCCACTTTGGCACCAAAAGGCTGAAATAATTTCTCACTGACGGCAAGACCTATGGATTTTTTATCTGTGGGATCCGGCACATATCCCGGATCTACAACAGAAGAAAGATGCTCATGAAAATGGATTGCCGACGGTGCCTGAATTTCGACAGTGATCCCATCCTCCTTCAAATTGGATGTAATAGAAATCTCGCGGCGTCTTGGAGCCTCCATTGAAAGCAGAGCACCCCGAATCATTGAACCAAACGCCAGAGAAAAATCCGGACCATATCCTTTTATCGCGGGTAGATCCGGTGCAAACGATGATTGAATTCCAAATCCCTTCAACTCAGTCATTTTTTCAAGATACGCCAGTTCCTGACAGAGAATTTCATTCAGGTTCCAGGAGCGATGGCTGGTATCCAGATCCCGGACATTTTTATCCATTAGATCTTTCATGAAATTTTCGGTGATCTGCCACTCTGAAAGAATGGGTTCGATCTGGGATCTTTCCTGTCCGTTCCGTTCAAGAAGATCACGCAAATAACTTACGGTATTGCTTTGTCGGCCGAGTACCTGCGTATAAAAAATCTGATGGCTTTTTGTGATCTGTTTAAGCTGTTCCTTGCGGGCTGCAATCAATTCCTGTATTTTCATGTCCTCAATAGCAAGTTTGCGTTTCTGGATATTCCGTGCTGTATGGAGTATCAATTGTCTGCCAGCTATTTTTATCCATTTCGCGCTCACTTCTAGATGCTGTGTAATACCTTCATTGCTTTTCCATCGCGCTTCATAGCGGCAAATACCATGATCCAGCCATGCCTTCTGTATATCCTCAATCTTCTCTCCATCGAATTGTATCTGCTTCAACTGCATGGTTTTCAATTGAGCCTGGCTGTATCCTGAAAGCAGGGACATAGCCTGATTATAAAGCAGAAATCGACCATCTTCTGTAGTCAGATAAATCGCGTCGCTCAAGTTCTCCATGATTAAATGGTACTTATTCGTCGATTTCTTGAGCATACCCTGGAATTTATCGAGATCAATGGTCAGTTGATTCCTTTCGGATCGGAGGCTTTCGAACCGTTTTCGTTCATTTCCGCTGAGAAATCCGATAAGCGGCCCGATAATAAAAAAGAGTATCCACACCCACTGCTCCCCGCCTGTCTTCATATACAGAAACCGTAAGCTAATGGCAATTGCCACACCGAAAATGCTGCCAACAACTAGGTTCTGGAGGACGGGATTGATTTTCTTCCGAGACTGTTCTCTTTGCTCTGGCATAGAGGCATCCCCTTTTAAAAGAAAGTGTAAATTAACTCTGACAATATTTCCAAGATATATTGATTATTCATGGTTCTCCATAGGGTATCAGTAAAATATAGAAAATATTCCTGCCGGATGCAATCATGAATTTATTTAGATGATTGGACATTAGTGTCCGGTTAAACCTTAGAATAGCCCGTATTGATGCACATTGGTACTACTCGGCGGTTTGTATTTGATGTTCATTACCAGTTCGTACAAAGGTTTTCTCTCAAAGA
>JABMRT010000106.1 GCA_013202295.1 Candidatus Zhuqueibacterota bacterium
CCGACCTCTTGACCCCCAGTCAAGCGCGCTAACCGGGCTGCGCTACGCCCCGAATGCTAAAAAAATAGCGAAAAAAGATAAGCATAAACCGATTGAATGTCAAGCGCATTCATGCCATTTTCGGATATTCACAATCGAATTTAAGAGATGATTGATCACGCTTGACATTATATAGCATAAAGTATATATTGGATTGCCAATAAAAACCAACTCAGCGCATAATGATCCTACAATCAAAAAACCGGACACCTTTGATTTTTCCACTCATATTCGGAGTGCTCGCATGGCTCTTGTACGAAAGTACCAATGTACACGGTCTGATCTGGGGTGATGCTGGCGAATTCATCGCCGTTTCAAAAATTCTTGGAATAGGACATGCGTACGGTCATCCCCTGTTCTGGCTGCTGGGACGTATTGCGATCATGCTCATGCCGGGTGATCCGGCTGCAGCCATGAACCATCTCACTGCCTTCTTCTCCGCCCTGACTTGTGGAACTGCTACAATACTCGCAATTCGTTGGCTGCCAGAGGGATTGAAATCCTGGCAAAAATGGACCGCCGCCAGTCTTCCCGTACTGGTTCTCATGACCTCGGAAATCGTTTGGGGTCAGGCTGTATTTACAGAGGTTTATAATATTCAGGCGCTATTTATTATCCTTGCCCTGCTCAACTGGGATAATTATTTCAGGGATGATGGAGACATCCGCCACTTTGCAGTCGCAACCTTTTTCTGGGCCCTCAGCATCACGCTCGGCTTATATGTGGGATTGCTTGTCGTTCTTCCCATTCTGTTCTGGTTTGTATGGGATAAAAAACAAATTCAACTTTCATCATCCTTGTTAGTCATTCTGGCATTAATAGCGGGATTCTCAATCTGGATCTATCTTCCTGTACGATCTTTAGTCAAACCTCCATATATGCACTCGAACATCGATTCACTGCACAGTCTGATCAATTACCTGTCGCGTTCCCAATATTCGGCTGAGCACATTGCCGGATCTGTGGCCATCCCCTATTTTTTATGGAAATCCGTTAAAGTCTTTTTCTCAAATCTGGACATTGCAGGATCCATCCTGGTTTTAGGAGGAGTTTTCAGCATGATTCGGGCAAGAACCAGACAGCTTTTACCCTATGCATTGACAACCGGACTACTCATCCTGATTTTTGGAGTAATCCTTCCACTCACACTCAACTTTCGTCAAATCTATGGTATGGGCGTCTACTTCACGCCCATCCTTCTGCTTTCAATACCAATCATGGTCTCAGGTGCCGGCCTGATCGTGAAGCAACTCCATAGGTCGGTCTTTTGGATTCTCATCCTCATCGCCATGTTTTCTGGAGTCTCACGTTATATGTCCATAGATTTATCAGGTCACACATTCACGGAAAAGTACCTCAATTATATTTCAACAACACTGCCGCAAGGCGCTTCCATTGCAGCCAATTCAGACGAAACCCATTATCCTCTTCTCTATGATGTGTTTGCACAGGGCAATGCCAGCCAATACAATCTATGGTATGTTCGGGAGAGTGAGCCAGTGGAAACTTGGTTAAAACGACTTGAAAATCCTGGAACGATTGTGAACAATTATGGACCCTATTTAAAAGCAATTTCGGATTATGACCTGACTTCTTTGGCCGGATCCTTTTTCACGTCTTCAAATAACGATTCATTGGCAAAGCGTCTGAACAATGGATTCCTAAAATTATTTAGTTTGGATGCTGATGCCATTCAGGAACTTCATCCAGTCGAACGGATTGACGGAGCCGTACTCTGGTCCAAGCATGCCCGGTATTGGACGACTTGGTCGGAACGCTTGAAATACACCGATCCGGAAGGCGCCAGAGAAAAATATGCCCAAGCCATTCATGCCATGTACAAAGCGTATGAATTCGATGACTTTTCTTATATGGCATCCTTTTACGCGGGCAATCTCGCGCAAATGATGTTATTGGCTGGCCATCTGGATAATGCTGAATCCTTCGCGAAACAGGGATTGAATCGATATCCTTATTCTGTGGAATGTTTGCAGGCACTGGCTGGCGTTTATTATCAAACCAATCGGGCGGAACAGGCAGAAAATATTCGTAGTCGCATTAAAAATTTGAATCAAAAAACCGATCATTGAGCCACAATCAGAAAACAGGATATATTCGCACTATATTCTGTTAAAATGAATATTTTAACCTTAAATATTGATTATTATCAATAGATAGTTTGTTCTTGCATTTCATATTCATTTTGTATATACTATCAATTCATAGATTGGATAGCAAACAGGAGCATCATTCATGAACTTGCGAACTGGCATCATCATCGGATTTGTGGCCTTCAATCTGCAAGCGCAATCTGCATTTGAGGACTTCTTCACAGATCAAACCATGCGCGTTGATTACATCCACTCCGGCACGGCGAAAACCGAAGCCTTTTCCGTGGATGAAATTTACATCGAATCAGTTTGGGCGGGCAGCCATAAAAATCTGATCGACACCCTGAACCTCGGCAAATATCTGTTTGAGATTTATGATGTCAAGACCAATCAATTAATCTATTCAAGAGGATTTTGCTCCATCTTCGGTGAATGGCAAACCACGGATGAAGCAAAGAATCGCCGCCGTGCGTTCAGTGAATCGATTCGTTTTCCGAATCCGAAAAACAAGGTGAAGATAACGCTTTCTTCAAGGGATGACAACAACATTTTCATGGAACGCTGGGCCATTCCTGTGGATCCGTCAAAAGCCAATATTCGCAGGACAAACTTTTACGAGAATATTAATATTTCGAAGATTCTGGATAATGGTGATCCAGCCACGAAGGTGGATATATTGATCCTGCCGGACGGGTATACGAAAAAAGAGATGAAGAATTTTCTAAAGGATGCGCGTGAAATGTGCGATGTGCTGTTCGCGACATCTCCGTTTAAAGAGCGCAAGTCGGATTTCAATATCCTCGCCATGGAACTGCCGTCCAACGCATCCGGCATTGACAATCCGCGCAAAGAAGTTTATGTGGACAATGCCCTCTCATGCTCGTTCAACAGTTTTGAGAGTGACCGTTACATCCTGACCTGGGACAACAAAACCGTGTGTAAAGCCGCTTCGGCCGCACCGTACGACCAGCTTTACATCCTTATAAACAGCAAGAAATATGGAGGCGGTGGCATATTCAACCTCTATTCAACCTGTATCGCGGATAACGAGTGGAGCGGATATATCTTTGTGCATGAATTCGGACATGCTTTCGCCGGATTAGGTGATGAATATTATACGTCGGATGTGGCGTATGACGAGTTTTATAACGCCGGGGTAGAACCCTGGGAACCCAATGTCACTGCACTGATGGACAAAAAAAATGTCAAATGGAAAGCATTAATGGATGATGAAACGCTTGTGCCCACACCATGGGACAAAGTGGTCTTTGACAGTACAAATCGTGCGCACCGTAAAACAACAAATCAGTTGAAGGAGAAGGCCGCAAAAGACAGTGCCAAGGCAGCACATGATCAATGGCGCTGGGATTTCCTGCGAGCGCAGGAGGCTTGGGGCACAGTAGGAGTGTTTGAAGGAAGTGGATACAGCTCAGAGGGGCTCTATCGACCCTATCTGGATTGCCGAATGTTCTCAAGGAGTTTGACGGGATTTGATCCCGTCTGCTTGCGCGCCATCGAACAGATGATTGATTTTTATTCGGAATAGATCAAATCAGATTCAATTATTAATAGGAGCAAATAAATGACATCGAAAGAACTGATTCAAATAGAAGATCAGTACGGCGCCCACAACTATCATCCATTGGATGTGGTACTCGCAAAAGGTAAAGGAATCTGGGTATATGACCTCGAAGGCAACAAATTTCTGGATTTCCTGTCTGCCTACTCTTCAGTCAATCAGGGCCACTGCCATCCACGCATCGTGAAGGCATTGACGGATCAAGCTCAGAAATTGACGATCACGTCGCGAGCGTTTCGAAATGATCAACTCGCCCTTTTTTGCAAGCAGGTCTGTGAGCTGGCTGATATGGATATGCTGCTTCCCATGAACAGCGGTGCGGAAGCCGTAGAAACCGCGATTAAGGCGATGCGGAAATGGGGTTACAAGGTCAAAGGAATCGCAAAGGATAAGGCAGAAATCATCACCTGCGCGGGTAACTTTCACGGACGGACCACAACAATCGTAGGATTTTCTACGGAGGAACTCTACAAGGAATATTTCGGTCCATACACACCCGGATTCAAATCAGTCCCTTATGGCGATGCATTGGCTATTGAGAACGCGATCACGGAGAACACAGCCGCAGTGTTGATTGAACCCATCCAGGCGGAAGGCGGAGTTTTAATCCCACCTGAAGGTTATCTCAAGCAGATTGCGGAAATCTGCAAAAAACACAATGTCCTGCTGGCTATGGATGAGATCCAGACCGGATTGGGCCGGACCGGAGAAATGTTCGCCTGCCGTCATGAAGGCGTACAACCCGATATATTTATTTTAGGAAAAGCATTGTCAGGTGGTTTTTATCCGGTTTCAGCGGTCGTAACCAATAAAGAAGTTCTTGGACTGTTTACTCCCGGTGAACATGGCTCCACTTTTGCGGGAAATCCCCTGGCATGCGCTATCGCGCGCGAAGCTTTGAATGTGATAGTGGAGGAAGAACTTCCCCGAAAGGCCACGGAACTTGGCAAATATTTTATGGATCAGCTGCGAACAATCAACAGCGACCACATCAAAGAAGTTCGCGGTAAGGGCCTTCTCATTGGTGTGGAGTTAAAAGATAGCGCTGGCGGCGCCCGACGTTTCTGTGAAGCAATGCAGGCAGAGGGCCTGCTTTGTAAAGAGACCCATGAAACTGTGATCCGGTTCGCCCCTCCTCTCGTGATCACGAAAAAGGATATTGACTGGGCTTTTGAACGAATTAAAAAGGTTCTTGAAACATTGTAAAAATCGGAAGTGATACAAAAAGCCTCCTGTATCTAAAATTCAGGAGGCTTTTTTATAATCATCCTGGCTGAAAATGGGCATGATTGATAGTTTCGGATAAACACATCATATTTCTTTTTAAAATATTCAAGCTCATGGAATTTTTGCTTGAACTTGGATGGATTGTTTTATATCTTTAGCGTTATTATTAGGGAACCGGTTTTTATGCGAAAATTAACATTGCCATATCATGACAGACGCATCAAATGGCAACGTGAATATCATGATCGGCTCGGCATACAAGATAAAGCTCAGAGGAAGGACAAATCCGTGACTGAATTAAAATCCAAGAACAATACGATCTCTGCCTCCGGGAGATGGGTTTCATATAGATCGGACATCAAAGTGCTCGATTGCACTATTCGGGATGGCGGTCTGATGAACAATCATCATTTCACCGACGAAGTGGTCAAAGCCGTTTATGAGGCATGTGTGGCTTCAGGAATCGATTATATGGAATTGGGCTACAAGGCCGATGACAAGATTTTTTCAAGGGATGAATTTGGCGTGTGGAAATTTTGCGCAGAAGATGATATTCGTCGCATTGTTGGAGACAATGAGACGGATCTGAAGCTCTCTGTCATGGCCGATGCTGAGCGTACGGACTATCATCGTGACATCTTACCCAAAGATCAAAGTGTGTTCAATTTGGTTCGCGTGGCTACATATATCCACCAAATACCGACCGCATTGGATATCGCGCAGGATGCACACGAAAAGGGATACGAAACCTCCCTCAACTTGATGGCGGTTTCCACTGTGCCTGAACATGACTTAAACAGCGCTCTGGATTTGATCTGTAAATCGTCCGTTCAGGCCATTTATCTGGTGGACAGCTTCGGCGCCTTCTACAGCGAGCAGATCCATTACATGTTTAAAAAGTATATGAAATACGCCCGTAATGCCGGGATAACAGTCGGCTTGCACGCGCACAACAATCAAATGTTAGCCTATGCCAATACCATTGAATCCATTATTCTTGGAGCGAACATGGTCGATGCTTCTATGGCCGGACTCGGTCGTGGCGCGGGCAACTGTCCCATGGAACTGCTGCTTGGATTTCTGCACAATCCCAAATATAAACTGCGCCCTGTTTTGGATTGCATTCAGAATCAGATTGAACCCATGCGTGAAAAACTGATGTGGGGTTTTGATATTCCCTATATGATTACGGGATTGCTAAACCAACATCCCCGTGATGCGATCAAATTTAACAGCTCTGATGATCGTGGAGATTTTATCAAATTCTTTGATGACATCATTTCTGATTATTAATAGATCATGATTTTTGGATAATTCAATGCGTCCTTCTGGGACGCATTTTTTTTGCCCCGTGTGCAATCAGAACCGTTTGTAAATCGAATTCAAATACTGTATATTATCCATCATATTTTTAATTATGACTTCGGGAAAAGCACCTTAGCCCTATGACCAATATTAATCATGATATCATCATCGCAGGCGCCGGCCCCGCAGGATCGGTTGCAGCTGCTTTTTTGGTCCGTGCTGGACATGATGTGCTTCTCATTGATCAATATGAATTCCCCAGGGATAAAATCTGCGGCGATGCGATAGGTCCTTTCGCGCTGCGTATTCTGCACGAAATCGGATTAAAAGATCCACTCGATGGAGCAGGATGCTACCCCATCACATCCGGACGCATTGTTTCTCCTTCCGGGCACAGCATCTCTCTCAAATTTTCAGATAACCATCCAGATCAGATTACCACCCTCGTAGCCCCACGCAAGCAGTTGGACGGTCTTGTTCAAAACCGCGCCATACAGCTCGGTGCCACATTCATGCAAGCAAAGGTTTTGGATGTGGAGCAATCAGATAAAGGCGATGTTATAATTAAAGTCAGGGATAACCAATCGGAGAAAACACTTTCCTCCCGACTGCTCCTTGCTGCTGACGGCTCCAACTCGATCATCGCCCGTAAATTAAATGGACAATATCCTGCAACCCACTTAGCTGTGGCAGCTCGTGCATATGTAAAAGGCATTTATATCCGGGAGAATACTATCGAGGGATTTCTCGATTCCTCCATCTGGCCGGGATATGGCTGGATCTTTCCTATCGGCCCCAACGAAGCCAACATCGGAGTGGGTCTTTCAATGAAAGCGTTCCGTAAAATGAATGTGACTTTAAGACAGGTCTTCGACCTTTTTCTGTCAACTCCTGAGATTAAAGAGCGATTGTCTTCCGTTGCAAGTGTGGAATCCTATGCGGGTTGGCCATTACGATTGGGCTGGGACCGCAAACTCCAACGCGTATGGGACGGTGTGATTCTTCTCGGTGATGCGGCTGGACTCATCAATCCCTTGTCTGGTGGAGGCATCGCCAATGCGATGTTCTCTGCTAAAGTTGCGGCAGAAGTAGCCATTGAGGCACTGGACAGTAACGACTTTTCCATGAAATCACTCTCTTCATATGAATCGCGGATTCGAAAAGTTATCCACAAAGAACTGATTCAATCCGAATGGCTGCGTCGGTTGATCTATAACTCACCCGGTTTGGTCGACCGATCGGTCCGGCTATTGCGTAATCATCGCGTGCTGCCCGCATTGTTATCCAGATTATACACGGACTTGCAATTTACAATCAATTAACAATTTTGTAAAATATAATTCTTTATATTGAGTACAACCAATTACACATCATCATATCATGGAGGACATCATGAAATCCCGATTCACCAAAGCAATGAAACGACGTCATTTCCTGAATGCATTTACTGGGCTTGTTGTTGCCTCACTCCTTTTCGGATGTGGCACCATGACAAACGCGCAAAAGAGCGAGATTCCGGTTGCTCTACAGCTGTACTCTGTACGGCATGATTGTGAAAAAGATTTCCCCGGTACAATCGCGAAAGTGGCTGAGATGGGGTATCAGGGTGTTGAATTTGCCGGTTTTCATGATTATTCTGCTGAAGAGGTTCGCAAGATGTTGGACGACAACGGACTGAAATGCGCTGGAGCACACGTCGATTTAAGCCTCATGTTGGATGATGCTCTGGAACAAACCATTGAATTCCATAAAATCATCGGAAATAAATACCTGATCGTGCCTTGGCTGAACGAAGAACGAAGAAATTCAAAAGAAGCATGGCTGGAGACCGCGAAACTTTTCAATGAACTGGCCGAAAAAGTAAAACCTCATGGCATGATGATCGGGTATCACAATCACACATTTGAGTTTGAACTCATTGATGAGGAAATGCCCTGGGATATTTTCGCCCAGAACACAACAGATGACGTGATTCTGCAGTTGGACACCGGGAATATGGCCGGAGCTGACGCGGAGGCCGTTCCTTATCTGAAGCGCTATCCCGGCCGGTCTGTTACAATTCATCTGAAAGAACATTCAGTAACCAAACCGGATGCCCTTATCGGTCAGGGCGACATTCCATTTAAGAAAATCTTCGAAGTCTGTACTAAAACGGGCGGCACCGAATGGTACATTATAGAAGAGGAAAAAGAAGGATTGCCACCCATTGAAGCTGTGAAGATCAGTTATGATAATTTAATAAAGTTGCTTTAATCGGATAAAAATCAATTGCTCATTCGGATTGTCATTTACATCATCGCCGGATACCTCATCCTGTGTATGCTGTTTTACTTTGGACAAAACCGGCTCCTCTACTTTCCGGATACTAACCGGCCGGATGCATCAGAGATTCATGCGCTTGGACTTGAATTTTGGCCGAATTCAGATGCATCGTTTCGCGGATATCTCTTCAACCTGGAAGACGAATCGCACAGGGGAACGATCATCATATTTCATGGCAATGCCGGAGCGGCATGGAATCGCGATTATTACTGCAAACCGCTCAGTACTTTGGGATATCAGGTACTGCTCGCGGAATATCCGGGATACGGAGGACGACCCGGAAAACCCTCTGAGAATGTTTTGGTTAATGACGCGCGTGAGACAATCCGGCTCGTTCGGGAGCACTATTATTCCGACCCCGTATTTGTGATTGGTGAGTCGCTCGGAGCGGGCGTGGTTGCGTCCGCTTTGGCAGACTCATCACTGACTGTGGATGGCATCTGTCTGATTACACCTTGGGCCAGGTTGACAGAGCTTGCCAGATCCATCTATCCTTTTATACCAGCTCATCTGCTGGCTCAGGATAAATATGACAGCATTAAAAATTTGACCGGATATTCAGAGCGAATCGCAGTCGCGGTAGCGGAGAACGATGAGGTCGTTACTACAGAACAGGGACTCAAACTGTTTGATTCCCTCAAAGCGGATAAAAAATTGTGGTTGATGGATGGCACATCACACAACACCTGGATGTATCGGGTTGATCCGTTATTTTGGGAAAAAGTTATTGAATTTATTGCACATTCAGATTAAGTAGTGATTTGAAGGAACGATAAATAGATATGAGAGCAACAGAGAAAAAAGCGGCCCTCCTCGAATTCAGCACCGGGCACATTGAATGCCTTTATTCTCAGGCAAGCTTTCTCAAGGATGCGGGTTATGAGGTCCATTTAATCTGCCCTTGGGAATGCCGGGACCGTGTTTCGATTTATGACAAGGTGGATAAGTTTCACTATCTTTCTATAGAGCGTTCCAATCACGGATATTTTAAGCAGGCACTTCGCATCCGAAAGATTCTGAAATCCAATACGATCCGAATGCTCATCATCAATACGTTCATGGGCAAAGAAATTCTCTGGTTGATTCCCTTCATGCGCGGTGTGAGAATGGGTTGTATCCTGCACTGGCTCGGCAAGTTGAAGAAAAGCGTTTCTCTTCGGATGATTCAACTCAAGATCCGCAATTTTTTCGTTCTAAGCGATCATTTGCTCAATCAGATCCCTGAAAAAATACGGACACATTATCAGGCATTTTATCCAATCTTCATGCCCAAGTTTGCGGAAGTGGCACTGCCAAGATCCGATCAGGATTTCTGGATCTGCATGCCAGGAAATATCGAGTACCGCAGACGCAATTATCATCTGCTTCTGGAGCATCTGGATGATGCACTGGATACTCACATCAAGTTCATCCTGCTGGGTAATATCTTTCATCAAAGTGGAGACGGGCTTGATTTCAAACAGAAACTTTCTCGAAAAGGATTGGCGGATCGATTCATCACATTTGAAGGCCCGATTGAGGATGAGATTTTTCAGGCATATGTAAAGCATTCTGATCTCATCATGCCACTCCTTAGCGGACGGGAACGCTATCTGACCAGTGCAATTTCAGGCGCGTTCAATCTTTCCTTTTACTACAAGATCCCCATGTTGATTGAAAAAGAATACTCTGGGATTAAGGACCTGATGAGATCGTCAATTATCTATGATCCTGCGCATCTGACAGCCACATTGAATCATTTGGTTCAGAACAGAGATCCCATCCAGTCACGAATTCAAAGCATGAAGAATTATCCGGTTTTTTCTTATGAAGTCCAGCAAAAAAGATATGTGGATTTCTTGGAAAAGCTTCCATAGACCCAGGAATGACAAGTATTGACATTTCACTCTTCTTTCATCTTGATTTTCATATTTTTTATCTCGTCCTTTAATATCAAGAATTATAAATAGAATTCCAATGCGGGGCGAAAACATCTCGCCTTTTTCAATTTTCATGAGAGGATAAAATTCTATGAAACGGTTTCTCGTACTTTTGCTAGGACTCATTATTCTGACATCAACCATGTGCTCAAAAGACAAGGATGAAAACGAAAAACTCATTATTAATGCAGTTCAAGTTCTGCTGAAGGC
Organism: Candidatus Zhuqueibacterota bacterium; assembly: GCA_013202295.1. Lineage (GTDB taxonomy): Bacteria > Zhuqueibacterota > QNDG01 > QNDG01 > JABMRT01 > JABMRT01. The sequence goes on from JABMRT010000106.1 coordinate 10,713, forward strand.
AACCGGTCCCAGATTTGAAGGCAATGGATATCCTGCCAGTCTTCAAGTCACCAGCGACTATGTGATCTGGGTTGAGGATGCAGACCGGAATTACATAAAAACCCTTGAGGTCACACCGGTTGCTGTCACTGTGGACACGGCCCATGGATCACATATCGAGCACCTTCCCAATTGGGCTGCTGCTGCCGGTCTGAGTTATGCTGATCTTGAAACCGAAACTGAAGACGGAGTGGCCCCATCATTTGATGGTCTCACCGGCGCGAGCCCCTATTTTGAATCGGATACATCTGAACAAACCATTACCGTGGATTGGAATCTGATAGATGCAGCCGGTCAATCCCTTGAAGCGGGAGTCTATTACTGCTGCGCCGAAGTGGCGAACTTTATCAAGGAAGTCGATGGTGAGGGAGTGATCACACGATTTGAAATCAAGTCAGAGACATTGGCGATGCAGATCAATTCAAGCACAGGAACTTATGCAACTGAAACACCGACTGCGAATTTGAAGGATATGACCGCAGCATTCAGTTCAAGTACAGTAGCCAAAACAATTGTAGGCCCATAAAGTTTCTTTATAGAGATTTGAATAAAAAAAGCCCCTCAAGTTCGAGGGGCTTTTTGTTTGAGAATTGGATCACTTCCCTTTTCGAATTACAATATCCCCGTTAAATGTCTTTAAATTAAACTCCGGTCCGCCGCCATTGACCATACCGTAATACGACCGGTCTATCTTCACATGATACGCACCATCCTCATCATGCGTTTTGTCCTGAACGATACTGGCCGGGTCCTTGGATTTCTGAATCTCAAAATCCGTGTATATTTCACCGTTCTGTGTCTTCATCTTCACATTGGCTTTTATCAACGCGGGCAGGGTGATATCTACATCTCCATTGAACGAAGTAAACGCCATGGGCTTGCCCGCATCCAGCTTGTTCATCACGACCGTGACTCCACCATTGTGTGAATTGGCGACAACCACACCCCCCACATTTTCCATCCGGACCGATCCATTTATCGCTTTCACTTCCAATTCACCGGTCACATCCGTGACCACGATATTGCCATTGTTCACCGTGCTGAGTTCCACTGAAGTCCGATGCGGAACCTTGATCCGCAGATCCACGTCATTTTTCCAGGATGCGGCGTTGATCTCCATGAAATTGTCCTCTTCACTCACTTCAAGAGATGAGGTTGTACCGGAAAGACGTTTGAGTCCGGATAAATCTTTGTCGTTCTCTTCATCATCGCCCGTTCTGCTTCGGCTTCTACTTCGGCCGGTGGATCGACCTCCGCCATCAAAAACTATTTCCTCATCCACATCAAAATCATCATCAAGCTGCTTCATACGGCTCTCTGCCTCGATCACCACTTCTTTGCCCGGATACCCAGTCACTGTGATGCTGCCATTGATCAATCCGGCTTCAATTTTACCTGGTTTAGATGGATCGCTGAACGGTACAGTTAACCGGTCCACCAGATCATCCTGTGCTATCACGTGAATCGCGGATAAAACTACTATCGCAATTAATATTCGTGTTAAAGTCTTCATTTCTTTACTCCTTTCAATACTATTTCTTTAAAGTATCCTTTGAGTTTATCCGCCGTATCCCGCATCGGCGGGAGAAGGCGGACCTCTTACCCCTTACCGATTTTTCAGTACAAACAAATCCCCATTAATCCCACTCGCTGCAATGAGGGCCCCACCATTGCCAGCCCGAACCTTCATGGGCCGTTCCGCTTTATACATAGTCTTGCCATGCTTTTTTGTCTTTGTAAATTGACTTTCCGGCACATGCGAAACTTCGAAATCAGAATACATCTCGCCATTCATTGTTTTAAACGTGACATCAACAGAAAGCGGGTCCTGAAAATAAATACGAATATCACCATTGATGGATCTGAATTCGCAGTCATCTTCAGGATTCTCATCAAACTGACAGGATACCGGTCCGTTCACAGTGATCGCATCCCCGGATCCGGCTATACCAGCCATCTCAATCCCACCATTCACATTGTGTACATCATAATCACCACGGATGTCATGAACCGTGATATCACTACCATTCACTGTTCGTACTTCGATGGATACATCCCGTGGGACTTCAATCTCAAAATCATAGGTGACCGTATACCGCTTTTCATTATATGAGGATCTCTTATCTTCCCTGTCTCGAAACGGACCATCCACATACAACTCAATCATGTCCGTTTCCTGGATGATGTCCAGGGAGACCTCTTCCTGGGCTTTCTCAAATTGTTCTTCAGATCGTGCCCAAACAGTTTTCTGGATTGTCGAAGTCACGGATTTGCCTTTTGTGCCGTTGACCTTGATCGATCCAAACACATTGTCAACCACAATCAGAAAGTCTTTGGATGGTTTTTCAATCGTGAATGTCTTTTCGATCGTCTCGGACTCTTCGATCTCTTTCGCACTCAAAATTGACACGAATATGATTATGAATAATAAAATATATCTTTTCATTTGATCCTCACTTTTTAATCCGCCATAGCCTTGGCGAAGGCGGACAACCTTTTATGTCAGGACATTTCCAACGACTTCTGCTCTGCGTACTCGCGCACTTCCGGATCTAAATCCTCTTTCTGAATGAGTGATCGGATGGCATCCAACGCCTTCTGTTCGCGTATCTGAGTGATCAGATCAATGAGTGCAACCTGGATCATCGGCGAATCCTGCGCATTGAGCGACTGTATCAGCTGGTCACGTACATGCGCTTCATCGCGGAACAGATAGAGCGCATCGACTGCTGCGAGCCGCACATTCACATTCGGGTCGGATTGCAGCGTTTCAAACAGAGCATCCAGCAATGAGACATCTGGATTCTGTACCTGCCGTGTCAGACTCACGCCCTGAATTCGCTGCACGGATGAAGACTGATTCATAAGTGAAAGTGACATGAACTGGCGCATCTCATGAACCTCGGAACGCAATTGCAGCATCTCACCATTTTTAATTGTTTTGGAGGAGATGCTCCCACCCATCCATAAACCGATCAGGAGAACCGCGAAGGAAACACCAAACTGAACAGCCGGACGTCTCGGCCACCATTGGATCAACCACTTATCCACCTTATCCCAAACGGTTTCTTTCTCTGTGTACTGTGTACTGTGTACCGTAGACTGCTTTTCCTTCTCCAACATGGAATAGAAAAGACTCCACAGCATCGGGCTGGGCTTGGACTCTGGAATGGATTCCAATCTCTGCCATGCGGATTGCAGCCGGACGAATTCCGCCTTGCAATCCAGACAGGATTGAAGATGCTTTTTTAAATCCTGTTCAAATTCTGAATCCAGCTGTTTAAGGACATAATCCGTTAAACCTGATTTGACTTCTTTACAGTTCATGATGCACTCTCGCCTGATAACTCCAAGTAAATGGTGGATAATGCTTTCAATGCATGATGCACGCGGGCTTTGATGGTGCCTACTGCGCATCCCGTGACTTCGGCAATCTCTTCGTATTTCATGTTCTGAAACCGACTGAGAATCAAGACTTCCCGTTTGTCCTCCGAAAGCCGCTGAAGTGCCTGATGAACAAGATGGGCTTCATTATTCTTCTCGGTCTGAGTATCCGGTTCTGGATCTTTCGAAGCAACGCGATTGGCATTGTCTAACGCAACAGTTTTCATTTTTTTCTTTCTGTAATAATCCATTTTGACATTATGCCCGATTGAATACAACCATGTTGAAAACTTGCTTTCACCCCGATACGTATGCCGATACTTTAAAATCCGGAAGAAAACCTCCTGAACCAGATCCTCGCTGATTTGTGTATGGCCAGTCTGCATTAAAAAGTGATGGTACAGCGCTTTATTATATTTCTCAAAAAGGGGCCCAAGCGCATCCAAATCACCATCGCGGACAGCCATCATCTGTTCTTGGTCGGTGTGATCGATCAACATCTTCCTTCCTTCGTATCGGCGTTCATTAGATTAGACTGCTTTTTTTAAAAAGGGTTGCCATGAAAATTATTTCAAACTTGATTTTATAAGGATGATCCACTAAATTGTCACCTCTTTGACAATATAATGAAGGCTGGATTGAAATGAAAAAACTATTACTGACTGGATTCCTTTTGGGAATGGCGCTCTTCCTCCTTCATTGTGCGGCGGGAAATCAAGCGCAACAATCCTATAACGCAAAGGATTACAATCAGACTCTCACACTTTGTAAACAAGCAATTGCCGTGGATTCCATGGATTCAGAATCTCTACTGCTCATGGCAAAAGCTTACTTGGAATTGGATTCCCTGCTCCAAGCAGACACTGCATTGGAACGCGCCCTTCATATCAAATTGGATGATCCTGAATCAGAAAAGGAAGCATCAAAGATTTATTTTCAGCTTGCGGAACGAAGTCAGAAGAACAGCAATGTGATTGTTTATTTAAAGAAAGCGGAAGAACTGAGTCCGGAATCTCCGGAGGTTTTAGAGCAGCTTGGTGCATTATATGAAAAAGCTGGAGAGTTGGAAGAGGCCAAGATTCGTTATGAAAATTTAGTTGAGATTGCCAGAGATCCGACTCAATTTGTTCCTTTGGTAAATACCCTCGAAAGTAAGATTGGTTTTGCCAGTGACGCTTATGCCAAAGGCAAACAATCATATGATGAAAATGATTATGATACTGCGATCAAGCAAATCTCTGCTGCGGCTGAAGCTTATCCCGGCATGAGTGAGGCGGTATATTATCTCAACCTTTCCAGAACCAAGATTATCAAACGAAATCCAAATGAAGCCGCCCGCATACAGGCGAGAAAATATCTTCGGACTGCATCCGAAGCAAACCCCACCAAAGCCGAATCCCACTTTCTCATGGCTCAATTTTACGAAATGGAGAATGACAAAAATCTATTGGACGAAGCCATTCATCACTATACCCTTTCCTTCAAGCTGGAACCCAGTGGTCCATTCGCTAAAAAATCGAAAGCCAAAGTAAAAAGTCTGACGAAGAAAAAAGAGAAGCTGGATAAGTTTTGGGGCAAAGGACGAAACCCCAATTAATTCTATTCAAAATTTATTTTCTCACAAAGCTCTCTAAGTCACAAAGAGGGCTTTTTTAATATCAATATTTTATTTGTGATTTTTATCACTTTTTTCTTGACAATCATGTTTTGATTTTGTATACTTGCCATTGACACTTAATGCTCTTAACATTTATTGTCCATAACAAAGGAGTTAGCAATGAGCATGCAATTATTTGAACTTATCCTTGCGATAAAACGAAAATGTCAATCCAGTGAGTATCAAATCCAAAAAGATTTGGGATTATCACCCGCGATATTTGGTGCCCTACTAGTCCTACAACCTGATGAAACGATCTTAGTCAATGAACTTGCAGAGCGCATGGCACTCTCCCCATCCCGATCAAGCCGGGTGTTGACCAAACTGATGGAAAAGAAATACGTAAATGCCAAATTCAAACCAGATGACAGACGCAGTGTAGAAATCATCCTGACAGCATCGGGTAAAAAAACCAAATCAGCGATCATTAAACGAATGCAGGAATGTGAAACGCGCATCTGCTCGAATTTAGAGGATTGCCAAATCGATGAAATAAAATCATCTCTTGAATTATTACTTAAGGCGCTCTAATTCATCATTCAAAATTAATAATTCATAATTCTATATTTGGAGGCTTTCATGAGCCGTTTTAACAGCCGACAACAAAATGAACTGCAGGAAATAACACCTCATGTTCGTTTTGACAAGCATGAGCGCATTCTGTATGGCCACGATATCGCCGCCATGCCCAGTCTGGTGAAACCCCTGGTTGGCAATACCACACCCGACGGAGTAGCCCAGCCGCAAACAGAAGAAGAACTCATCACCCTGTTGAAATGGGCCTATCGAGAAAATATCCCGGTTACACCAAGAGCCAAAGCGTCTTCAGGATATGGTGGTGTCATCCCCATAAAAAAGGGGCTGGTTATTGATTTCTACCGATTAAAGAACGTGGTCAGCCTCGACAAGAAAAACCAGGCCGTCACAGTCGAAGCGGGTATGACCTGGGAGGCTCTTGACAAAGAGATTAAGAAAGAAGGTTATACAATCAGGCTTTACCCGACCAGCTACCCTTCATCTACCGCAGGCGGATGGCTGGCCCAGGGAGGAGCAGGAATTGGCAGTTATGAATATGGATATTACAGAGGAAATGTCTTGTCCGCTCGCGTGGTTCTCCCCAATGGTGATGTGAAGGATTTCAGCGGTGACGATTTGGATCTTATTTCTGAAGCAGAAGGTGTGACCGGCTTTATCAGTCAGGTGACGTTAAAAATCATGCCGGATGAGGAACTCGATATCATTTCACTTGCTTGCCCCAATGGATATGATTTGCAAATAATGATGGAAAATTTTGTTGAAAAAGATCTTCCGATCTGGGCGCTTATGTTTATCAATCCCCGCATGGCTGAATTGAAAAACAGGGCCCCCCTGATGGAGCATGACGGCCATCCTGCTGAGGAACGTGTGATTCTGCCTGCATCCTATGTGGTCACCCTTGCCGTACGCGCAAAGGACGCAACAACAGTCCGTGAACAGTTGGAGAAACTGGTCAAACCCTGTCAAGGTGAAATCCTTTCGGATCGCATCGCTCAGCATGAATGGGAGCAGCGTTTCAAGCTCATGGTTGTGAAACGGCTGGGACCCTCATTGGTACCTTCCGAAGTCATCGTACCACTGAACAAGCTTGGGGATGTGATGAGCGAGATCGAACGCAAAGTCGATCAGCCGGTCGTCAAAGAGGGCGTGATTATAAAGAAGGGCCCGGATGGGAATCCGGAAGTCGTGATCCTTGGATTCATCCCCGGTGACCAACGTAAACTCAGTTACAACTTTGTGTTTGGATTGGTAATGACGATCATGAAGATCGCCAAAAAATTCGGCGGTCGCCCCTATTCCACGGGTATGTATTTCGGTAAAGAGGCGGATGTCATCCTGGGCAAAGAGCGATTGAAGAAAATGAAAGAATTTAAAAAGAAAGTCGATCCTAAGGGGCTTCTTAATCCTGGCAAAGTTTTTAAGGGAGGAATCCTCGGAACCGTAATGACCGTAGCGAAAACCTTTGAACCCATGATTCGTCCATTTGGAAATTTGGTTTTAACCAGGGTTGGTGAACGACTGGACAAACCAGTCAAAGACATTCCTGCCGATGTGGCCTGGTACGCTTACTCGTGTTCGCAATGCGGATATTGTGTGGACGAATGCGATCAATTCTACGGCCGAGGCTGGGAAAGCCAAAGCCCACGCGGCAAGTGGTACTGGCTGAGAGAATATATGGAAGGGCGCGTGGACTGGGATCAGCAAATGGTCGATACCATGCTGGTCTGTACAACCTGTGAACTCTGCAACTTGCGCTGCTCCGCCGCCCTTCCAATTGAACCATCATGGATGAAACTGCGCGGTAAGCTGATTCATGAAGACAAACGAATGACTATCCCGCCGTTTGAAATGATGGCCGCTGCTTTGAGTGATCAGGGCAATATCTGGGCGGGATATCGCAAGAATCGTCAGGATTGGTTTCCTGAGGAACTGATGGAAAAACACGGCCCGCAGGTCAAATCTAAAAATGTCTATTTCGCGGGATGTACGGCCAGTTATGTCGAACACGATATCGGTCAGGCCAGCGCACGCTTATTGGATAAAGCAGGTGTGGATTTCACCACACTGGGTAGCAAGGAAAACTGCTGCGCCACCCCGATGCTGGTTGCGGGCAAATGGGACCTTTTCCTTGAGACTATGGAAAAAAATATATCAGCCGTGAAAGCAGCGGGAGCCAACACGGTAATTTCGTCATGCCCTGCCTGTGATATGATGTGGCGACAAGCGTATCCCAAATGGGCCGAGAAACACAATATTGAATATGGCATCACTGCAAAACATTACAGTGAAGTTATTGCAGAACAATTGAAAGCTGGCACATTTAAATTCCCCGAATCCGGGAACGGCGAAACCACTGTGACCTGGCATGACTCCTGTCACATGGGCAGAGTATCCGAGATTTATGACGAACCGCGGGAGATGATTCAAGCGATCCCTGGTGTAAAGTTTGTTGAAATGGAAAACAACCGCGATGAAGCCCATTGCTGTGGTTCAGTTCTGACTTTACTCAAGGATCCGGATGTGGCAGCAGATATTGGCAAAAGCCGGCTGGATGAAGCCATTGAAGCTGGCGCTGAAAAAGTGCTGGCGGCGTGTCCTTGCTGTCAGTTCCAACTACGTGTCAGCGCTGATAAAAAGAAGGTTCCGGTTGAGGTTGTGGATCTTGCTCGATTCGCTGCATCTCAATTCGGATACGAATTCCCTGATCCCAATCCGGAAGTGCAGAAACAATGGGCAGTGTTTGATGGTATGATCAAGCTCATGACACCTGCAGGATTTGCGAAACTTATGGGATCTATGTGGGACGAATTGATCGACGCCATGCCCTTCGGTATGGGCGGCATGATGCGCGTGATGGGCAAGGTTCCGGGAGCGCTGAATTTAATGAAACCCATGTTCCCCTTCCTCTTCCCGAAATTGCTGCCCATGATGATGCCCAAGGTCATGCCCAGAATGCTTGAACTTGTGGCCGATCAAATCCCCATGCCCGATTATATGGCCGAACAAATGCCAGATATGATGCCTAAAGTAATGGACAACCTCATGCCCCACATGATCGATGAGGTGGTGCCTTTGGTGACACAGCCCATGATTGATCATTTGCAGGGCAAAAAAGCCGCTTGATTTGTAGTACCCTCTCAAATCCATCCCGCCCCGGCGGGATGGATTTTTTTCTTTTCCTGTTAAACAATATAAAAATTTACATTTATTGACAACTATTCATTTGATTTTTAGCAATTTTATTATATAATATTACATCATGAATTCGACAAACGAAAAAACCTATGTCGGTTCTATTGAACGTCTTCGCCGTCCTGAGCGCGTTGCCCTGATTCAGCCAGAAACGGCTGTTGCGGCTTGTGTGAAGGAATTGGATATTCAATCCGTATTGGATGTGGGTACCGGCACTGGATTGCTCGCCGAACATTTCGTTAAACTGGGGATAGATGTCACAGGCGTAGATCGTAATCCCGAGTATTTGAAAGAGGCCCGCAAGCTGATTCCAGCAGCCAATTTTCAACTTGGCAATATGGATCAATTGGAATTTGATCCGGATTCATTCGACCTGGTCTTCATGGGCCAAGTATTCCATGAAACCAATCATCATGAGAAGGTGCTGGCTGACTGTAATCGGATCGCCCGCAAGTTGGTCTGCATTCTTGAATGGCCGTATCAGATTGAGGAAAATGGACCGCCTCTTGAGCACCGTCTCCAAACGGACGATATTCTGAAATGGGCTGAGCAAATTGGATTCTCAAAAATCCGGTCAATCAATCAAACCCACATGATCCTCTATAGTTTGGAAGTATAACGGATGGCTCTGTTCAAACAGCTTGTTCTTAATAATGAGATCGAGGAACGTCTTGAGTGGCTCATCAAGTTGCGATGGTTCGCAATTGCCGGAGTGATGCTGGTTATCCTCAGCACCAGATTTATTCTGAAATTTGACATTCAACTTTTTCCCCTTCTAACTGGCGTGGCAATTCTTTTAATATATAATTTCTTCTGTGGATTCTGTATTAAACAAATCCATTCAGGTAGGGACAATCCGGACTGGTTCAAAAAAGCGACCCGCTTCGGCAATATCCAGATTTCTGTGGATCTGACGTTACTCGCCTACCTCATCCATTTTTCGGGTGGTGTCGAAAATCCTTTCATCTTTTTTTTCATCTTTCATATGGTGATTGGGTCTATCCTCCTTTCCAACCTTGCAGCGTTCCTGCAGGCAACCTACGCATCTACCCTGCTCTGGGGGCTTTATTGGCTCGTATCATCTGGTACTGTCCGTCATTTTCATCTGGTTGGATTCCTGCCGCCAAACATCTGTCCCTATGATTCTAACTACTTGTCAGGATTACTTGCTGTTTTCACACTTACACTCTTCCTTATTGTATTCATGGCCACCTCCATTGTCAACCGGATGCGTGACGGAGAGCGTGAATTGGCGATTGCCAATGAAAAGCTCGCCAAACAGGATAAAATCAAATCGCAGTATGTACTGAAGGTTTCACACGACATGCAATCTTCATTATCCACAATACAAAGTTTGATGGACAATATTATTCAAGGCTACACAGGGCCGGTTTCGGATGAGTCTCTGGATATGGCGAATCGCGCTGAAAAACGTACCGTCTCTCTATTACGTTTTGTCAAGGAACTATTGGATCTCTCGCAAATGCGCGCAGTGGATGAGATTGAAAAAAAACCATGCAACTTGAGTCAGCACGTGCGGAGTACAGTGGAACAGCTTCAGGTGCTTGCGAATAATAAAAACCAGACAATAGAACAATCCGTTGAGTCGGATGCCACAGTCCTGGCCAATCCTACTGCATTGGATGAGCTAATCGAAAACCTTGTGGGCAACGCGATCCGCTACACCCCCGATAGTGGGCAAATTAAAATTAAGCAACAGGACTCGGAGAATAGCTTCATCCAGATTGCAATTTCGGATACCGGCATTGGTATCCCGGAAGAATCGCTACCCCATATCTTTGAGGATTTCTATCGCGCGAACAATGCCAAGGGCCACGATAAAAACGGCACTGGCTTGGGAATGTCCATCGTCAAGCAAATCGTCGAAGGCCACAACGGAAAAATCTGGATAGACAGTGAAGTGGGCAAAGGCACGACATTCACATTTACTTTACAACGAGTAAAAACCTGATAAATAGAAAAGTATTTATTATATTATTTGAAATGATGAAAGGAAACAATGGCACTGCATAAAATTCAAAAGGGACTCGACCTGCCAATCTCCGGCAAACCGGTTCAGGAGTTTTCACAAGCTCACCTGGTGAAAACCGTGGCCCTGATCGGCCCCGATTATGTGGGTATGAAGCCCAAGTTCGAGGTCGCTGTCGGTGAGAAAGTTAAACTGGGACAGGTGCTCTTTTTAGACAAAAAGAAGCCAGGTATCAAATATACTTCGCCTGGAGCGGGCAAAGTCACTGAAATCAATCGCGGAGAAAAACGCGCCTTTCTCTCCATTGTCATTGAATTGGATTCCAATGAAGAAGCTGTCAGATTCAAATCATTTAACAAGGACAAGCTTTCCACACTGAAACGGGATGAGATGGTGAAGCAGCTCGTGGAGTCTGGTGCCTGGACCGCATTACGCGCCCGCCCCTTTGGGCATGTGGCCAATCCCGATACCACACCCCATTCACTTTTCGTTACAGCCATGGATTCCCATCCAATCGCGCCTGTGATAGAAAAAGTACTCAAAGGTCGGGAATCGAATTTCAGAAACGGACTGCAAATACTGGCCAAACTTACGGACGGCAAGGTCTTTGTTTGTAAACATCCGAATGAAAATATACCAGTAATTGATTCGGATCAAGTCGTTGTGGAAGAGTTCTCCGGCCCGCATCCTTCCGGACTACCCGGTACGCATATCCATTTTCTCGACCCGGTCAATGCGCAAAAAACCGTCTGGCACATCAGCGCACAAGACGTGGCCATGATCGGAAAACTATTCACAACCGGAGAATTGGAGGTCGAACGTGTTGTCGCCATCGGTGGTCCTGCCGCGAAAATTCCCAGGCTCATTCGTACTAGAATTGGAGCATCACTTGAGGATCTGCTGGATGGAGAAATCAAGGATATGGATCACCGTATTGTATCTGGCTCGGTATTTTCCGGTATGACTGCTGAAGGCCCTTCAGAATATTTGGGACGATACCATCAGCAAATCGCGATCCTGCCAACGGACAAGGAGCGTAAGTTCTTCGGCTGGCTTAGTCTAGGATTCGAACTTTTCTCCATCAAACCAATTCTTATATCCAGCCTGCTTCGCAGAAAAGCATTTGATTTTTCCACCAATCTGCACGGCGGGAAGCGCTCCATCGTACCCATCGGCATGTACGAAAAAGTGATGCCGCTTGATATCCTGCCTACATTTCTGCTTCGTGCTTTGGCTGTGGATGATATTGATGAAATAGAGAAACTTGGCGGGCTCGAACTCGTGGAGGAGGATCTGAGCCTCTGCACCTTTGTCTGTCCCTCGAAAATGGATCATGGGACCAATCTGAGACGCGTGCTCACCACAATTGAAAAGGAAGGCTAGTGAAAGCATTTCTAAATTTTCTGGATAAAAAAATAACCCCCCAATTCGAAAAGGGCGGTAAACTGCATGGCATGTATTACCTCTGGGAAGCACTGGACGGATTTCTTTACACCCATGGCGAACAAACCAAGGGGCCATCCCACTCAAGGGATGCCATGGATCTCAAGCGCATGATGATCACAGTATTCTGGGCACTCATGCCAGCTGTATTTATGGCCATGTATAACACGGGATATCAAGCCAACCTCATTCTTTCGAAACTGGTAGAAATCCCTGGCGGAAGCTGGCAGCGCGTTGTAATGGGTTGGATCGGTCTGGGATTCGATCCATCCAACATTCTATCAAATCTGATTCATGGCATGCTCTATTTCGCGCCCATGTACATCCTCAGCCTGGCCATGGGCGGCACCTGGGAAGTGATCTTCGCCTGTGTGCGCAAACATGAAATCAATGAGGGATTTCTAGTAACTTCCCTCCTCTTCCCGCTCCTTCTTCCTCCGGATATTCCCTATTGGCAGGCCGCACTTGGCATCACCTTCGGGATTGTGATCGGCAAGGAAGTCTTCGGCGGCGTGGGCATGAACATTCTCAATCCTGCATTAACAGGACGGGCCTTCCTTTTCTTCGCCTATCCGGCACAGATCTCCGGCGACAAAGTCTGGGTCGCAGTGGATGGCATAAGCCAGGCCTCTCCCCTCGCTCAATTGGCGGATACTGGCATGACTTTGTCCGTTTCATGGATGGACGCTTTTCTTGGTTTTGTACCTGGCTCCATGGGTGAGACTTCGGCACTGGCCTGTCTGATTGGTGCAGCCATTATCATTGTTACCGGTATTGCCTCCTGGCGCATCATGCTCAGTGTGGTGCTCGGAATGACTGGATTGTCCTTACTTTTTAATATGATTGGAAGTTTGACCAATCCCATGTTCGCCGTCTCCCCCCTATGGCATTTTGTATTAGGTGGATTCGCTTTCGGAACCGTGTTCATGGCAACCGATCCTGTGACTGCTGCGTTTACAAATCAGGGTAAAATTATTTATGGACTGTTGATTGGCATGCTGGTGGTTCTGATCCGCGTTATTAATCCAGCCTTCCCTGAGGGTGTGATGTTGGCAATCTTGTTCATGAATGTGTTCGCCCCGATCATCGATAAAATTTTTGTAAATAAACATATTAAACGTCGATTATCAAGGATTGAGGCCTCACTCTGATCTGAAGTGATCTTAAAATATATCAGCACTGGAGACAATAAAAGATGTCCAATGATTCAACCAAAAAAACAATCACTGTCGCGCTCGGCGTCTGTCTGGTCTGTTCGATTCTGGTATCAACTGCAGCCGTGTCTCTCAAATCCATACAGGATAGAAACAAGGAACTGGACAAGCTGAAGAATATCCTTTCTGCTGGTGATCTCTATCACGACGGCGTGGATATCAATGCCGTGTACGCGGAGCGTATCCAGCCTGAACTAATCGATCTTGAAACGGGACTCATTATACCTGAAACGGATTTCACGAAAAAACTCAATCCTGCCAAATTCGACATTAAAGCCATGGCCAAAGATCCGGAGTTCAGCAAAGAGATTCCATCCGAATTGGACAAAGGAGACATTGGCCGCATGCCCACAAAAATGGCTATTTATAAGGTGATGGATGGCAACGATGTGTCCAGATACATTTTGCCCATGTACGGCAAGGGCCTTTGGTCAACCATGTACGGTTTCATGGCCCTGCATACCGATATAACCACGATCATGGGATTTACCTTTTACGAACATGGCGAAACACCCGGCCTTGGTGGCGAGGTAGACAATCCGCGCTGGAAACGGCTCTGGATCGGCAAACAGGCTTTTGATATGGATGGGAACATTCAAATCACAGTGGTGAAAGGGATTGTCGATCCCATGAGTGAAGAAGCAGATTATCAGGTGGATGGACTTTCCGGCTCTACATTGACAACTCGCGGTGTGGACAATCTGGTCAAATTCTGGTTAGGTGACACAGGATACGGTACTTGGTTCAGCAGGATAAAGGAACAGCAGATCACCCAATCCAACTTGTTGGAAGGCGGGGATTTATAGTCGTATTTCATTTTAGGCACTTTAGTCATTTTATATATAAATTGGATCAAATATGAGCTCACTGAAAAAAATTATCATCAATCCGATCTTTAATGAAAATCCGATCGTGTTCCAGATACTTGGAATATGTTCGGCATTGGCAGTCACTTCCAAGCTGGAAACCTCAATAGTCATGTCTCTGGCCGTGATTTTCGTACTCTCACTCTCGAATTTGGCTGTGAGTCTGATCCGGAATCACATTCCGTCAAGTGTGCGCATCATTGTCGAAATGACTATCATCGCCTCACTCGTGATTATCGCCGATCAGCTCATCAAAGCATTCGCATATGACATCAGCAAACAGCTTTCTGTGTATGTGGGACTGATCATCACCAACTGCATTATCATGGGCAGGGCTGAAGCATTCGCGCTGAAAAATCCACCCCTGCAGAGTTTTATGGATGGAATAGGAAACGGATTAGGATATACGGTCATTCTGCTGACGGTTGGATTCTTCCGCGAATTGATCGGCTCAGGCAAGGTGCTGGGCATGACAGTACTCCAGCTCAACACAGACGGTGGCTGGTACATTCCAAATGGATTGTTCCTGCTCCCGCCCAGTGCGTTCTTTCTGATCGGATTGATCATCTGGGCCCTTCGCACCTGGAAACCCGAACAGATCGAAGAGGAATAATCATAATTATGGATATTAATTCTATAATATTTATCCGTACAAATCTATCAAATCCGTTCAATCCGCGTTCTATATAACGGAGACTTAAACATGTTCGAACATTATTTAAGCCTTTTCATTAAATCCATCTTCATCGAGAATATGGCCCTCGCCTTTTTTCTCGGAATGTGTACTTTCCTCGCGGTTTCGAAAAAGGTGAACACTGCTGTGGGATTGGGAATCGCGGTGGTGGTTGTACAAGCCATCACTGTACCGGTCAATAACCTGATCTATCACAATGTACTCAAAGAAGGCGCTCTCGCCTGGGCTGGACTGCCTAATGTAGATCTGTCTTTTCTCGGACTGATCACCTACATCGGTGTGATTGCGGCCATAGTACAGATTTTGGAAATGGCATTGGATAAATACGTACCTTCTCTATATAATGCGTTGGGTATATTTCTCCCTCTGATCACAGTGAACTGCGCCATTTTAGGTGGATCTCTCTTAATGGTTGAACGCAGTTATGATTTCGGCGAAAGTATCGCTTACGGTCTCGGCTCGGGAACTGGATTCGCACTTGCGATCATCGCCTTGGCCGGTATCCGTGAAAAAATGAAGTACAGCGATGTTCCAAAAGGACTTCGAGGGCTTGGTATCACATTCATTACGGTCGGACTCATGGCCATTGCGTTCATGCTCTTTTCAGGAATACAGTTATAATGCAATCGAAGCAAAATCAAAAACTTTTTTATATCATCTTCGGCACATTCATTGGTCTGCATGTGCTCATGATATGGATGATTCGCCTGTTCCCCTTTATCGATCTGCCTATGCATTTGGCTTGCGCTCAGATTTTCCGGGATTATAACCAGCCCGATAACGCATTTCATCAATTCTTCGTACTGAGGAACATCCTATTTCAACCCAATATTGCCCATCTGCTATTTTGCAGTTTCAAGGGATTCCCATCAGTGGAATTTGCCAACAAACTTTTTTACTCACTTTACGTCATTCTGCTTCCGATTAGTGTGTTCTTCCTGATTCGGAAATTAAAGGGAAATATCTGGTTCGCGCTGCTTTCAATGATCTATTTATACAATTACAGCGTCACTTGGGGATTTACAGATTACGCTCTAGGTATTCCTCTTTTTCTTTTCTACCTGATTAAGCAATATGATTATATTACAAATCCAAATTGGAAGGATGGCGTCCTGCTCAGTTTGTTCCTGATCATTCTTTTCCATGTGCATGGATTGATTACCTTCTTCGCGATTGCCTTGCTAGCTTTCCAAATTATTCTTTTTAATATAAAGAATCTGAAACGAATGGCCCTGAGCGGGCTCATTCTACTTCCTATTCTTTTAATAGTTGGATTCTGGCTTTCCATCCGCGCTACTAGTTCGGGAGACGGCGGGCATATGCTCTCCCGATTGATTCATTATTATTTGACTGACTTTCTGCCTTCGCTTCCCCGCCGATTGGGAATAATATACTGGGACCACTCATTTCTTGCCTCGGGCCAAACAGGACATTGGATAGGCCTGGGATTCTCAGCATTTATACTGATGATTGTCTCAAGTTTCCTAATCCGGCCAGCGATATCGATCAAGAATAGGATGAATGAGCCGGAGTTCCGATTTGTGTTGTCATTCCTTCTTTTTAGCCTGATAGTCTATTTCTTCATTTCATCCATTCGCGGTATGTTGCTCTTATCCTATTATCGTTTTTCTGTCTTGGTCTTCATCAGTTTGATAGTGATTGGATCACTCTTCTCTGCGCAGCAAAAAATGAAATGGCGGCCAATATTTATTGTAACTGCCGTACTCATACATTTTGGATTGTGGATGGATTATTTTACGGACTTTCAGAAAGTAAATCAGGATTTCACTCCCGATCTGCTTCCTAAAAACACCCAGGAGAAAGTACTTGCAGGATTGATGTACGACAGTCTGTTCAGGGGACAGCCTGTTTATATGCACGTGCCCAATTACTTTATGGTTTGGAGAAAAGGAATTGCAACAAACCGGTTTGTCGAGTTCCCTACTCCCTGGGCTGTTGGAAGGAAAGTAGGGCCCGATCTGCTTCCCTATTATCAGGAATGGCTTTGGTTGTTCAAGAACTATCAGGGACAGTACACCGATGTAGAGTATTTATTAATTCGTGGCAGAGTACCACAGAAAGACCTGGATTATTTTAAATCTTTTAATATGATTACTATGCAGAATGAATGGCTCGTACTTCAAAACACACATCCCGGATCTTCTGATAGGAAAGAGGAATGACATGGAAACCCATTTAAAGAAATCATCAGAAGTTTCCATCATTGTACCTGCATACAACGAGAGCAAAGGAATTGGAATTACTCTTGAGAAATTAAAGGAAATTGCTGAACCAAATCGTTGGGAAATCATTGTCGTAGATGACGGCTCTACGGACGATACCTGCAAACTCGCGGAATCTCGCGGTGTCAAAGTCATCCGCCACAAGCGCAATCTGGGGTATGGTGCCGCATTAAAGACGGGAATACGCCAGGCAATCCATGAAATTATTTGCATCACCGACGCGGACGGCACCTATCCGACAGCCTGTATTCCTGTTCTCGTTAAAGATCTTGTAGATCACGAGCAGGATATGGTTGTGGGAGCCAGAACGGGCGATTCGGTAAAAATGCCCAAAGCGCGGAGTCTGGCAAAATGGTTCCTGAAAAAAATCGTGAACTGGATTGTTGAAGATAAAATCCCTGATTTTAATTCCGGATTACGAATCATCAGACGGGAATCGCTTGATCCCTTTTTAAGATTCTTGTCAAACGGTTTTTCATTTACAACCACAATCACCCTTGCAATGCATCTGAACGATTATCAAGTCACATATCATTCGGTCGATTACCATGCCAGAAAGGGCAAATCGAAAATTCGTCCGATTCGGGATACGGTTAATTTTATTAACCTGATTTTTCGAATCGGACTCTATTTCGCGCCATTAAAAATATTTCTGCCATTAAGCAGCCTTTGTTTCCTTCTTGCCTTTGCTTGGGGCCTTATCAGTATAATTGTGTTGGGTAGATTTGCTGATGCGAGTACACTCACTATCGTAATGGCAGGAATACAAATCGGTGTAATTGGATTGCTCTCAGATTTGATTAATCAACGTACATACGACAGCCATAGAAAGAGATAGAGCATCTTCATGCAAGTTTTATTAATAAATCCTCCCTCAGAGAATGAGATTATCGGGAATAATCCCGAGATCATTGAAGAGGAGCGCGGAAACAATCCACCGCTTGGATTACTATACATTGCGGGATACCTTGAAGTCAATTCTGACTATACGGTGCGTGTTTTGGATTGTCAGGTTGAGGAATTGACCTATCCACAGATCGAAACCCGGTTAAGTCAGATGGATTTTGACGTGGTCGGAATGACTGCCATGAGCTTCACACTGCTGGATGTGATGAAGACCATTCATATCGTCAAGCAAATCAATCCGAACGCTTGTATTGTACTTGGTGGCCCGCATCCTCACTTGTTTCCAAATGAGACCCTTGCCCTTGATGGTGTCGATTTTGTTATTCTGGGTGAAGGAGAAAAGACTTTCCTCGAACTTCTTCACAATTTGGAGAAGCCGGATGAACTTTTTAAAATTCCCGGGATTGTCTTCAGATCAGGAAATCAAATCATCAACACTGGAAATCCGCCATTTATAGAAGACCTGGATGCACTTCCTTTTCCCGCCCGACATCTGACTCCCTACCAAAAATACGATTCCCTGCTCGCCAAGCGCACGCCGGTGACAATCATGATGACCAGCCGGGGATGCCCTTATCAATGTGCGTTCTGCGACCGGCCGCAGCTTGGCAAACGATTCCGCGCCCGCTCAACCCTGAATGTAGTGGATGAAATCGAAGCTTGCATTAAAATGGGCATCCATGAATTCATCATGTATGATGACACCTTCACTGTGAAGAAGGATCGAGCCAAAGGAATTTGTGATGAAATCGTGCGGCGTAAACTGGACATCGGCTGGGACATCCGCGCCCGTGTGGATACGATCGACGAGGAATTGCTAATCAAGCTGAAACAAGCAGGCTGCCGCGGAATCCATTATGGCGTGGAAGCCGGCACTGAAAAAATTCTTAAAGTGCTGAACAAGGGAATCACATTGGACTGTGTGGAGGAAGTATTCCGCATGACCCGCAAACATGGACTCATGACTCTTGCCTACTTCATGATTGGCAGTCCCGGAGAAACCAGAGAAGATATCCTGCAGACTTTCGCATTCTCACGAAAACTGGATGCGGACTTTGTACATATGACCATCCTCACTCCCTTTCCAGGCACTAAAATCTATTTCGACGGAATGTCCAGTGGGATTATTGATCGGGATTACTGGCGCGAATTCGCGGAAAATCCGACTCATGATTTCATTCCTCCACATTGGAATGAGAACTTTACATTGGATGAACTCCGGGAACTTCTTGTATATGGGTATAAGCAGTTTTACACCCGTCCTGGATACATTCTCAAACGCCTGGTAAAAGTGGAATCATTCGGCGAATTGAAACGCAAGGTCAAGGCCGGGATCAAAGTCATTTTTATGAAATAAATAATATGCATTTCTGATCACAGCGTGTAAATCATTGCCTAAATAAGAAACATCGTTGAAAAATAATATTGGAGGTTAATAGATTGGCGTTTGATCATCACACATCACAGCGTGATTTTTGGGAACGGAATGATCTCGGTCGTAGAAGAAACCCCACACATCCCGTTGTAAAAGCCTATGTGTTATCTAAAATTCTGGAAATACAAAAACATATTTCGATCGAAACCGAAACAACGCTTTTGGATGTCGGTTGTGGAAATGGTTTTTTTACGACCCATTTCAATCAAATATGTAATACAATCGGCATCGATTCATCAAAGAAAATGATCGAATTAAACCCGAATAAAAATGTCTCTGTAATGGATGCGAGGAAAATAGAATATCCGAATGATACATTTGACATTGTGTTCTGCCATGCACTGTTGCATCATGTAGTTGAAAGAGATAAAGTCATCCAGGAAATGAAACGAGTTTCAAAAAGATTTGTCATCATTTTGGAACCCAATCGGAACAATCCTTTCATGTACTTATTTGCCTTGATAGTCAAAGAAGAAAGAGGGGCGCTTATTTTTTCATTAAAATATCTGAAAAACTTTGTTGAAATAAATGGTCTGCGCATAATGACTGCTTTCTCTCAAGGGTGTATTGTACCAAATAAATTTCCGACTCTTTTATTACCCTTTGTAAAAGGTCTGGATTGCCTTAATGCTCAAGGTGTCACAAATTTTATTATTTGTGAGAAATAGTTACAAGGGACATCAACATAAACAGTATTTAAATACAATGAGTAAATCTTTAAAAAATATTTTTTTGCTTTTAATTGGGATCACAATTTTCATAATTTTCATTCTTGAAATTGGGAGTCCCAAACATTTGAATATGATATTCAATTTTGGGTGGTTAAACACATTCATTGTGACGCTCCTCACCTTTATCATTATTCTAATTGCAGCATTTCGCTGGTATCTGCTTATCAATCTGCAGAAAAACAGTGTTGTTTCTTTCAACCCGATTCTTAAGGCCTCTGTATGGGCTCGATTGTCAAGCCAGACCACAAGTCAGATTTTTGGTGATGTAGGAATGAAAATGCTGATGGCGAAAAATATTAATGTCTCATTTCCTGAAATTATTTTTTCAGTGATATGGGACAAATCATTTGAGTTATTAATGCTTATTTCTGCTACAATTGGATATATTACGATCACACATATATTCAACATGGAAATACTACAGTGGTTATTTATTCCGTTTTGTTTTCTTCTTTTATTCCCCCTCTCCATGCTTTCAATTTTCATCACGCAACTTTTCTTGAAAACAAAGAAAAAAATGAATAATAATTTCAAGCCGCGTTTCTCAATAAGTAATGCAGCATCCATCAGCATTCTCTCTTTAATGAAATACATCCTTGTTTCTTTCCGTTACTATATAATCATCGCTTACTTTAACTTTCAAATCAAGTTTTTTGATGTTTTTCTAGGCACCGCACTTACCCAACTTGGCAATATTGTTGCTGTCACACCCGGTGGTCTCGGATTTATTGAAACGGGCTGGATCGGATTCTTTAAATACTTAAACATTCAAGATGAGTATTTAGGTGCATTTCTTTTAACACAACGGATGATAATTCTATTATCAGTATTCATTGTATTTGCTATCTTTAACGGATACTACTTTATAACAAATTATAATAAATTAAAACATCATCAAGCAAAGGAAGCTGAATGAACGGTTTTGAACTTATTTTACTTGGCGTAGGCATGTTTACAACCATTGTGCTTGCCTTGGTTATACTCATTTTACTTGCGAAATCCAGACTGGTACCGAGTGGTGAAGTCAATATCACTATCAATGATGATCCAAAACATGTGTATGCGGTGAATCTCGGTGATAAATTGCTCAATACTCTTGCCGACCAGAAGATCTACCTTCCCTCGGCATGTGGCGGCGGTGGAACATGCGCACAGTGTAAATGTATCATCACTGAAGGCGGCGGATCTCTTCTGCCTACTGAAGCATCTGTACTCACACGCCGGGAAGCCAGAGATGGATATCGTCTGTCATGTCAGGTTGCTGTCAAAGATAATTTAAAGATTGAAATACCGGCTGAGGTCTTTGATGTCCGCAAGTGGGAGTGCACTGTCAAATCAAATAGAAACGTCGCCACCTTTATTAAAGAACTCGTTCTGGAATTACCGAAAGGTGAGGATGTAGATTTTCGTGCTGGAGGATATATTCAGATTGAAGCCCTCCCGCATGTTGTGAATTATAAGGATTTTGAAATCGATCCTGACTATCGCGGGGACTGGGATAAATGGAATATGTGGCGTTATGTTTCAAAAGTATCTGAGGATGTCTCCCGGGCATATTCGATGGCAAGCTATCCTGAGGAAAAAGATATAATCATGCTCAATGTCAGGATTGCTTCACCTCCCCCCAATAAGCCCAATGTGCCACCCGGGCAGATGTCATCCTTCATCTTCAATTTAAAACCTGGAGACAAAGCAGTTATTTCCGGACCGTATGGCGAATTTTTCGCGAGGGAAACAAATAATGAGATGGTCTTCATCGGCGGCGGTGCAGGCATGGCACCTATGCGGTCACATATATTCGATCAACTCAAACGGCTGGATTCTAAACGCAAAATCTCCTTCTGGTATGGCGCCCGGAGTCTTCGCGAAGCATTTTATACAGAGGAATTTGACGCTTTGACGAAAAAACATCCCAATTTTTCGTGGCATCTGGCATTATCTGAACCACAATCAGAGGATAAATGGAAGGGTCTCACCGGCTTTATTCATCAGGTTTTATACGATGAGTATTTAAAGGATCACCCGGCGCCAGAAGACTGCGAATATTACCTATGCGGTCCGCCCATGATGAATGACGCAGTGCTGCATTTACTCAATAATTTGGGTGTGGAGGATGAAAATATTCTTTTCGATGATTTTGGAGGATAAGACTATTAAACTTCAAAGGTTTAAATGAATCAATTGGAGGAAACAATGAAAACAGCTGAAGATATATTGAAGGAAAAGAACAAAGAAATGATTTGTATCGCGCCGGACACCAGCATCTTTGATGCGGCACGCACAATGGTTGTAAACAACATAGGTGCTGTAATTGTGAAAGAAGGTGAAACCATTCATGGAATATATACTGAACGCGACTACCTTCATGACAGCGTAAAAGAAGGATTTGATCCCAAGAGCGGCCGTGTCAGAGATTACATGACCTGTAACTTGATATTTGCTTCATATGATGATCCGTTATACAAACTTCAGGATATGATGCTCGGCATGCGCATCCGGCATCTACTGATTCAAAAGAACAAACAATATATCGGAATGCTTTCAGCGGGGGACGTTACACGGGCCGGTCTCAACGAGTCTGAAAACAAACTCAAATCTGTAAGCTGGAACTATTACGAAGACTGGAAATGGAAAAAGAAATAAATCTGAATGGAGAAATAATTTGATGCAGCAATTTTTAGTAATTTTCATTGCAATCGTATTGATTTTCGGGATGATGATGCTCAGTCTGAAATTCGGAAAATATAAGGAGCGATCATCTGGATGTTGTGGCGGGGGTCATTGTGAATCACCAAAAGAGGACGAAGATTCCTGCTGCGGTGAACACAAGCATTAAATCTGTCTTGAAATTTTTGGATGAACAAAGCCCCGGAACGGTCAACCGGGGCTTTGTTTGTGGAGGGTGCATTCCGTATTACAGCGGAATGGTCAAGAGTGAGAGGAAATTTAAAAAGAATAAGCAAGACCGATTCTTACATCACTGATTAGAAAATCCCAGCCATTTTCATTCGAATCTCTAACTGAATTTTGAGACCATGGTTCACTATCTTCTGAATCATATTTGGATGTATGCTCACTTTCTCCCGTTGAATACCACTTTTTTATCGATATTTCATATTCGCTATAAATATGAAATCCTTCTGTAATTTTTGCCATACAACCAAACGATGAGAGAACACCCACAGTAATTCTTCTACTACTCGATGTGCTTATATCCAAATGGGATGATTCATTACTATCGTGTGAGCTGTTGGAAGTATTTTTTGACACACCCAGTCCAAGATATGGTCCTAAACCACCAAATAATGTAATACCAGAGTTAAATTCTTTCATCAACAGATATTGAGCAGTAAATGAAACAGAAAATGAATTTCTTTTTCGTTCACTATCACTATCCTCGGCGCTGTCGTCGTCCTCATAAATAATTTCAGCATCTTGATGTCCTTTACTATAACTTTTAGCGCCATTAATGTGTAGGCCTAATCGGAATGCTTCAGATTCTCTCAGTTTCTTTTGATAGGAAACTGATAATCCATTAATCAAATTGAAAAATAAATACTTTTCCTTTTGAATGGATAAAGAGTCCGTTGTTTCTGACACAAGCAAATCGTGCTTGAGAAGCAATACACAGATCGTAATCAAAAACAGATATTTACCTTTCATTCTCTCTCCTTCCTCATAGATCATTTTGGGCTAATTTCACCCAATCCAATTTTCTCTGGTGTATCGTCTTCGTTGTATACCTGTGGATCACAAACTAACGCCTCAACAACCACCATTACCTCATCGCGGCTGGCCTCAATATCCAGGATGCGCATCGCATTCCCCCCAAGATTTGCGACCTGGTTTCGTGCCTGATTCATTGCGCTTTGTGCCCGCTCCCCAGGTGACGGATTAAACCGTTCTCCTGTTGCGACTACCGTAATGAATGTACAACAGCAATCACGTTGTTCTTCTGTAACGGTTTGGACATGCGATCCCCTGTCTGTCAAAGTAGCAGCACATTGGATGAGAATGAGTGAGATCGGAATGAATATAAAAATCCTCTTTTTCATGATTTTGCTCCTTTATTTTGGTTGGAAACTTAGCCTCTTAAATGTGACTTCACTTATCTTTCATTTAAAAATGATAGACTATTCCCGCGAGTACACGATCTGTTTCAATGGTTTCCTTTGTACCACCCGGTGTCCATCCATCTTCACTGTACCGTTTCCAGGAGCCATGGCTGACAGAGATATTAAAAGATGTAGAAGGATCGATATCATATCCGATGCCCCCACTGAGTGTTGTGCGATTCATAGATTTATCAGCTTCAGCAAGCGAAGAAGGTGTGACCTGATATCCACCGCGCAGCCGCACATTCGGACCGGTAAATCGAAACTCTCCTCCGACACTCCATGACAACACATCACGAAAATCAGTAGTAAACGTTTGATTCTCTGCAA
Organism: Candidatus Zhuqueibacterota bacterium; assembly: GCA_013202295.1. Taxonomy (GTDB): domain Bacteria; phylum Zhuqueibacterota; class QNDG01; order QNDG01; family JABMRT01; genus JABMRT01. The sequence goes on from JABMRT010000106.1 coordinate 35,489, forward strand.
GTAAATCCTGATAATCATAAGACAGGCCATATTCATCCGGTCTTTCAAACTTAGTATCCGTCCAATCGCGGTAGGAGGCAGAAGCAGCCAGGAGCAGTCTTTCAGAATCAATTGCCAATCCGCCCGACAATTTACCAGGATAACGAACCGCATACTCCCATTCACCGGTTCCAAAATCCATCATGGATTCATATCCATCATCAAAGATCAGCAAATCATTCGAAGAGTATATTTCATGAACATTCAGCTTGCTTGGAAAATCATAAGAAACACCGGCGCGTAGTTCATCACTCAGATGAAAAAGTCCACCGATTGAGACTCCCCCACCGGAAAATTCGGAATCAATCAACTGGTTCAATTGATAATAATCGTAATTGGCCGGGTAGCTCTCATAAATCTGATCGAAATCTTCCTGAGTAAATGCAAATGCATATCGATTGGCTCCAGTGTAGACATGAAAGGAAAGGCCGATTGAAAATTGAGGAGACAAAGCCAATCCACCACCAAACGACCAGGCTCCCAGATTGCCGCTTTGAAGAATCTCTTCAGTTTGCCAGACATTACGATCGAACGGAAAATATTCAGCCTCCTCTTCGCCCAGATCAAACTCGAGACCATTACTATACCCGTTAAAACCACTAAACGACAGGTAATCATCATAATTCTTGAAATTATGACGTCCAATTGCAAGTACAAAACTTCCCCGCGATGTGGGAAATTTATAGGCCAGACCAAACTCTTTAAACTCAGTGAATGCATCATTTCCCATCTGCACTTCACCGCCAAATGTGGCATTGTTCGTGAATTTCGTATGATAAAACGCACCTGATATTTCACTGGTTTCAAGTAATGTTAACCCCGCCGGATTCCAGTACAACGCAGACCAGTCATCAGCCACTGCAGTAAACGCGTTTCCTAAACCTTGTGCACGAACACCGCTGCCAGTTTCATTATCCAAAAAAGCGATAGCTTCTCCGGGAGATTGAGCAAGGATTTGAACAGTAAAAATCAAGCTGAATAGAAGAATAAACCGTTTCATGATATACCTCCGTTTAAACTAGAGTCAAAGATTTAAGGATTATCGACGTCTCCCTTTTGAAGAGGACGAGGAGCTTGAACGACTTCCCCCCGAAGATGATCCACTGGACCGGCTGCTCCCGGACGAGGAGCCACTGGATCGGCTTGGACTGGATGACCGCGAGGAAACAGACGGCGTCGATTTACTGGAGCTGGAAGAGGACGGCGTTCGTTTTACCGATTTGCCAGAAGAAGACGATCTGGATGTCCGGTTGTTGCTTGACACTTTGGGCCGGGAAGATGTACGTTTTGTCTGTTGTACTGCTTTTGATGTGCTTCTTACAGCATCACGAGTCCGTTGCTTGACAGCAGTACTTCTGGAGGAAGATGCGTTTTGCCGATCATTTTGACTCCGGCGTGTATTTTCACGGACCTTTGATTCTGACTTGGATTGAGATCCGGAACGTCGGTCGGCTATCCTTCTTCTGGTATTACTTGTGGAACTTGAACGCTGACCGTTGTTTTGATCCGTACGGCGATCTGTTATGCGACGTTCACTTGGCGGATCAGGACGAATATCCCGTATGGTTGTGGGCCGACGACGGGTAGATCCTCGTTCATTCGTCTGATCAGATGTTCTTGGGTTGGATTGATCCCGTACAGCCACAGCTCGACGTCTATTTGGATCTGTGGTACTGTTCGATCCTTCTCGGCTTCGACTGGAGGGAGGAATTGCAGTTCTTCGGGCGAATTGTCTTTTTTCATTTGAACTTCCGGAATAATTACCCGGAGTGCTGTAGTATGGATAATCATAATAAGGATGATGATAGTATGGCGAATAATATGCGTAATACGGCGCATGATGCCAATAGGGATAAGGTTCGTAGTGACAGTAGGCATATGAGTTATAATACCAGGGATCCCAGTAGCAGTCATAATACCAGGGATCATCCCAAAAGCTCACCCAGAAATAATTGGAATAGTATCTGGTTCGCCAGGTAGGACCGAAATTGAGATGCACAACAACACCCGGATCACAATCTTCAACCACATAGTGACGCTCATGCAGCACCATTCCCGGGTCTCCGGATAGCGTATCCTCATACGACTCCACAGTTGTAACGCTATAGTTATCCGAATACATGTCATAGGATTCGTAATTGGATGACGTATAACCGGTCTTTGATGCAGCGAATGTAGTATAACATCCACTCACTAGCAATCCATAGCCAAACATGACAATGGAAAGGATGAATAGTCTAACTTTCATGGCACACCTCCTTAGTGTGTTTATGGAGGAAAATTCTGTACTAATGACGTGTGAATGTCCTGCGGTGTCCTGATTGACTGGATCTAGTGTCGTCTGTGTCATTGCTGGATGTTTCCTCTCGTTTGGACATCTCACGTTTCTGGTAATCATAGCTACTGCTATGATCCTCTATCTCTTCACACTCTATACTCAATGCAACACCTGCATGGATGAACAGATCAAACCAATATATTTCTTCATCAATCATCTCAGCCTCTACCTCATATGGTGCTTCAAACATGGAAAAACAAATATCCATGACAGTTAAACAGGCAGATCCGTACGAAGAACAGTTTGTCAAGCTAAATGACAGCATAATCAGTGATGAAATAAGTAGGATTTTTTTTGCATGCGGCACGACTGCCTCCATACCGATTAATTGATTCGAGCAACTAATAGACAAAGGCTGTGCCACGGATTTAGAAAATGCCACAAGCTATTTATAATTGGTATGTTGGATGTTTTTATAATCCGCTAAATAAATGGAGAGGAAGGTGTTTTGATTATCTTGTTTACAGAGAATTGCTTACTTTGTTTACACTTGCCCGATTTTACTCAATGTTATTTTAAGCAGATTGAATTAATCAACAAACATGAATTCGCCACGGATTTTCACTGATGCACACCGATTTAAATAGCGGCTATTCTCTTAATCATTTCGTTCTACCTATCCGTGCTTCATCCGTGTTTACCAGTGGCGCATTGTATTTAGGATACCCACTCGATTCAACAGAGCACTTAAATTTTAATCTGATAACGCTCCAGTTTTTTATGCAGCCCCATTCGGCTCAAACCCAGTGTTTCGGATGCCCGAGATATGTTTCCTTTATGCATCTCAAGTGCTTTTTGGATCAGTTGCTTTTCAAGCGCTTCAACCTGTGTTTTTAAATCAGTATCCAGAGAAACTGGGGAGGAACTTTCAGACTTGTATACATGAAAGCGATGCGACAATAGTTCCGGCGTAATTTGCTGATTCGGCTCAGCAAGGGTCACTGCGCGTTCGATTTCATTCTCAAGCTCACGAATGTTCCCCGGCCAGGGATAATTCTGAAATAGGTTCAATACTTCTGGAGTAAATCCTTTCACTGTCTTATGCAGTCTGTTACAATTCTTCAGGATGAAGTGATTCATCAAATCCGGGAGATCTTCAATCCTGTCTTTTAGAGGAGGCAAATGGATGGGAAAAATATGAAGCCGATAGAACAGATCCTCACGAAAGCGTTTTTCCCGGACTTCCACCTCAAGATCTTTATTGGTGGCTGCGAGAATACGCACATCAATATGCTTGACCTGATCACCTCCCACGGGTTTGATCTCCCCCTCTTGCAGTACGCGAAGAAGACGTAACTGCATAGCCGGAGAGGTGTCTCCCACTTCATCCAGAAAGACAGATCCGCCTTCAGCCTGTTCGAATAATCCCTTTTTATCAGAAATCGCTCCCGTGAACGCTCCCTTCACGTGGCCAAACAATTCGCTTTCAAGCAGCGTATCCGGAAGCGCGCCACAATTCTGTGCGACAAAGGGTTTGTCCTTTCGAGCTCCGCTGCTGTGGATGGCTCTTGCAAGAAGTTCTTTGCCTGTTCCGGTATCTCCGAGAAGTAAAACCGTGGTGGGCGTATCCACAATTTTAGAAGCGAGTTTATAGGCCTTTAACATGCCGGGACTTTGACCAATTACTTCTTTAAAACGAACATCGTGCACAATATTTTGACGGAGGGTTTTATTTTCATCCCTGAGGTGCAGATTGAGCTCTTTTAATTGCTGAGTCAGCTGCTTGTTTTCTTGAATCAGGCTGTACCGTTCTTCTGCTTTTTGGATGATAAGTAACAACTCATCCGGCTCCCAGGGCTTGGAAATATAATAATAGATCTGCCCCTGATTCACAGCTGCGATGGAAGCGTCGATATCCGCATACGCTGTGATGAGAATACGAATCGTGTCAGGTTGCAATTCGATGGATTTTGAGAGGAATTCCACACCAGTCATACCGGGCATACGCTGATCCGATATCAGGATTGAAATCGGATTTCCTTTCATTAAATCAAGAGCCGCCGCGCCATTATTTGCTTTATAGACCTGGTATTGATCTTTAAGTAGCCTCTCAAGAGAGTGCAACACTTCAACTTGATCGTCAACCAGAAGTATAGTCGGTTTATTAGGGCCTTTACCTATCATGCTTCTTTTTTCCTCTCATTTGGCAGATATACAGTAAACCGGCTGCCCTTACCTTCTTCACTATCAAATGTAATTTGACCACTGTGATTTTTAATAATGGAGTATGAGATGCTTAGTCCAAGACCCGTGCCCTCTCCCACGGGTTTGGTAGTAAAGAAAGGATCAAAGATACGTCCCTGATCTTTCTTCAGGATACCCATCCCATCATCTTGAAATGAGATCTCAATTCCCTTCTCCATTTGCTCGGTCCGGATCTGAATTATTCCTTTTTTTGGAATGGCCTGCGCAGCATTGGAAAGCAGGTTTAAAAAAACCTGATTCAATTGACCCGCATTGCCGGTTATTTGCCTTTTTACATTATAGAATTTCTTGATTTGAATCCGGTTTTTGAGCTGCGGACGGAGAATCATCAAACAAATATCCAAACCTTCATGCACATCGCACTCTTTCCATTCAGCCTGATCCAGATGTGAAAATTTTCTTAAATTATCCACAAGTACTTTTACGGACTGACTGCCTGTGATCGTATCCTGAATCAATCCCTCAAGATCGGGGAGCAGCTTTTCAAGATCTTTTTGAAGTGTATCGGATTGAACCGCTTTTTCAAGACGCTGGATATAACGATTCAATTGTTTGATATTGCCGTAAATAAATCCGACTGGATTGTTCAACTCATGTGAAATACCGGCCACAAGTTGTCCGAGTGAAGCCATTTTCTCTGATTGGATGAGCTGCATTTCTGTCTGTTTCAATTCATCAAACAAATGCTGAAGTTCCTGATTCTTTACGTCAAGCGATGCGTTCGCATCTTCGAGCTGTCTGAGGTATTTTTCTCTTACTTTCGCTTCAGTCAGCTGTTTGACCATGGCATTGGATTTTCGAATGAACGCATTGTTCTCGATAGAAATGGCCATCTGATTCGCCATGGAGGAAAACAGAGAGTGATCATCGGGATTCAAGGAGGCAAACGGGCCTTGTGTACCCAAAGTGAGTATGCCATAAATATGATTCTCACGTGTCATGGGAATCACCAGATGCGCATGGCACAATTCGAAGAGCGGTGCCAGACTCGAGTACTCGGATGTTTGGAGGATGGGTTCTCTCAACAGCAGTTCTTTGTTTTGAGTAAGGTTTATTCTGGCCTGCATTTCTGTTTTAGAAGTTTGGATTCCCTCACACACACCTTTTCGAAATTGAAGTGTTTTCTGATCAACCAGCCAGGCGCATACAGTATCAAATTCAGTATGCTCTCTCAATGTGAGTACCAGTGTATGCAGAAGCTTTGTATTGTCATGGATATGCACAATTTCCTGGTTGAGCTGAATCAAGACACCCCGGTATCTTCGCCGGATACGGTCAGATCGAGCAAGCCGTTCAGAATAAAATGAAAAGATCAGGATGGAGATAAATGTCAGAATGTTTACAGTTGACAAAGCGGTCATACGCCCGAGAGGTTGAAGCACAGTCAAGATGAGAACGGCCATGAAAAAATATCCCACAGCAAATCCAATAGTGGTTGCCGGACGCCAGAAATATCGCCGTAATCCAAATACCATAAACAGAGCGGTTTGCACAATAAACACCAGGAAAAGCAAAGCTTCAATCCAGAAACGCGATGAATAGACTTGATGAAGGATACGCTGATAAGCACGAATGAGACCGTGACGTATTCCGCCATATTCCGCGATGTGATACCTGTGTCCTGCCGACAATCCTCTTCGCGTAATAACTTTGCCTGAAGTGAAACGGAACACCGCATCCACGGATCGGACTGTATCCAATCCAAAATGCACAACCGGATCATCCATGGATAAATAACCGTTTCCACCTGATATTTCCCGACATCCCAGTAAGGTTGGATTTCGTGAGAATTGACCGGATTTATAGATCTCAATCCGGGTGCCGATACCATCGCGATTTGACAGAACTCCTTCAATTTGAAATTGAATATATCTATCATCATTTAATGGATTCTCATATAAAATACAGAATGTGTCCTTATTCGCGACGCAAAGATCCATGTCTCCATCAAGGTCATAATCAGCCGATGCGGCGGCAGTGCTGTACCCGATCAAAGCTCCCCGCGTGTTGGAAGGATCACGGTAAACCTCGTCAAATCGCTCTCCATTGACATTAAGATAGCATATATTCGAACCAATATTGGTTACAAACAAATCCAGCCAGCCATCATGATTGAGATCCAGAAACTTACACGAATAGGACGGCCCTGTGGCTGTGATTCCGAAAGGTTCGGTGACATCGGTAAATCGCCATGTGGTGTCACCTTGGGTGAATTCATTTCGATAAAGAAAATCCCGTCCACCACGATGTGTCACGAAAAGATCATAATCCCCATCATTGTCTATATCTGAAAAACTGACGCCATTGGTATTGATCACCTTTTGGCAAACTTCAATATCAATGGACGACCGATGGAAAACTCCATTACCCTTATTTCGATACATCAAATCCGGACCAAACCAATTGGTCACATACAAATCCGGATCGCCATCCAGATCGATATCGCAAAACGAAGCACTTTGACTGACACCATTATACTGCAAACCTGCGGATGCGGTCTGTTCAGTGAACAGTTCCTGACTGTTTTGCACAAAAAGCCGATTGGTAAAATGCTCATCGGTGAGGAAAAAATCCAATCGGCCGTCAAGATTCACATCCGCAACCGCGATTCCGTTTGCGTCAATCGTTTCGTTGAGGATCTCTTTTAAAGTCATATCCTTAAATATGAATTGACCATTATTGTAAAAGAATCTGGTCGTGATACTGCCCCAGCCCGCGATAAGAATTTCAGGAAGACCATCATTGTCAAAGTCAGCAGATGCAGTGCCAAGCTCCAGGTTGGACGTACCATGAGGCATCAGGTTACCACCCAAACCGGATTGAATCGTGGCATCATCAAAAGCAATTCCGGAACCACGATTTACAAGCAGTCGATTGAGCGATCGAAAACCCACCAAATAAAGATCTGGAAATTGATCTCCATTCATATCACGGAAAGCGATGCCGTAGCCATCATTGATGTCAGGCAGCAGCGGCTCAGAGGGTGGCCGTTCAAACATCTGAACCACAGTGCTGTCGCGGAAATCTGCGCCATGCAGGAACGGGATGGAAACACATAAATAAATAATAAGTGTACGGAGAATCGGCATAATAACTCGATCAGCAATTTATCAGGTACTGTGTAGTTTTAAAATACGAAAAGAGAAAGCAGCATTCAAGAAATAAGATTATTTCATGGAGATTCTATGAAAGAAAGATAATACATGGTATCAAGGGTGTACAACCATTAAGGAATCAATTCTTGCGTTTAAAAACAGGAATATACGTTTTATTTCATATAAAAAGCACGGATGGAAATCCATCCGTGCTTAATCGTGGAGAAGATAAAATATAAGAGTGCCTGCAGTTAGTCCCAATTTTCAATTAAACGTTCGATAAAATCTCCGAATGATGACTTACCTCTGTCTTTAAATTTCAAGTATTCCTCACGTAATACAAAACCTATGGGCCCTTCATAAATACCACCAATTTGCCAGACATCATAGACGCGAATAGCAATAGTATTCGGACGGTCCCACTTTAAAGCATTGGGTGTGATATAGTAAAATCGGTCTTGATTGAAATAAGAGCTGTTTTTATCAATATAGAGTTCACCAGGAAAACGGCCGGTTCGGCCGATACGCTCTCCGTTTATATAAACTTCATCGATATCATCGATTTTTCCTAGTACAAGAAGAACCTTCTCATCTTTGAGTGATGGATCCGGAACAAATGTTTTTCGATACCAACCATATCCATCATAATCGGGATAACCATAATCCGCCCAGGTCGCAGGAACCATGACTTCATCCCAGTTGCTATCGTCCGCATTGGATTCTTTCCAATTCATATCGTCACCAAGGGTAAAAAGCCACGCACCCGATAGATCCTGGTTCATTCTCAATCTTTTTTCGGCATAAATTCCAACACGGCCACCCACCAGACCTCCATCCCCTTCTTCATCGTAAACCTGAATGGCAATTGTATTTTCATCATCGAATTTTAAAAGAGATTGCGGCAATGGATAAAAACGTCTCACATTAAAAGCCGTTGAATAGGGATCAACAATACCTTTCCCGCTTAAATGTTTACCATTGACATAAACACGATCCACATCATCGATGTATCCAAGGTCTATCCCAAGAGACAAATTTTTCAATTTCGAAGGAAGCATGAATGTAATTCGGTACCAACCATATCCATCATAACCCGGATACCCTTGTCGTTCCCATGAGCGTCCGGGTCTGATCAGGGTCCATTCAGAATCATCATATTCAACCAAAGCATATTCGGGATCATTTCCGATTTGAAATTTCCATTTTTTATTTAAACTCAATTTCATTACCCTATCGGAGCCCATCAAAGTTGAAGAAATTCCGATAAGTACAATGAGCAGAAATAGGGTTCTGATGGCTGCTTGTCGCGTTGTTGACATAAATCCACTCCTTTGTATGTAAAATCTTTAATTTTGTAAACGAATTTTATTCATGTTTTGTTGCATAAATTTATACTTTTTGTGCCAGTAAACTATTATATTTATCCATATAAGTAACATTGCCGATTTGGATTATATCTTTATTAGCAATGGAGGAGTTGTCTCATGTCGCGCATCTTGTATTCATTCCTGTTTATCTTCATATCTTCTTGTGGGTTATGGGCCGACAATCCCAAAATTTCCGGACTCGTTCACACCTATTCCATTGTCGCCAGAGATTCTCTGACCGGAGAAATGGGAGTCGCCGTTCAATCGCATTGGTTTTCTGTCGGATCCCTCGTTTCCTGGGCAGAGGCTGGTGTGGGAGCAATCGCAACACAGTCTTTTGTGAATCCGGCATTTGGTCCTGAAGGATTGACTCTTTTAAAAAATGGCCATTCAGCAGGTGAAGTTCTTAAAATACTGATAGGCAAGGATGATGGAGAATCCGTGCGCCAGCTCGCAATCGTGGATGCACAGGGCAATGTGGCCGTACATACGGGAGACAAGTGCATACCCGAAGCGGGACATCAAACTGGAAAAGGATATTCTGTTCAGGCGAACATGATGCTGAACAATTCGGTCTGGCCCGCAATGGCAGATGCATTTGAATCCTCCGATGGCACCTTGGCAGAGCGTCTTCTTTCTGCGCTTGAAGCGGCTCAAACGGATGGAGGCGATATAAGGGGGTGTCAATCTGCATCACTTTTAGTTGTCAAGGCAGAGAATACGGGAAAGGTCTGGGAGGATCGTTTGGTCGATCTGCGAATTGAAGATCATCCTGAACCGCTGGTGGAATTGAAACGCCTGCTTCGTGTGCATCAGGCGTATGAATACATGAACGCAGGAGATCTGGCTATTGAGCACAATGATATCGCTGGAGCATTAAAAGCTTACAGCACGGCGGAGCGCATGTTTCCTGAAAATCTTGAAATGAAATATTGGCACGCGGTCTCCTTGGTGAATATCGGACAAATCGAAGAATCATTGCCCCTGTTTCAAGCGGTTTTTGATGGAGATTCAAACTGGCGAATCCTGACAGAACGATTGCCAAGTGTGGGATTATTACAGGTTGATCCGGCCCAGCTTCAATCAATTTTATCCGAGCAGGAAAGATAATTCCTTCAGGCTGAAATCCTCATAATATTTTTGGAACCTTTTCAGCCTGAAGCACGTTAATCAAGGGAATTTAATCCAAAATTTTTTCGGAAATAAATTTGACATTCATGTCTGAGTTGTATAAATTAACAGAGTTTTATATTGAGCATGATCAGGAAACAGCAAAGGTTAGACAATGATTATTGATGGATCATGATACACTTTCCTGTTTAAATACAATTGTTGTTCTAATATTATAATCCTAATTCATAATCGTAACATGAGGACAAGTTATGATTGAACTGCAAAACGTAGGTAAGAACTATGGCCCCATTCAAGCGCTGAATGATGTATCATTCAGCATCAAGAAAGGGGAAATCGTGGGGTTCGTCGGACCTAACGGTGCCGGCAAATCAACCGCCATGAAAATCATCACCACCTATACCATGCCCTCTTCGGGATCTGTATCCGTTGGTGGGTATGATGTGGTGGACAATCCACTCGAAGTGCGGCGTATTATCGGATATCTGCCTGAAACCGCGCCGCTTTATGCCGACATGCTGGTCTATGAATATCTACAATTTGTAGGCCGGGCCAGGCATTTGAACGGTAACTTCAGGAAACAGTACGATTGGGTGGTTGAAGCTGCAGGTCTGGGATCTGTACTCAAACGTAAAATCGGTGAGCTATCAAAAGGATTCAAACAACGCACTTGTCTTGCCCAGGCATTGATACACGATCCGGATGTGCTGATTCTCGACGAACCGACTTCAGGGCTGGATCCCCTTCAGATTATCGGTATTCGCAAATTGGTCAAGGATCTCGCACACGAGAAAACCATCATTCTCAGCACGCACATTCTTTCTGAAGCCGCAGCGATTTCTGATCGCATTCTCATGATCCACAACGGAAGTATCGTGGCAGATGGTAAATTTGAGGATCTCGTAAAACAAGTATCGGATCGCAATTCGATTTATGTGTCTGCCAAATTAACGAAAAAAGAGTTTGAGTCTGCTGTCAAATCAATCGATGGAATCAAGAATATCATTTACGATGAAGCGCTTCCGCGCGGTGTGGTTGGCGCCCATCTGGTTTCTGATCCCAAGACGGATCTCACTGCGAGTGTGAATGAAATCATCCGCAAACAAAAGTGGGACATTCTCTCATTCGCAAGAGAGCAGCTCTCTCTTGAGGACGCTTTTATCCGCCTGACTCAGGGTGGCAGCCAACCCGAGGGAGGTGTAAAATGAATGATATGAAGATTATTTTCAAACGGGAATTTGAAGCTTACTTTTACTCCCCCATCGCCTATGTATTCAGTGTGATCTTTATCTTTTTGAATACAGGGTTGTACATGTTTCATTTCTTTTTCTTTGGAAATGCAGACATGCGCGCGTTCTTTTCCTCTTTGCCGCTTGTTCTCGGGATGATTTTCATCCCCGCGATCTCGATGCGGCTCTGGTCTGAGGAAAAGAAACTGGGGACCGTTGAATTGCTGCTGACACTGCCGATTAAAACTGTGCATATTGTGCTTGGCAAGTACCTCGCCAGTCTGGCCTTTTATCTGGTCGCGCTGGCCGGCACGTTGACCATTCCGATTGTGCTGCTCTTTTTGGGAAAACCGGATATCGGACCGATTTTTGGCGGATATTTCGGTTCTATTCTTCTGGGTGCGTTTTTTCTCGCAATCGGGATTTTTATATCCGCCTTCTTCTCGGATCAAATCATATCCCTCATCATCACCAGCCTTGTTTGCGGATTCTTTGTACTCATCGGCTGGCAGTACGTGCCCATGGTGGTAGACGGCTGGATCCCTGGACTTGGATCATTACTTTACAATTACGTCGGCGTCACGCGCCATTTTAATGACATCGAACGCGGGGTGATTGATATTCGAAGCATCATCTACTTTCTCAGTTTTACCACGCTCTTCCTTTACCTGAACACTAAAGTATTGGAAAGGAGAAATTATTAATCATGAAAGACTGGAAGAATAATTTTACCACGACTTTCGTGATCGGCGCGTTGCTGCTTGGCGGAATAGCTGTGGTGTTAAACATGGTGTTTGGAAATTTTAGCCTGGGTCGGTTTGATCTGACTTCTGATCAGGTTTATAAACTTTCACCCTCCGTGAAAAACATACTCACACAGCTCGAAGCGCCGATTGAGATCACCTATTATGTGTCTTCGTCGGAGAAGATGCCCACGCTCTGGAAAAATCTCGAGCGGGATGTCATCGACAAACTTAAAGAACTGCAAATGTCATCTGAAGGCAAACTCACTTTTACGGTTTTTGATCCTTCTGCTGAAGAGGAAAAGGAAGTTTTTGAGGAGCAGAAATCCAAGGAAGGAGATCAACCCAAAGTCACACGCAAGAAAATCGCTGAGCGATTGTTCGAAAAGGGTGTCATTCCTTTTGGTGTTCAGAGCACTGAACGAGATGAATTTGCGATCAAACGTGTCTACTCCTCCATAGTGCTTTCTTATTTGGATCGCAAAGAGGATGTCATCGAAGAAGTCCGGCCTGAGACATTCGGCAGCCTGGAATATGAAGTCATGTCCAGAATCTACAAGCTGGTATCCAACAGCAGACCAAAGATTGGATTCTATCCGAGTCAACCTGAGATGACCCCAGAAATGCGCCAGTACTATCGTCAGGGGCCACCGCCGGATATGTATGAAGTTACAGCGAACGTGCTAAAAGAAGCTGGATACGATGTAACGCGGACCAACATTACGAAAGACGATCCCGTACCGGATGGCATTCAAACCATGATTGTGATGGTCGATCAAACGTTGAATGATCGTCAGATGTATGAAATCGACAAACTGATTCATAATGGTGTGCGTGTTATCCTTGGTGCGCAAACCAATAATTATCAGGTGCAATACATGAAGCCTGGTGAATTTGATTTGCGCGGCATGCCCACACAGATCAATTTGAATACTCTGACTCAAAATTATGGATTTGAGTTTGACACCAAGATGTTCATGGATAAGAATACAGCCTTCATTCAAGTACCTGTATATAACACGCGTAATGTGGGATTCATGCAGGTTCGCGAACAGCGTCTGGAGCCGGTCACCAAACCGGTCATGATTCGGGTAGAAGCGGAGAACATCAACTCCAAGCTCTCCATATCAAACAAAATCACAGAACTCTTCTTTATGTACGGCACGCGTCTGCTCCTAAATGAGGATAAATTCGATGCAGACACACTGGATCACAAAGTTTTCTTCACATCCAGTGAGGAGAGCTGGACACGTGAAGCGTATGGATACGCGCCCGTGAACACCGATCCTCCCGCTGAGGAAAACATTCTCCGTCGGCAACCTCTGGCAGTTTTGGTAGAGGGACAATTTGCACCCAAGTACGCTAGCGGAGATATCCCTGCCTGGCCGGCAACACCCGGTGAAAAACAGGAAATGCAGGAAGCAGTTATGCCGACTGAGCTGAATGGCAAGGGCATGGAAAACAAGATTATTGCGATTGGATGCAGCAACATGTTCAAGAGCGATATGCTGCAATCCCTGCCGAGCCATCGGGCTCTGCTCAGAAACTGCGTGGATGCCCTGACGTTGGGTGATGATCTCATCAACATCCGCTCGAAAAACATTTCAACACGGCGGATTCGAGCTGTCGGCCCAGTAGGTAAAGCTGTAGCTAAAACATTTGTGGTCTGGTTCTCACCGGTCATTTTCGTGATCATAGGCATCTACCTGTCTTTGCGCCGTAAACAACGGTCCAATGAACAGGCATGATTTTGAGATGATATTAATTTTCTATCGCATTTTATTATAGAGGAACTGCGAATGAAAGAGAAAGATTTAAAACTATTTGCGGGAGTATTTCTGGCACTTTTAATACTCTTTTTTATCACCAAACCGAGACATACTTCTGTAAATCTGGATGAATTCGTCCAGAGTATATTGATCGGAATTACTGCCGAGGATGTGGCGGAAGTTGAAGTCTATAAAGAGACCGGTGCGGAAGAACCCCCACGCTTGATCCTCAATCGGATTGATGAACAATGGTGGATTCCGACCCATTTTAACGCAAAGGGCCAAAAAACCCGTATCGAACAATTGCTTAAGGATCTCATTGAAATGACAGGCAAAGTGCGATCCGAGGATGCCAAACATCATGAGATGTATGGCATCCTGGATGAGCAGGGCATCCATTTGATTCTGAAGGATGAGACTGGCAAGCCGCTTGCAAACCTGATCCTTGGTAAAAAGGGTGAAGACTCCGGCTCGGGATTTATTCGGTTTGCAGGAAAAGAAAAGGTTTATTTCACAGACAAGGATCTGCTTACTTCACTGAATGTACCTACAAACGCGGATACCATGACCCATTTCAAAGATCGCGCCTTTGTGGATCTTAAGGCCATTGATGAGAAAAAAGAAGATCTGGTCGAAGTCGCGATTTGTAAGGATCGTGTACAGCGTCACATTAAAAAGATGGAACGCGAGGTCGAAGTCGAAGTTAATGACTCGACAACCACAATACAGAAAGAAACGTATTGGGTGCTGGTAAAAGGTGGTCAGGAAATTGAACTGGATCAGAAAGAAATTGATAAATTCTTAAGCGACGTGACCAGCATCCATGCATCCCATGTGGTGGATCGCATGGGTGAAAACCCTCTGGAAGCTCAGCTTTCTAACAAGCCTCGTCAATATGGTCTCGAGTTCCGCAATCCGAAAACATATATGGTTTTCAAGCCAGCAGATGGAGAGCAGAAAAACATCTACTTTGGTAACGAATATGAAAAAGACAAGGGCTACTATCTTTATATGCAGGAAGACGGCCTGATCTATAAGGTGAACAAATCCAACTATGACAAGATATTCAAATGGGTGGATGACTTGCCGACGAAAGAAAAACAAGAAGAATAGAAGGAATAGTCTTTTATAGAAAAGGCCATCCCTATTTTAGGATGGCCTTTTTTTATTAAATTTAGGATTAAAAACTGTTCGCCACACCCACATGGATTTTCCCCTGCATCAATCCATCCCCCTCTCCAAGTCCATAATCCACACCCATGAGGCCAAGTCGGGTTTCAAGCCGGATTCCAAACCCATACCCGAATTTATCCTGACGGATCAAACCAGCTTCTTCCTCTCGTCTCTGATACATGCCTCCATCCAGAAACATAAATGCCCTGGAACGGCGCCCCAGAAAATATCGATATTCCAGATTGAACCAGGCTGCCAGATCGCCCCGGAATGCATCCTCTGCATACCCCCTCAGAGTTGTGGCACCCCCGAACCGGATCTGCTCGGTAATGGGTGTATACCGTTCTCCGCTCTTCACTTCAACACCGTGTAATCCGGTATAGATGACCTGCCGACGAAAAACCGGGATACACAATTCAACATCCACTTCAATCTGGCGGGTGTTGCGCACATCCTGCCAGCCAGGCTGATCTGCCAGAAATTCAGGACCGATAAACCGCTTCCGGCCCACAGTACCCATTGTGTGATAATGTACGCCCTGACTCGGATTGACAGGATCATTCAAATTGTTAAAATCGATCCGGCCTGAAATCACCCAAGCGCGTGTTTGCGCCAATCCTTTTCTCGCACTGCTGAGTGAATCCGGCAAAATGGATCGCTGCCCCCCCTCAATTCCAAGTGATATTGTGCCCCAGGGAACCCA
The DNA here is from genome assembly GCA_013202295.1 of Candidatus Zhuqueibacterota bacterium. GTDB lineage: Bacteria > Zhuqueibacterota > QNDG01 > QNDG01 > JABMRT01 > JABMRT01. Next base: position 51,281 of record JABMRT010000106.1, read on the forward strand.
CCTACTCGAAAGCCGCCAGTTTCTCTCAATATACGTACTGTCACGAATCTCTTGCTCGAACCGTCCCCCGGCAAACACAGGTTTGCCCAAAATCCACGGTTCTTCCGCACCGAGTTTCATGGTTTGAGAAAATTGATCTTTCTTCTCCCAGTACACTTCCAGGAGTCGGCCCGTGCCGAACAGATTTCTGAAAGATAAGTCCAATCGGCCCGTAAAATACCCCTTCTGATTCTCTGTTTTAGGAGGCACATATCCAACAACCCCTTCAAAGGTGTTGGCTCTTCCCTCTTTTACTGTGAAAATGATATGTGCTTCATCTTCGATAAAACGGATCTCTGGAGGATCGACCTGTTTAAAATAATTTAGACGGATAAGATTCTCTCGCGCGCGCTGAACTTCAGTATGATTATAAATAGCGCCGGATTGAAGTCGTGTTTCACGTTCAATAACTGACAGTTTTGTAAGCGAATTGCCTGATGCCCGGATAGTGCCATATTTGACAGGCATCTCTGATTTCAATGAGAGAGAGATTCCAATCCCTGCCGTCTCTTGGTATGGGATGTAATTTATTGTATCAATTGCAATTCTACCTAATGGAAGGCCATGATTCTCCAGATAGGTCAATGAGATTTCAAGATCATTATGCAAAGTGATGGGATCAAAGGTTTTACCGGATCGCGTTTCCATCTCCCTCAGCAATCTGACATTCAGCGTGGAATCCGGACTTCTTAAAGTGATGGATTCCGTATTAAATCGACGGCCTTCGTTTATCCAGAGGGTCAATCCTATGGCTGTAGAATCTGTATTCCAATCTGTGCGCAGAGAATCCACACGGAACAGAAAATACCCTTCTCGATGGGCTGACTGAACAAGTTTTTCAACAGGGACTTCAGCCCAGCGGTCAGGAAGTTGCCTGCCTCTTTTTACACCGATCCAATCCAGAATCTGTCGGGTGCCCAATCGCTCATTCCCCTTAATATCGATATTCCGGACAACAGGAATGGATCTTTGCGCATGTACCCATCCATTCTGTAAAAGGAAGAATATTACCAAAATAGGAAGTTTTTGTTTTGTCTGCTTCAAATCAAACTTTCATTTACATGGATCATCTTCATTGGTATATCGAATTCATAATCAGTATCTATATTTTAGAAAAATGCCCGTACTTCAACCTGTCCGGTTTGGAACAACTGCTTGCGCCACGGTTCCTGGCGACCGCGATAGGTTACTGTACATTGCACATGTCCGGTGACGCGATACGTGAACAGCATATTCCAGCGTATTGTTCTGCCGGGCTGGTCGCCGCTCAACATCTCATAAGGCAGTGAGACATCTATCGGATCGGTTGTCACATTGCCAAACTCCATTTCTGCGCGAAGATGGCCCTTCATCCGAAAGGCATAACTGAACCTGGGAAGTAGAAAAAATGAGAATGCCTTTGTATGGTAATCAGGAAATTTGTCTTCTGACTGTCGAATCTGTGTTTTCAAAGCAAATTCGATTTGTTGCCTGGGCCGATAGGAAACTTCTCCGGTGAACGTCTGAATCTCAATATCACGATCCGATCTCAAGGCATTCTCATAATCCTTGTCATCTGTACGCAACCCATATTCAGCCAACATGCCAAGAGATCGTACTGGATTCAATTTCAGGCGGACACTTTTTTCATCGGTCAGGTGCACCTGACCTTCCTGAGCCAGCTGATGATTCTCGGAGTCATTGTTCTGATATAACAGTCGCAATGACATCCAGCCGCCCGTGGGTGAGTATTCAATATCCTGATAAATTGAAAACACACCAGTAACCACGGTACTGTCACTTCCCCAGTCTGGCTGAAAAGCAGATTTATTTACAGCCCTGAAGTTTTCGGCACGATCCCGGCGTTCAGTGCGAAATCGTGTACGTCCCTTTAGGTTGGAGAAGATGGATTTGAGATGCTTCCTGCTCTTAAACAGACCTGATCCATCCCAGCGCAACTCAAGACCGGTTTTAAGGTCGTTGACCGGAATGAATTCTCCTGTCTGGATCATACGAATCAGAAGATCCCCATCCGGATCGGGGATTAATTCATTCAAAGTTTCATCGAATCTGTAATTACCGAGCCCGGGACCGACTTGAATGGTGTCGCGTACCATCTCGGAAACTTGTGTGGATGAAAACTGATAATTCAATGTGCCATCCACGAGCCGGGGTCCCAGAGAGAACCGCATCTTCATATCTGCCAGGTCCGCGATTTGATCCTTGAATCCCGGATCGACGTAATCGCGTGTGCGATGTGTGAACATGATTGAAGTGGAATAGTTCGGGCCTAAATTAAGTTTCATACTTATACGATCGGTGCGTGCTTTGGAGTTTGGCTTGAGAAGATTTGATTCATATTGCCGATCGTCCCGCATGGTTTCCTCTGCCAGAAGTTGTATCGGACCCAGATCCACTCCCATTCCGCCCCGCCATTCTTCGAAGCGAAATCCCGTGGTCAGCGTGTCTCCCAGTACTTGTTTTCGATGCTCCCCTTCATAGGCGATGGTAGGCCTCAATCGCCAGAGCCCAGCCTCAATCCGGCCGTTTTGTCGCTTCCATTCGCCATCCCCTGTCGAACCATTTTTAGTATCAATCCACTCATTCTGAAAATTGAACCGCGGCAGACCCTTTTGATCGAGCCGGGTGGAAATCAATTTACGGTCGGATTGAAATCCTTCTGTTCTGGAGAAGTTGCCCATCTCGCCGGTAATCTGCCAGTTTGCAAAGGGCCGATATGTGGCCTGCGCTTCCCTGGAATCCTCACCCCAGACACGGCCCTCCTCCGTGCCCCACTTGCGGCCGTGCTCCACATCAGACATCCGACCCACAGGGCGATACTGATCCCCAACATGCCGTAGCTGGAGATTGAGGTCCATTTGCCCGAATGACTTGCCAAACCCGCGAAGGGCTGTGTCTTTCATGTTGAATACGGAACGATAGGCCTGATCGGTATTGTCCCCATCATCGAGGGCCGAGAACTGATTGAGATCCTGATTGCTTATGGCCGCCTCTCCGGATAAAGAGATGTTTTTGCTGAGATGGATTTCTGTGACGGCATTTGCCATCTGATGTTTTCGCGCCAGAGGAAGCAATATCACAGGAAGATACGTACCCAGATGTGCACCTTCATATCGATAGATGCCGTACCCTTGAAAGCTGTAATCGCCCTTACCGTATCCGACATGCGAAAACCGGACACCGTAGTCGCCATTGCCCTCGCCCACATATTTATAAATCACCTGATCCAGGGTGTCAATTTGGATGTAATTTCCTTTTCCTTCTCCCAGATAATTCCCACCGGAAACAACCGCCGAATCCGGATTATCACCGGCTGATTCAAGCGCGGACAAATACGCATCCGTGATTGGAAATTCAATGGGATTGTCTTTATTGTCCGATTCCTGAAGGAAGGAAGTGCGGAACTCAATCCGGTCGTTCCAGAATCGTGCATTGCCCTGTGCACCGTAAACACTTTTTTGAAATTTCTGATCCGAGTATTCAAAATCCACGGTAATGCGGGAGTCCCCTGTGATCAATCGATTCCGCGTGAACGTGATCTGTCCCAGACCATACTCGATCACATAATCATGATCCTCTCCGCGTGTCATGGTTTCACCGTCGATCCAAATGCGTTCTGTGCCCGCCAGCACAATGATATCCTGCTGCCCCTCGTTACCCGTCAATTGATACGGCCCCTGAGTGCCCTCCTGCCCGATGAAATGATTTGTCGTGAACTCTCCCTTGGAAGCCGCACCCATCAAGGTCACCGATCCCATATTGGATTCTGCAGTGGCCATTCCGCCTTGCAGTTTTCGGGAATACGTCCCGAAATAAGATCCGCCGGATTCGTACATAAAATCACCCATTGTGGCCTGAAAGTGAGGAGCAAAGATATTTACGAATACCTTGTCAATTTCCTGCAGGGATTGTGTATTGCCTTCAGGCTGGATGGGTGTATTCTGATCGGTCAATGAGGCCACGACTTCCACATCCGGTGCAACCTTGCCTGCTACCTGCAATCGCAACCCGGATTGTAATCGCATGCCTTGATTTGTGCCTAGAGAGATACCGCGAAAAATGGAGCCGCTACGCTGAAGCGATTCATCTCCATACGCGACCGACGTGCCGGATTGGATTGTTTGGCGAATGCGTGCGGGGTGTACCGACTCCTCCGTTGTGTCTGGTGTGGAGAGTGCCCAGCGCTGATATACCGGCCGAAGTTGAAACGGCCAGGCCTTGTACCAGACATGAATTGACACGCCGGAATCAGGCAAAGATATAAAGCGGACGATGCCTTTTATCCAGTCAACTTGATATTGCGTATTAAGGATAGCCAAACTGTCAATTGTGATGCGAAGTGAATCCTGTATTATGAAGGGATGTTCCAGTGTGTAATCGGTATCACGCTTGGTCACTGTGAATGATTCCTCATGCACAAGTGGATCAGCAAACCGTTGTATCGTTTGTCCGAGAAGTGTCGATGCAAGCAACGACAGGAATAGCATGTAAATGAAGGGATGTTTCACAAAGGACTCAACGTTTTAGAGGAATCAATTCGAAACAATCGATCACACAACGGGTTTTATCCAGTACAAAAATACGGTTCTTCCAAACAGCCACTGCGACCGGTTCCTTGAACTGTTGGCCCGTAATGGGCGGTAGTTCGAATGATCCTGCGGGAAATCCCGGTTTATTAAATCGAAAAACACGTTTCGCGGAAGCATCGGCAATGAGCACGCCGTTCTCACCGAATTCCGCCATGTCGCCGGGCTTCATCAGTATATCCTTGCCAAATGAATGCAAGAAATTCCCAAGAGGATCAAAAACCATAACTTGCGCACCCTCTTCATCACTCACATACACATTCCCGATGCGTGACAACATCATTCGCTGCGGACGAATTAACCGGCCTTCCCCTGAATCATAATCCCCGAAACTAATTTGCGGATTGCCCGTTATATCCAGTTTTAACACACGTCGGTTTCCTCCATCTAGGCAGAACAGTTCGCCTTGAGACGAGAGCACTGCGTCAAGAGGATAAGCAAATTTAAGATATTCCGGTGCGTCCCAAGACGAGTTGAAATCTCCAATAAAGTGAAGGTCTTTGTCGAATCGCTGAATGCGATGATTCCCATGATCAGCAACAAACACGTCCAGACCATTGCCGGCCCAGACTGACACCGGCCTGTCAAACTGTTCTGCATCCCAGCCAAATCCGCCAATCTCGGTTAAATAGTTTCCAGAGGGATCCAGCTTCTGAATACGCTGATTTCCTGTATCTGCGACATACAAACAGCCGCTCGGATCCACAGCCAAATCTTCTGGCGCTTTGAATTCTGATTGCCCGGAACCCAGACCGCCCCAGCTTGCTATATAACAGACAGGGATTATCTCTTGTGTTTGTTGACTAAATGCGTAACCGGCGATAGACAACATTATAAAAATCAAGGTGAATTTATTCATAGCCGCTTCCTGATGATTTAGGGATAGATTGATAATAAATTACAAGTTATGAGGCGCATTGTCAATCAATAAAAAACCTTCCCGATTTTAAAAACCTGGAAGGTTTGAGATTGTATTTTTATGGATGATTACTCTTCCGGTATCGCCGATTCGATCATTGCCCTAATTTTATCAGGCAACGCTTTTTTCTCTTCCGCACTCAATCCGGATGTTTCGATAAGAGGATGCACCTGAATGCTGACTCGTGTCGGATGAACGCGCCAATCCTGTTCAAATATTTTGTAGGTTCCATTGATGCTTAAGGGTACAATAGGAACCCCTTCTTTGATTGCCATATTTAAACCACCCATCCTGAACGGCCCCATCTCCCGTTTTCGGCTTCGCGTTCCCTCGGGGAACAGGACGATTGTGTGTCCCTTATAGATATCTTGCACGCCCCGTTTGATATTACGCAGAGACTGATGCATTTGGGTGCGATGAATAAAGATACAATGCAACGCCCACATCCATAAATTGAGAATCGGCAAGCGCATCAGCTCGATTTTAGCAATAAATCCCACTTTATGTGGAATTGTGGCAACAACAAGAGGAATGTCAAAATATCCCTGATGGTTACCGATAAGACACACCGCTCTGTCCTTCGGAACGTTTTCAATGCCCGATTTAGAGATCCGTGAACCGGTCATCCAGATAATACTTCTTGACCAACAGGAGGTCGCGACATTTACAAATGCATTTCGCGCTTTATTTAAACCAAACAGTTGAAGTAATAAAATGGGAATAAACATAACCAGGGTCAACAGTAAAACCGTGACAAACCAGATAACATAAAGCACAGTACTGATCATTTGAATACTCCGTGTAACTTTAAAATAAACTTTTGGCGTTAAAAGCATACGCCATTTATTGCAATTTGTCAAGCGGAAAGTGATGATGCATCAAAACTCAAACTTATACTTTTACTACACTATGCTGGATACAATGAAAAGAATATTGACAATTCCACAACATGTAACTATATTGTAACTATTATGAAACTTGTTAGTAACTACCTGAGGTAATAGAATGAATATCACTGTCCGAAACATTCCAGAAGAGGTTGTTAATAAAATTAAAACACTCTCCCAAAAATCTAAGCGAAGCTTGAACAATGAAATTCTTATAATCCTTGAGCAAAGTCTTCAGGATGAAATGCGCGTGAATTTTAAACTGAATTCACATTTATCCAAAGATGTTCAAGTGAGTATCTGGAAAAAACTTTCATCCGCGTGGAATGATGAAAGATCTACTCAGGATATCATTGATGATATTTATGACAGCCGCACATTGGGAAGAGAGTTTCACCTGTGATTCTGCTGGACACGGATATCTGCATTGAAATTTTGCGGGGCAATCAAAACGTGATTTCCCGTCGGCTTTCCACGGAGGAAACCACAGCTATCTCATTTATCACAGTGGGTGAGCTTTATTACGGTGCCGAGCGTTCCTCCCGAAATTCTCAAAATAAACATATTGTGGATGAATTTATACTTTCTGTACCGATTATAAATCCGGATCTGGATATATTAAAAAAGTTCGCTGAACAGAAGGCATACTTAAAAGGAAAAAATATATTGCTCCCTGATGCGGATATTTTTATCGCTTCAATCGCTATACTAAGATGTTCAAAACTGATAACCGGCAATACTAAGCATTTTAACAGATTTGATAATCTGAACCTCGAAAACTGGGCGTATTAGCCAATTTATTCGAGGTATAATAAAAAAAGACATCTGTTTCGAGAATTATTTCTATATTACTACAATAGTCACACTTTTGTACAACGAATATGAATGAATTGCAATTTCATCTTGATAATACATTAACAAACCAGTATCTTTAAACAGTCCAATAATAACTATTTGAGAGCCAATAGAATGAAACTTTTCTCATTTAAAATATCGGAACATGAAGTCCATATTGGCGCAGAGACCGAAGAGGGTTTGTTTGATATGACTGAAGCTTTCGCCGTTTATCAGCATGCCAAGAGAATTTCACCTCCGGTTTCATTCGCCTTTCTACAGGTTATGGTCGAGATGGGTACCTGCTCCGCAGACGCCGTGGAAAGGGTATTGAGCGATTCATGGGTGCAATCGAAAATCCATAGATTGAGGATTGAAGAGAATGTCGATTTTGATCTACCCATTCACCGCCCGTCAAAGATCGTGGCAATCGGCCGCAATTACAAAGACCATGTAAAAGAGCTGGATCATACCATGCCCGATGAGCCGCTTTTTTTCTCGAAAGCCACATCTTCCCTGCTCCCTCATAATGGTGTCATTCAAATCCCGGATTGGCTTGAAGGCCGTGTAGATTATGAAGGCGAGCTCGGGCTTGTCATTGGCTCCACTTGCAAGGATGTGGATGAGGATCATGCCATGAGTGTGCTTGCCGGCTATACAATCATCAATGATGTCACCGCACGGGATATGCAAAAATCGGATATGGATCAGGGAAATCCCTGGTTCCGGTCAAAAAGTTTGGATACCTTCTGCCCGGCCGGCCCCTACCTCGTTCCCGCGGATGCGGTGGATGATCCACAAGATTTGGATCTCACTCTGAAAGTGAACGGAGAGATCAAGCAGCAGGCAAATACATCCATGATGATTTTTACCATACCCAAGTTGATCAGTGCAGTGAGCCGTTTCATGACTTTACATCCGGGAGATATGATCGCCACAGGCACACCATCCGGTGTAGGCGCACTGCAAGATGGCGATGAAGTGGAGGTAAACATAACTGGCTTGGGTACATTGAAAAACAGCGTACGCAGATCTGGTTCTTAAAGCACATACAACTCTGAGTTCAGAAGGAGAAACAACCTCTATGAAAATTCTGGTCACCGGCGGCGCCGGATTTATCGGTTCCCATATTACGGATGGATTACTCAACCTCGGTCATGAGGTCTGCATTATCGACAATCTGTCTACCGGACAAATTGAAAATGTGAATCCCGAAGCCAAATTCTATTTAATGGATATCCGCTCTGAGGAAGTATCGAAACTGTTTAAAATGGAAAAACCTGACGTGCTGATCCATCAAGCAGCACAGATGGATGTGCGTAAGTCCGTGGCTGACCCGCTGTATGATGCGGATGTCAACATCAAGGGCACGCTCAACTTATTGCAGAATTGCATTAAAAACGATGTGAAAAAAGTATTGTTTGCCTCAACAGGCGGCGCAATCTACGGCGAACAGGAAACCTTCCCGTGTGATGAAACCCACCCTACCCGACCGATTTCACCCTACGGAGTCGCCAAACAAACTGTGGAGCGATATCTGCATTTTTATCAGGTGGAATACGGGTTGTCATATTCTGTCCTTCGATATGCGAATATTTATGGTCCCCGGCAGAATCCTAAAGGGGAAGCCGGAGTGATTGCCATCTTCGCAAATAAGATGCTCGCAGGTGAGCAACCCGTGATTAATGGCGATGGCAAACAGACCCGCGATTATTCCTATGTGGGCGATGTGGTTCAGGCCAATTTGAAATGTCTGCCCCGGACTGAAACTGAAGTTTTCAATGTGGGTACTTCAATCGAAACCGATGTGAATGAGTTGTTTAATTTGATCAATGGATTAACGGGCAATAAAGTTGAAGAAAAGCATGGTCCGGGCCTCGCGGGAGAACAGAGTCGTAGTGTGATCAGTTACCAGAAGGCCAAAGAGGTTCTCGGCTGGGAGCCGAAAGTGGATTTAAAGACCGGTCTCGCCAATACCGTAGAGTTTTTTCGAGGATAGATCAGATGAGAATCACCTTGGCGGGGACATCATCCGGAATGGCGGTTGCTAACCGGGCGCCTTCCGCATTGTTCGTTGAAATTAATCAGGATGCCTTTTTAATTGACGCTGGAGACGGCACAGCGCGTCAACTCGTTCGTTTAGGTCTGGATTATAAACGGATTCGCGCGATCATTATCACGCACACCCATGCAGATCATGCTGCCGGATTGATTGGCATGCTGCAGCTCATGCATCTCTCAGGGCGCGAAGAACCTGTCCAAATTTTCGTGCCGGATGTGGTCAGAGATCGCATGAATGATCTGCTGCCATTGTATCATATCTTTTCGGAGAAATGGCCTTTCAAGATTGATTTTTTTGAAATAAAGAACATGACTGAGAAAACAGTCTCAACCCTGACATTCAAACCCATTCTGAATTCACATCTGGCCAAAAATGAGAAATTTGCTCTGAAGCATCAAGTGGGTACGGAAAGTTTCAGTTTAATTTTTAGGGAAGCGGGTCATCAAGATTGTCTTTATACATCAGATATAAATGACTTTTCTCATCTGGAAAATGCAACTGAAAATGTGCAAATTCTTATCTCTGAATGCACGCATATCGACGTGGAACAAGGCATCCGGTTTGCGGAGTGTAAGGGTATATCACGAGTTTTGTTTACCCACATCCCACCTGATGTGGATGAGAATATCAATGCTATAAAGAGACGTTTTACAGATCCATCCATCCGGTTTGCTTCGGATGGTGAAACCATAGAGATTGTATAATGGCAGATGCAAACAAAACATCTAATCTTGAATCCTTTGGATTAATTGGTGATTCTGAAGCCTTCCATCAAATGATGGAGAGTATTCGTCAGGTGGCTCCCACACAGATCACTGTCTTGATTCAAGGCGAAAGCGGCACGGGCAAAGAGGTGGTCGCACGTACCCTTCACAAGCTCAGCCAAAGAAATAGCAAACCTTTATTAACAGTGAACTGCGGCGCCATTCCCGAAGGCATTCTGGAAAGCGAACTTTTCGGTCATGAGAAAGGCGCATTTACAGGTGCCGTGGACTCCCGTAAAGGATATTTTGAACTGGCTCATGAAGGTACGCTTTTTTTGGATGAAATCGGTGAAATGCCACTGAATACACAGGTGAAATTACTCCGGGTTTTGGAGGAGCAGGATTTCATGCGTGTGGGCGGCAATCAAATGGTTAAAGTTGATGTGCGTGTCATTGCAGCTACCAATCGTGATCTTGAGGGAGCCGTCAATCGAGGCGAATTCCGCAAGGATCTCTTTTACCGTCTAAATGCTGTGCGTATTCATGTGCCGTCGCTGCGGGAGCGAAAGTCTGATATCCGTGATCTGACTCTGCACTTTGCTGATGAAATCTGCCGCATCAACCACATCCAGTTTCATGGATTTACCAGAGAAGCTTTTTCAGCAATGGAAGACTATGACTGGCCCGGCAATATTCGGGAACTGCGCAACGTAGTCGAAAGAATCCTGATTCTTGAAAAAGGGGAAAAAGCGGATGGCGCGATGGTTCAAAGGCATCTAAAACGGATTGGATTTGTTGTGGATCCTGCGTTGCCGATGATCATCAACAAAAGCTCGGATCAATCTGAGCGTGAACTCATCTATCGCGCATTACTGGATATCCGAATTGCCTTGGAAGATTTAAAAACGCTCATGATCTCCTATCGTCCGAGACAGATTGAACAATATCCAGTAGCACATCCTGCTGATCATGATGGAACTGGAATAAACACCAATCAAGAGGTTGTGGATTTCACAATAAAAAATATTGAGAAACGAACTATCCAAAGCGCATTGCTGGCGCATAAAGGAAATAAAAGGAAGACAGCCAAGGCGCTCGGAATCGGGGAAAGAACATTATATCGCAAACTGAAGGAATATGATCTTGAATAGATTATACGCAACCATCCTGACAATATTTGTATTTGTATCGGGACTGCTGTCTCTGCGCTGTGGGGTATACAGTTTTTCAGGCTCAACTTTACCTCCGCATATCAAGACGGTTGGCATCCCGTTGTTTGAAGACCGCACAACTGAATTTGGTATTGATCAACTTTTAACAGACGCATTGATTGAAGCCATCACGGATGACAATACTTTGAAAATCGCCAATCCCCGAGAATCTGACACAATTATAAGCGGAGTGATCATGTCCGTTAAAGATCGCACCGGCCAGTATAATGCCAATGAATCCGCAGGTGACTATCGAGTTTTTGTCGGGGTAAAAATCCAGTTTGAGGATGTAAAAAAACGAACAATCCTTTGGGAAGATACCATCAACCAATGGGGTTCTTATGAAAGTAACCGTGATGACGGGATCGAGGAAGCACTTGATAAAATCTCAACCGAGATTATAAATAGATCCGTATCGGGATGGTAATAAGAATGTGCTTGAATTTAGAATGACTTTTTTTTACATTGCATCAATCTAATTTATTACAAAGTATTAAACATCCAATGTCAACTGAAGAACAAATCACATATCTCGAATCTCGCCTGGAAGACAATCCAAAATCTCTGGTGTTCGCAAGATTGGCAGATCTTTATCTTGATCAAAATCGTGTGGATGAAGCGATCCAGCTTTGTACCGCGGGTGTCAAACACAATCCTTCATATGTCACAGGCCATTACATCCTTGCCAAAGCCTACATTCTATCAGAGGATTATGAGAACGCTGAATCTGCACTCAAGCAGGTCATCTCACATGATCGGGAGTTTTTAACAGCACATAAACTTCTCGGTGATTTAATGCGCAAACTGGGCTGGGAAAACAAGGCAGCCACGCATTATCGTGATATCATTCAAATTGATCCTTTGGAAGAAAAGGTTCGATCCATTCTGGAATTGCTGGATGAATCGCTAGTTGAAGAAGGTAACGATCAGCCTGATTCCGATCCGGTGGAAGAATCAATTGAATATCCTGCAGCCATCGATTCTGAAATTTCTGACTGGATGAATGAAATCAAAGAAGTCTTTCCGGATGAGATCAAGCCTGAAACCGAAATTTCACAATCCGATACTTCAGCTTCTGAAGAGGTAGTTCCAATCCTGAAACTTGAATCCGAGTCCGTAGAAACATTTTCTGAATTGGGATTGGATGAACCCGAAGCATCTGCGGTTGAGGAAACGAACAACAGTATCGAATCTCATTCAAAGCAGGAAGAGCCCGTCATCTCTGAGACACCCGAGTTCTTTACTATTAAGGGTGAGGAAGGTGATGGGAAAGGTTTTCCAGAGGAAGAAATCGCAGCTGAATTCCTCTCACCCGAACAGTTATCTGAATCACCAGAGACCCAGATTGGAGAAGAAGTGGTCTCTGATGAAGTTGAGATCTCTGAAGTAATTGTGCCATTAGAGATTGAAGAGTCGGTGGAACCTGAAGAGAGTTCAACAAAAAGCATCCAACCAGAGAAAATCTTGGATGTTGATTCAATACTGGACAATGATGAGGATGGTTCTGACTTTGCACAAGCACTCGACGCACTTGAAGCCATGGATTCTGAAACAGATTCATCAGTTAAAGATGGATCTGCCGAAGCAGTCACAATGACTGAAACAATTGATGATACTCCGGTTATACCAGAAATAGAGTTCGGTGAAAGCAATGAAGCCACCGTAGTTTCTGAAGCGGAGGAACCTGCATCCGACCCGCAGGATGAACCTCTCATGCATGAAGATTCGGGCCTTGAACCGATTGATAGCTCCGAATCTGCAGTGGAGACACTTTCTAAGGAATCTGTCACACAATCAGAAAATGATACTGGTGATTCAGCTCTTGAATGGGAACTTGCTGATGAGGCAATACTCGTAGAAAAGGAACCGGAAATTCAAGAAATAGCTTCACTGGAGGAAGAGACCACTCCTGAGGAAACTCACATAGAAGATGAATATGTCATCCCGGAAATCATAAAACAAGATATCGTTCCAGAGAAAATCCCTAAAATTAAAATGACACCTGCAGAGACTGATGAGACAGAGTCATTTACACCGGATGATCTGAATCTTGATATTAAAGCAGATCCAGATCTCCCCCCAGTTGAAGATCTTGAAAAAACGGATCAAGACATAGAACCTGTCGTAGCTAAACCTGAAACTAAAGAAAAACCGCTAGAGCCTGAAACCTCTGCTACCCCCCTACCTGTAGAAGCTCAAGTTCCAAAGGCCGAGGCGACCCAACCTGCTGAAACGCAAACACAAGAAACTGATGACGCATCTGAAGAAAATATTGAACCTACCGAGATCGAGGAGAAATCGACACCAAAAATAGTAACCCCCACATTGGGTGAAATTTATGCAGCACAAGGCCAATACGATAAAGCCCTTGTTGTTTTCGAAGAATTGCTTGAACAGAATCCGAATGAGCAACGATATAAGGATAAGATTGCTGAGCTCAAGCGCAACCTGGAAACACCTTTAGAATAGGGAGTTGCCTATTCTGCTGAAGGACTTTTATAACCGGATGAAGCTCCTATTCATCCGGTTTTTTTCGATACCATGTCCAACAAAAGCAGGCAAATGATTTCTCTAATCACTGTCACCCATAATAACGCACAGGACATTCTACCCCTGCTGAACTCCTTTCCATGGCAAGAAACGCCTATCGAAGTATTGCTCATTGATAATAGATCATCAGACGATACCTGTAGGCGTATTCAGTCTTTTGTAAGTGATAATCCTGCATATCCAATTCGCCTAATTTCGAATTATTTTAATATTGGATACGCGGCTGCGATTAATCAAGGATTAATTCTCGCTCAGGGGGAATTCATTTGCGTGCTGGGGCCCGATACGATCCTCCATCCGGGAGCACTTCAAGGTCTGATAAATAAATTGGAAACAAATCCGAAAATTGGAATAGCAGCCCCTCAATTGATCCTGTTGGATAACTCGATTCAGCCATCATGCCGCCGTTTTCCTAAGATTGGGGATGTGCTATTGGAACTAACCGGGCTTCCTCGTATCCTTCCTCAATATTTCAAATCGGATTGGAAGATGGATGATTTCGATCATATGACGGAAATGATCGTGGATCAACCGGAGGCCACTTGCCTCTTTATTCGCAGGAAAGCGCTGGAGGAAGTCGGCCTGATGGATGAACGCTTCCCCATTTTTTTCAATGATGTGGACTGGTGCAGGCGTTTTCATCTGAAAGGATGGCCAATCCTGTTTGTCCCAACTGCCAGGGTAACACATCGCCGGGGAACCAGCGTTAACACCAGACCGGCCCGGATGATATGGAAATCACATCAGGGATTCTATAGATACTTCCGAAAATATAATCCATCCTTGCTGCAACGCTGTCTGCTTATTATCTTTGGTTTTCTCTTGATCTGGACGGCCTGCTTGCGAATATTGGTTCTCTATATAGGTTTTTCAAGAGCATCCATGAACCGGTTAAAGTGATTTCAATATGCGCCCCATTATAATTGGTATCCATGGTCTGCAAAATAAACCATCTAAAATCCTGCTCCAAAAATGGTGGAAACAATCCATCCGTGAAGGTTTATCCCACATTACTAGAAAAAAGCCTTTCTTTCGATTTGTCCTTGTTTATTGGGCCGACATTCTTTACTCTCGTCCACTAAGCAAACGAATCAAGGATGATACTGATCCATTTTATCTGAACGAACCATATCAACCTGCCAAGCAGGAGATTAGCCGAAAACCGGGACTGGTACGAAAATCAGGATTACGGATATTTGATATCTTCACTGATTTGATCTTTTTAAAAGGCCGGAGAAAATCACCTGCAAACACTTTGTGGGATTTCTTAATTCGTCGATTCTTTAAAGATCTTGAAGTCTATTATTTTGAATCATTGAAAGTTAAACGTCACCGGATCGCGCCAGGGAAAATACTGATACGGGAGCAACTGAAAAAAACTTTAAGGAAATACAAAAAACGCAAAATTATGCTGATCGCCCATTCCATGGGATCCATCATCGCATACGATGTGCTTTCCTCTCTGCCACCGGACTGCAAAGTGCATACATTTGTGACCATCGGATCACCGCTCGGTTTTCCTGGAATAAAACGAAAAGTATTTCTGGAGCAAAACGAAAGTGATAAAGCTGAAAATATCTTACACATCCCGGATGCTGTTCAGGAAGG